>NZ_JBSFNF010000015.1:0-189321 GCF_053586955.1 Nocardia sp. NPDC003726 | reverse complement strand
ACCGACCCTGACGGTGAAATATTCGCCCACAGCGTCACCCACTGGCGCGCCGATTGCCAAGCCCGCTGCGCGAGTGCACGGCCCACAGCGGCCGACGACAAGGCGGTCGGCACGCGTGGCCGACCGCGGACAAGGTGGTCCTGGAGACCACCGACCCTGACGGTGAAATATTCGCCCACAGCGTCACCCACTGGCGCGCCGATTGCCAAGCCCGCTGCGCGAGTGCACGGCCCACAGCGGCCGATGACAAGGCGATCGGCACGCGTGGCCGACCACGGACAAGGTGGTCCTGGGGACCGCCGACCATGGCGGCATGTGTTCGTCTACGGCGTCGGACCTCTACAGGCGGTGCGAAAGGATTGTGGCGGCGCTGGCTGTCCGGCGTTCCAGGCCCATGCGGTCGTGCCGGCTGCTCGCCGGATCGAGACTTGGGGGAAGCGGCGCATCTGTGCGTGCACGCTCGGCGGTATGCGTCGGTGACGAATGCTTCGCCGACACGCCGCGCCGATCGCCCTCCGCCGTTCCGAGGCGGGCATGCCGGCGGCGTTCGCCGGGTGTTCGCCGCGCCGGTTGCGCCAACGTCATTCGCGTCAGGGGCGGTGGGAGGTTCGGGGCCTCGGCCGGTTTCGCTGTGGGCGGAACCCTCGGCTGACGGAATCGACTTGAACTCAACCATTGTTGAGGTCTTAGTGTCGGTGGCCAGGTCTTGGATGGGTGGGGAGCGAAGAGGGAGTACGACGTGAGCATCGAATCCGTGGCGTGGAGCCAGATGTACCGGCGGGCGAACGCGCCGCAGGAACAGCGGCCGTTCCGGCTCGCCACCGCGCGGCGCATCCTGCGGTTCGCCGCGCCGCACCGGCGGCGGATCGGCGCGTTCCTGCTGTTCAGTGTGGTGTCGGCGGTGCTCGCGGTGGCGACGCCGGTGCTTGCGGGCCGGGTCGTCGACCACATAGTCGGCGGGGCGGCGCCACGGGTGGTGGTCGTTCTCGCGGCGGTGATCGGCGTGCTCGCGGTGTTCGACGCGGGGCTCGGGGTCGCGATCCGGTGGATGTCGGCGCGCATCGGTGAGGGGCTCATCCTCGATCTGCGCACCGCCGTGTTCGACCACGTGCAGAAGATGCCCGTCGCCTTCTTCACCCGCACCAGGACCGGCGCGCTGGTCAGCCGCTTGAACAACGATGTGATCGGCGCTCAGCGGGCGTTCAGCGACACCCTGTCCGGCGTGGTGGCCAACCTGGTCACCCTCGCGCTGACCCTCGGGGTGATGATCAGCATCTCGTGGCAGATCACCTTGCTCGCGCTGGTGTTGCTTCCGGTGTTCGTGTTCCCGGCGCGCCGGATGGGCAACCGCCTGGCCGACTTGCAGCGCGAAGCCGCCCGGCTGAACGCGGCGATGAGCACCCAGATGACCGAGCGGTTCTCCGCGCCGGGCGCGACGCTGGTCAAACTCTTCGGGCGGCCGGAACAGGAGTCCGACGAGTTCGCGCTGCGGGCCCGCCGGGTGCGGAACATCGGCGTGCGCACCGCGATGCTGCAAACGGTCTTCGTCACCTCGCTCACCCTGGTGTCCGCGCTGGCGATCGCCTTGGTGTACGGCCTCGGCGGCTGGTACGCCCTGCGCGGGCAGCTGGACGCGGGCGCGGTCGTGGCGCTGTCGCTGCTGCTGACCAGGCTCTACACCCCGCTCACCGCACTGGCCAGCGCCCGGATGGAGATCATGGCCGCGCTGGTGAGCTTCGAGCGCGTCTTCGAAGTGCTCGATCTGAAGCCGCTGATCGAGGACGCGCCGGATGCGAAACCGGTTCCGGAGGGCCCGGTCGCGGTGGAGCTGGACGCGGTGAGCTTCGGCTACCCGTCGGCCGACAAGGTGTCGCTGGCCTCACTGGAGGACGTGGCGAATCTGGACACCCGCGGCGGGGTGCAGGTGCTGCACGACGTGTCGCTGCGCGCCGAGCCCGGTCAGCTGGTCGCGCTGGTCGGCTCGTCGGGCGCGGGCAAATCGACCATCGCGCAGCTTGTCTCCCGTCTCTACGACGTCGACGCGGGCGCGGTGCGGTTGAACGGCGTCGACGTGCGCGAGGTGACCACCGGATCGCTCCGCGACACCGTCGGCCTCGTCACCCAGGACGGGCACCTGTTCCACGACACCATCCGCGCCAATCTCCTGCTCGCGCGGCCGGAGGCCACCGAGGACGAACTGTGGGACGCGCTCGAGCGCGCCCGGCTGCGCGACTTGATCGCGTCGCTGCCGGACGGGTTGGAGACCGTGGTCGGCGAGCGCGGCTACCGGCTCTCCGGGGGTGAACGCCAGCGCCTGACCATCGCCCGCCTGCTGCTCAAGCAGCCGCGTGTGGTGATCCTGGACGAGGCGACCGCGTCGCTGGACTCGACCTCGGAAGCCGCCGTGCAGGAGGCGCTGTCCGAAGCGCTGGAGGGCAGGACCGCGTTGGTGATCGCGCACCGGTTGTCCACCATCCGCGCCGCCGACCAGATCCTGGTGCTGGAACAGGGCCGGATCGTGGAGCGCGGCACCCACTCCGAGCTACTGAACGCCGATGGCCGCTACGCGGAGCTGTACCGCACCCAGTTCGCCGAGGAACCCGTCACGGCCGCGGCCTGATCCGTTGTCGGGCTAGCTCGCCGTCTGGTCCGCGGTACAGGTGGTGTCGGCCTCCGGCAGGGTTCCCGCGCCGAAGTAGGCGTTGATCGCGTTGTTCACGCAACTGCTCAGCTCCGGCCGGAACGTCATGTGAATGCGGACGTCTTGCAGGCTGACCAGGCGCGACGCCGACAGGTACTGGTGCAGCCGGACGCCGTGCGCATAGGGAGTGCGCGGATCGCCCGTCGCCTGCACGATGAGCGCGGGCACGGCGTTGCGCACCACGGTCGGCGGCTCCACCGGGCGCGGCCAGAAGGCGCACGGCTGGATATTGCCCGCCAGCGCACCGAACACCGGCTGCGTGGCGCGGTTCTCCTCGATAGTGCGCCAGTACCAGAGCGGATCGATGGGCGCGCTGACATCACCGCAGGCGATCTCCGCGAGGACGGAGTTCTCGTTGTCGCGCAGCGCCGCCACGATGGCGCGCAGCCGTGGCGTCTGCGCGGTCGTGGGCGGACCGCCCGCGGCGTCGGCGAGTTCGCGCACCGTCGCGGCCAACGGCTCGTTCAGCCGGAAGTTCCACAGCAAGGCGTGCAGGATGAACGGCAACCAATGGTCGTCGATCGCGAATCCATCGATGACGATCGGCCTGCGGTTGGCGATCCGGACCAATTCCTCGATCTTCGCGCGCACCTGCTGCGGCGTCGCGCCGAGCCGGAACTGCTCGTCCCTGGCGGCGGCCCACACCGCCCAATCGTCCAAGGCGATTTCGTCGGCGGGTCCCCAATCCTGGACCAAGCCCGTCCAGTACCGATCCGGGTCGATCGCGCTGTCGAGCACGATCCGATCGCTGCGCTCGGGGAACATCTGGGTGAACACGGCCCCGAGGTACGTGCCATAGGACAAGCCGTAGAAGTTGATCTTCTCCTCGCCCAGGGCGGCCCGCACGACGTCCATGTCCCGCGCCGTGTTGCGAGTGGTGAACTGCCGCACCAACTGCGGATCACGAACGACGCAGCTCGCGGCCATGCCCGCGGACTGAACGGTGTCGTGCGCGAAGCCCAGCGGATCCAGGCCCGCCGACCGGACCATCTCGCCGACCGGCCAGCCGCACCGCGGGCTCGAGGTGGATTCGCCGACGCCGCGCGGGTCCAGCCCGATCAGGTCGTAACTCGCCAGCACGTCCGGCGACAGCACGTCGCCGAGCAGATCCACACTGTCCAGGCCCGGCCCGCCGGGACCACCCGGATTCGACACCAGGATGCCCCGCCGCCGCGCCGGATCGCTCGCCTTCACCCGGGATATCGCCAAAGTGATCGTGCGACCGCCCGGCTGCCCG
Organism: Nocardia sp. NPDC003726; assembly: GCF_053586955.1. Taxonomy (NCBI): domain Bacteria; kingdom Bacillati; phylum Actinomycetota; class Actinomycetes; order Mycobacteriales; family Nocardiaceae; genus Nocardia; species Nocardia sp. NPDC003726. The sequence continues at coordinate 185,383 of NZ_JBSFNF010000015.1, read as the reverse complement.
TATTCGAGCGGCACGACGACGTTCGCGCACTCGCCACCGGCCTTGTCCAGATTCTCGACGCCGCACGGCTTCCACTCCAGCGGCTGGTGATAGAAGCGGTCCAAGCCGTTCGCGCGCGAGTCGTTCACCGGATCGGCCCGGCCGTACGCGGGCGCGGCGAGCAGCGCGGACGCCGCCACTATCGACATCGAACGCCAGAACAGATTCGCGGACAAGGAAGTTCGCCTCTCGACCGGAGCGAGCACGGAGATGATGCGGAAGAACCGTATCGGATCGGTGCTCGCGACGGCGGCAACGACTTCCCCCGCGCGGCGGGGTCGGGTCACGACCGGTGCCGGGATGTCGGCGAGGCCCTGCGGCTTCCCCCGCGCGGGGTCCGGTCGAGGTCAGCCGCAAGATCGGCGCGCCTGTCGCATCTGGGCGCGTCACCGCGCGACGCCGCTTGCGCCGGAGCCGAGGACCTTCGGTCAGAACTCATTCATGACGCCGAGCACGGTGCGCCCCCGATGGCTGCCGTCGCGGATGGAGTGCAGCACTTTCTCCACATCGGTGATCGGCGCGTAGTTCTGCAGCGCCGAAAGATGCTGCGGGCGTAGTTCTTTGCCGAGCTGTGCCCAGACCTCCCGACGGCGATCGATGGGCAGGTTGACCGAGTCGATGCCTTCGAGGGTGACGCCGCGCAGGATGAACGGCATCACCGTGGTGGGCAGCTCAGGTCCGCCGGTGAGCCCGCTCGCCGCGACCACGCCGCCGTAACCGATGGCGCTGAGCACGTAGGCCAGCGACGCGCCGCCGACGCTGTCCACGGCCGCGGCCCACCGCGCCTTGGTCAGCGGCCGCGGCTTGGCGTTCGGGTCCTCCGGCAACCTGCCGATCACCTCGTTCGCGCCGATCTCGCTGAGCAGATCGTTCGCGTCGGTCTTGCCCGTGGACGCGATGACCTCGAAGCCGAGGCCGGAGAGGATGTCGATGCTCACGCTGCCGACTCCGCCGGTCGCGCCGGTGACCAGCACCGGGCCCGCGTCCGGCATGAGGCCGCGATCGAGCAGGGCCTGCACGCTCAGGGCAGCGGTGAACCCGGCGGTGCCGAGCGCGGCGGCGTCGCGCAGGCTCAGCCCATCCAGCTTGACCACCCATTCAGCCGGCACCCTGGCGTATTCGGCGAAGCCGCCGTTGTGCGAAACGCCGATGTCGTAACCGTGTGCGATCACCTGGTCACCCGGCGCGAAATCGTCGTCGGCGGACTCGACCACCTCACCGACGAGATCGATGCCGGGGACGATCGGGTAGTCGCGCACCACACCGCCGCCCTTGGTGATCGCCAGACCGTCCTTGTAGTTCGCGCTCGAGTAGTGCACCTTGATCGTCACGTCACCCGGCCCGAGGAAATCCTCGCCGACCTGCTGCCGGGTCAGGACGATCCCGCTATCCGATTCGTGTGCCACCATCGCCCAGAACTCCATGCGGACGAGCATACGAGCGTAGGGACGGGTCCGGGAGCTACTGCGGCAGGAGTTCCAGCCGCACGCCGAGCAGACGAACCGGGCGGTCGAGGTCGAACCGTTCGACGATGCGCAGCGCCGTCTCGGCGATTCGCGCGACGTCGATGGTCGGTTCGGGCAATTTCTCCTGTTTGCTGCGGGTGTAGAAGGTGTTCGTGCGCACCGTCACCGAAACGCGGGTGCCGATCCGGCCCGCCGCGGCCATCTCCTCGGCGACCTCGGTGGCCAGCCGCGCGACCTGGGCGCGGATCTCGCCGGGATCGGTCAGATCGTGCGGGAAGGTCTCGGATTTGCTGCGCCCGATCGGGATTCGCGGTTCGGTCGTGACGTCCGTATCTCCTTTGCCGTGGCCGAGCACCCAGAGATACGGACCGGTGTTCGGCCCGAATTCGGCGGCCAGGCGATGCCGGTCCGCCGCTATCAGCTCGCCGACAGTCCGAATGCCGAGTTCGGCGAGCCGGGCGGCGATGCGGCTGCCGATGCCCCACAACGCGTCGGTCGGGCGGTGGGCCATGACCTCGGTCCAGTTCGCGGCCGTGAGCCGGAAGACGCCCGCGGCGGCGCCCGCGCCGGCGGCGGGCTCGGCCGAGGACTTGCCCGCCGACTTGGCGAAGCCGGTCGCGAGCTTGGCGGTGAGCTTGTTGTCCCCGATGCCGATCGAGCAGGTCAGCTCGAGTCCGGCGATGGCGTCGCGCACCTGCCGCGCGAGGGCTTCCGGATCGTCGGTGTCGGCGGCGAGGAACGCCTCGTCCCAGCCCCACACCTCGACCCGTCCCGGAAACGTCCGCAACAGGGCCATGACTTCGTCGGAAGCGTCCTCGTATGCGGCCATGTCCAAGGGGAGGAACACGCCGTCGGGACACTTGCGCTGGGCGCTGCGCAGCGGCATCCCGGCCCGCACGCCGAACGCGCGCGCCGGATAGGACGCGCAGGTCACCACCTTGCGCGGCTCGCTGGGATCGCCATTGCCGCCGACGATGACCGGCAGTCCCCGCAGTTCCGGGTGACGGCGGAACTCCACCGCCGCCTGGAACTGATCGAGGTCGACGTGCAACAGCCATCTGGCCACATGCCGTTCTTACCGCAGGGGTGCGACACACCGGTCTGGATTGCGCCGATCGCCCGCCGACCGGCAGCACCGCGCCCTCGCGCACCCTGCCATTGCGAGGCCGCAAAAACAGAACTAAATTCTGGTTATGAAGATTCGAGATCGGTTGCTCTTGGCGGCCGAGCGCCAGTTCGCCGAGCACGGCGCCCTCGACGCGACGCTGACGCAGATCCGCGCCGCGGCGGGCGCCAGCGTCGGCGCGCTGTATCACCATTTCCCGGACAAGTCCGACCTGTACCGGCAGGTCTGGGCCAACGCGCTGGCGGACTATCAGGAGCATTTCTGGGCGGTGGTCGGTGACAGCGCCGACGCGCGCGAAGGCGTCGTCGCCGGCGTGCACGAGCACTTGCGCTGGGTGAGCGAGAATCAATACCGCGCCACCGTGCTCACCGCGGCGCGGCCGCCAGGGGTGCGCGAGAGCGAGGGCAATCGCCGCTTCATGTCCGACGTGACTCGGTGGTGGCGCACGCACGCTGGGTACGGGGCGGTGCGGGATCTTCCGATCGACCTTGTCTACGCGCTGTGGCTCGGCCCGGCGCAGGAATACACGCGCCAGTGGCTCGGCGGGGAAATGCGCCTCGCCCCCGATCGAGTCGCGGGGGAACTCGCGGATGCCGCCTGGCTCGCCCTCGCCGCCGACCGCCCCAGAGCCGCGAAAGAGATGTCCCGATGACGACCACCATGACCCTCGACCTCGACAGCGCCAAGAAGATACTGGCCGCACAGCCCTTCGCGACCCTGGTCGGCACCGAGATCACCGCGTTCGGCGACGGCGCCGCGACCCTGGTCATCCCATTGCGCCCGGAATTGACCCAGCAGTTCGGCTATGTGCACGGCGGCGTGCTGGCGTACGCGGCCGACAACGCCCTCACCTTCGCCGCGGGAACGGTGCTCGGCGCGAACGTGCTCACCGGCGGCGTCACCATCACCTACCTGCGTCCCGCCGCGGGCGAACGATTGCGCATCGAGGCAACTGTCACGGGGGCGACGCGCCGCCAAGCGGTGGCCCACTGCGAGATCTACGCGGAAAGCCGTGACCGCGAACCGATCCTGTGCGCGGTGGGCCAAGGCACGACGCGGCTCGCGGAAACCGACCTGACCGGCACGAACGGCTCGTAACCTCGCATCGAGCGACGGCCCTTTCGCAATACGAAAGGCCGGGCACGGAATCGTTCCCGTGCCCGGCCCGTCAGCCCAGGTCAGGCAGTCGCCGCGAAGGCGGGCCCCAACGCGGGCTCGGCCACCGGCTCGATCGCGTAGGCCAGGATGTCGGCCACATCGGCGACCGGCCGGACGTCCAGCGCGGCCAGCACCTCCGCCGGTACGTCGTCCAGGTCCGGCTCGTTGCGCGCCGGGATGAACACCGTCTTCAATCCGGCCCGCTGGGCGGCGAGCAGCTTCTGCTTGACGCCGCCGATCGGCAGCACCCGGCCGTTCAGCGTGACCTCACCGGTCATGCCGACGTCCGATCGCACCTGACGGCCCAGCGCCAGCGACACCAGGGCGGTGACCATCGTGACGCCCGCCGACGGTCCGTCCTTGGGCACGGCGCCCGCAGGGAAGTGGATGTGGATATTGCGATCCAGCACCGACGGCTCGATGCCGATCTCCTCCAGGTGCGAACGCACGTAGGTCAACGCGATCTGCGCCGACTCCTTCATCACGTCGCCGAGCTGGCCGGTGAGCGTCAGCGAGCGCTCGCCCTCGGCGGCGTTCGCCTCGATGTAGAGGACGTCGCCGCCCGCGCCGGTCACGGCCAAGCCGGTGGCCACACCGGGAACGGCCGTGCGTTCCACCGAGTCCGGGGTGAAGCGAGGACGACCCAGGTAATCCTTCAAGTCGTCCAGACCGATCGTCAGGGCCCCCGCGCCGACCTTCTCCTCGTAACCCAGTTCGGGGTCGTACCCCGATCCGGCCTCGCGCTCCGACAGCCGCGTGGCCGCCTTGCGCAGCGCTTTGGCGATCAGCCGCTCCATCTGCCTGACCCCGGCCTCCCTGGTGTAGTTGGCGGCGATCTCGCGCAGCGCCTCCTCGGTCACCGACACCTCGTCGGCGGTCAGGGCGTTGCGCTCCAGCTGCCGCGGCACCAGGAAGTCGCGCGCGATGGCCACCTTGTCGTCCTCGGTGTAGCCGTCGACGGTGATCAGCTCCATCCGGTCCAGCAGCGGGCCGGGGATGGTCTCCATGACGTTCGCCGTGGCGATGAACAGCACGTCGGACAGGTCCAGGTCGAGATCCAGGTAGTGGTCGCGGAACGTGTGGTTCTGCGCCGGGTCGAGCACCTCGAGCAGGGCGGCCGCAGGGTCGCCGCGGAAGTCGGAGCCGACCTTGTCGATCTCGTCCAGCAGGACGACCGGGTTCATCGAACCGGCTTCCTTCATGGCCCGCACGATCCGGCCGGGCATGGCGCCGACGTAGGTGCGGCGGTGCCCGCGGATCTCGGCCTCGTCGCGCACGCCGCCAAGAGCCACGCGGACGAACTCGCGGCCGAGAGCGCGCGCCACGGACTCGCCCAGCGAGGTCTTGCCGACACCGGGCGGGCCGACCAGCACCAGCACCGCGCCGGACCCGCGTCCGCCGACGACCTCCAGGCCGCGGGCGGCCCGGCGTGCGCGGACGGCCAGGTACTCGACCATGCGGTCCTTGACCTCTTCCAGGCCGTGGTGGTCGGCGTCCAGCACCGCGCGAGCGGCCGAGACGTCGGTGCTGTCGGTGGTCTTCACCGTCCACGGCAGCTCGAGCACGGTGTCCAGCCAGGTCCGGATCCAGCCGGATTCCGGGCTCTGATCGCTGGCTCGCTCCAGCCTGCCGACCTCGCGCAGCGCCGCCTCGCGCACGGTGTCGGGCAGATCGGCTTGCTCGACGCGGGTGCGGTAGTCGTCGGCGCCGTCCGGCTCGTCCTCGCCGAGTTCCTTGCGGATGGCGTTGAGCTGCTGGCGCAGCAGGAATTCGCGCTGGCTCTTCTCCATGCCCTCGCGCACGTCTTCGCTGATCTTCTCGCTGATCTCGGCCTCGGCGATGTGCGCCTTGGTCCACTCGATCAGGGTGGTGAGTCGCTCGGCCACGTCGGGGGTCTCGAGCAGTTCGCGCTTCTGCTCGGAAGTCAGGTACGGGGCGTAGCCCGCGGTGTCGGCGATGGCCGACGGATCGGTCAGCTGATTGACCGCGTCGATGATCTGCCAGGCCTCACGGCGTTGCAGCACCGAGACGACCAGCTTCTTGTATTCCGCGGCCAGTTCCTTGGTGCGGCCGTCGGCGGCGGGCGTCTCGACCGGCTCGGCCTCGACCCACAGCGCGGCGCCGGGACCGGTGACCCCGTGCCCGATCTTGGCGCGCCGTTCGGCCTTGAGGACGGCGGCAGGAGCGCCGCCGCGCATCCGGCCGACCTGTTCGATGGTGGCGACCACACCGTAGGTGGCGTAGCCCTCGGTCAGCCGCGGCGCGAGCAGCACGGCGTCGGTCTTGGCGGCGCGCGCGGCGTCGATCGCGGCCTGCGCGGATTCGTCCAGTTCGATGGGCACGACCATGCCCGGCAGCACGATCGGATCGGTGAGGAACAGCACCGGCAGGTTCTGTGGTGTAGTCACGTTCTTCGACCCTTCCAAAAGTTGAGCGATGCCTACTCAACCCCGGGGCGAGTGGGTTTGTTCCGCCCCGACCGGTCCGTTCGCTGACGGCGAAGTCGCGGCCGGCTTCGCGTTGACACCCCGTCCAAGGCAATGAGAACGTTGTGACCTTGGTATCTCATACCGGCGGTACCGCCGGATCGGCTTAGGGAGTCCCATCGATGTCGTCGCTCGCCGCTGGCGTGTTCATCGACTGGGAAAGCCTGACCGGGCAGCCGAAGTTCGTGGTCGACCTGATCACGTTCCCGATCTTCAGCGCGCTGGCGGGATGGCTGACCAACTGGACCGGCGTGCTGATGCTGTTCTGGCCGATCGTCTTTCGCGGCATCCGCATCCCCGGTCTGCACGTGCTCTACCCGTATTTCCCGCGCCGGGTGCAAGTGCTGCCGACCTTCTCCGGTGACGGCCGCCGCCTCGGATTTCAGGGCTTCATCCCGGCGCGCGCGGAGAAGATGGCCAGCATCTGCGTGGACAAGGCCCTGATGCGGATCGGCAGTCCCAAGGACTTCATCCACGAACTCGATCTCGACGGCATCGCCGACTACATCGCGGTGCTGGCGCGCGAGCAGGTGCGCCCACTGGTGGACGAGCTGATGTACCGGGAGAACCCCGACCTGTGGCGTACGGTGCCGCGCGCGGCCAAGCAATTGATCTACCAGCGGGTGGATCGGGAACTGCCCGCGCTGTCGCGCCGCGCGTTCGCGTCGCTCGGCGACAACGTCGACCAGTTGATCGGCATCAAGGGCTTCGTGATCCGCTATCTGCAGGACAACCCGGCCATCCTCAAGGACCTGACCACCACCATCGCGGCGCCCGAACTGCGCTTCATGGTGCGCATCGGCTTGCTCGGCGCGCCCTTCGGCGTGCTGCTGGCTCTGTACCTGCATGTGCACCAGCAGATTCCGGTGCTCGGCTGGGTACCCGGGTGGGTGATCGTCCTGCTCGTCTCGGCGGCGATCGGCGTGATCGTGAACGTCATCGCGGTGAAGATGGTGTTCGAGCCGGGCGACCCGCAACCGAGGTACAAGTACCTGTGGAAGCAAGCGCTGCTGGCGAAACGGCAGCCGCAGGCGGCGACCGATCTGGCGCACATCCTGGCCTACCAGGTGCTGACGCTGCCGAATCTGTCCAAGGAGCTGCTCGACGGCCCGAACGGGGACAAGACCAGGCAGTTGCTGGAACGCTTGATCGCCGACGAGATCAACCGTCAGCTCGGGCCGACCACCACACTGGTGCGGGCGGCGCTGGGGCGTCGTCAGTTCGACAACCTCACCGTCGGCGCGGCGGGCGCCGCCGTCGGCTTGGCGCCGACCCTCGTCGAGGACGAAGAGTTCACCCGGGAGCAGGCCAAGACCATCGATGAGTTCGCCGCGCGTAAGCTGCGGCGGCTCACTCCGGGGGAGTTCATGGAGATGTTCTACGCGTCCGTCGAGCAGGACGCCTGGCTGCTGTATCTGCACGGCGCGGTGCTCGGCCTCGTCGTCGGAGCCGCCCACCTGCTCCTTTTCGGCTGGTAACGGGCCCGTCGTCCCCGAGATAAAACAAGCATGCTTGCCTTTTTTTGGGCTCGCTGCGATGCTGGACCACGGTGGCGCACGAGGCGGTGGGCCCGGACGGCAGGGGCACAGATGGCTGACCTAGAGGCTTTGCTCGGCGATTTCGCCGACGAATGCGCGGATCTGGAACGACTCGTCGCCCCGCTGGCGCCCGAGGAATGGGCCCGCGCCACACCCGCGCCCGGCTGGACCATCGCTCATCAGATCGGGCACCTGGCCTGGACCGACGAGATCGCGACGATCGCCACCGCGGACGCAGCCCGCTTCCAGCAGTTGCTGACCGAGGCCGGGCCGCGCGCGCTCACCTTCGTCGACGAGGCCGCGGAGAAGGCCGCGACCGAACCGCCCGCCGAGCTGCTCGACCGCTGGCGGCGTGGGCGCGCCTCGCTCGCCGCCGCGCTGCGCGCCGTGCCCGCCGGCGCCAAACTGCCGTGGTTCGGCCCGCCCATGAGCGCCGCGTCGATGATCTCCGCCCGCATCATGGAGACCTGGGCGCACGGACAGGACGTGGCCGATGCGATCGGGGTGCGCCGCTCGCCCACGGCGCGACTGCGCACCGTGGCCCATATCGGCGTGCGCACCAGGAACTTCGCCTACACCGTGCACGGAAAGAACCCGCCCGCAGCGGATTTCCGGGTGGAGCTCACCGCGCCGGATCGCACCATCTGGTCCTGGGGACCGGAGGACGCCGAACAGCGGGTGACCGGACCGGCGCTCGACTTCTGCCTGCTGGTGACCCAGCGCCGCCATCCGGACGACCTGGCACTCGTCGCGTACGGCGAGGACGCCGCGGAATGGCTCACCATCGCACAGGCTTTCGCGGGTCCGTCGGGCGAGGGAAGGACGGCGGGCCAGTTCACCTGACCCGCCCACACCCGACCCGATCGACGATGATGCGGGAGCGGGCGAGCGCCACACTTGGGTGCGCCGTGTTCATGTCGACGGCCGGACGCCGTTGGCCGGGTGTCTCGAGGTGGCAGTCGAGAATGGCGCTCGCCAGCTATCCGATATTTACCCGCCCGTGCGCTCCCGGAAACATCCGCGCAAGACAGACCGGGGCGCGTCGGCTCGTGCCCCCGCCCGCGCCCTTTGTGATCCTGCTCTCTCCGATGCGGTATGCCCCACGACCGCACAGGTAATCTGGTCGCGCGTACAGCTTTCCACGGTGCTGGTCGCCTGTGGGGAGCGGCGTCGCAGGGAAAGGAGCGCATCGTGACAGCACACCGGCCTGCCCAGGTCGCACGGCATGCCGCCGTCGTGCTCGCCGGTGCGGCCAGCCTGAGCCTGACCGTCGCGGCGGGCGCGTACATCGTCCACCAGATCGCCGATACGCAGCGCCCCGATACTCCGATCGCCGCGCCGGTCACCCCGGCCGCCCCGGATGAGCCCCGCCACGGACACGGCAGGGACTTCGATCCCGTGCTGACCGGCAACAGTTTCGTCTTGTCCGCAACGGTTTCCGAGTCCCATGTCGCCGAGCCGGAACAGGTTGAGCAGCAAGCTGCTTCGCTTACCACACCTCCTGCCCGCACCCCGGTGGGCGGTACGGTCCGGATCGGCGACGCCTACGTCGGGGCGCGAGTCGCGGAGGGCGAGGCCGACACGGTCTCGGTCACCGTGGACACGAATGCCTTGACCATGCTCACGGGTCTGCTGCACTCCGATTCCAGGCCGGAGCCGAATGCGGGCAACGTGACCACGATGCGCACCGATCTCGATACCCAGCGGGGCGAAGTGCGAGTGGCGTTCTCCGACCCGAGTCTGGGCGAGCACGGCGTTCAGCTGGATCGTCACCCCGCCCCGAAGGGAACCGACGAGCGCGCGCCCGCGCGCGGTGCGGCGGATTCCACCGTGGTGTGACCCACCGCTTACCCTGCTCGGCATGAGCGCCTACGACTTCTGCGTCATCGGCGGCGGCATCGTCGGAGTGGCGACCGCGCACCGGATCCTGGCGCGCCATCCCGGTGCCAGCCTGGTGCTGCTGGAGAAAGCAGAGCGCCTTGCCGTCCATCAAACCGGGCACAACAGCGGCGTCATCCACTCCGGCATCTACTACCCGCCGGACAGCCTGAAAGCCAGGCTGTGCCGCCGTGGTGCGCGCTGGACCAAGGAGTTCGCGGCGGCACACGATATTCCACACCGGGTCTGCGGCAAGTTGCTGGTCGCCACAGACGACGCCGAGTACACGCGCATGCTCGCACTGCACGAGCGATCCGTCGTCAACGGGGTGGATGTCGAGCTGATCGACGCCGCCGAACTCGCGCGGCGAGAACCGAACGTCACCGGTGTCGGCGCGCTCTTCGTCCCGGACACCGGTATCGTCGACTTCACCGCGGTGACCGAAGCGCTGGCCGGGGAAGTGCGCAGCGCCGGAGGCGAATTCGTGTTCGGCGCCGAGGTCGCGACGCTCACCGAGACATCGGACGCCGTGACCGCCGCCGGACCGGCCGGCTCGTGGACGGCGCGTCGCCTGGTGGTCTGCGCGGGGCTGCAAGCCGACCGGATGGCACGGGCGGCCGGACTGCGCACCAACTTTCGCATCGTTCCCTTCCGCGGGGAGTACTATCAGCTGCCGCAGGAGCGCAACGGCCTGGTCAGCACGTTGATATATCCGATTCCCGATCCCGAATTACCTTTCCTCGGCGTGCATCTGAGCCCGACCATCGACGGAACGCTCACCGTCGGCCCGAACGCGGTGCTCGGCCTGTCCAGGGAGGGCTACCGCAAAGGCAGCGTCGACTTGCGCGACGCACGAGAAGTGCTCGGCTTCAGCGGCTTCCACCGCGTCGCCAAGGCGAATGTGCGCACCGGACTGCGTGAGCTGCGCAATTCGCTGTTCAAGCGGGGATACCTGGCACAGTGCCGCCGCTACTGCCCGGAGCTGACCCTCGCCGATCTGCTTCCCCGGGAAGCCGGAATTCGCGCACAGGCGGTCTTGCGCGACGGCACCTTGGCGCACGATTTCCTGATCGAACGCACCGAGCGCTCGGTGCATCTGCTCAATGCCCCCTCACCTGCGGCGACCTCGGCCATGCCGATCGCGGAGCACATCGTCGATCAGCTCTGAACAGGCGTGCGAGGCCGGTTCTCCCAAGCAACCACTCGGTCGCAATCTTGCGATTGCATGCACCAAATCGCCCAGAGCTCTCGAATAAAGAGGACAGCTGTAGTACTTTTGACGCCAGTCGTGGGACAGGGAGGGCCTATGGGCCACATCAAGTACGCGAGTGACGTCGGAGCGCCTGTCGAGGTCGCTTTCAACTACACCGACAACCATCTCTTCGTACCGGATTGGATGTTCGGCATCGCGGACTTCGTACCGACCGGCGACCGGGACCGCGGGCTCGGCGCGGTGTTCGCCGTCAGCAGCCGCCTCGCGCTCTGGCAACCGACCACCACCTGTGAGATCACCGAATACCGCCCCAACGCGGTGATCGGGTACACCCTGCGCGGGCGTTTCTCCGGCACGCTGCGGCTGCGCTTCGACCCGCTCGGTTACGGACGCTCGGTGCTGACCTCGGAGGCGGAGTACAGTCCGCCTCGCGGGGCACTCGGGCGTCTGGGCGCCGGCTTGGTGGACGCCGCCGTGAAATCGGCGTTGCGGCGCACGGAGTCGCGGCTACGAAGGGAGATAGAAGAATTCCACGGTACCGATCTTGTCGGTCGGATTGCGTAGGGTGCCAGCCATGATCATCGTGAGCACCGACGGATCCTGCCTCCGCAATCCCGGCGGCGCCATCGGCTGGGCTTGGGTCAATCATCAGGGCTCTTCGGCGAGCGGGGGAGCCGCGTCGGGAACCAATCAGGTCGCGGAGTTGCGCGCGGTGCTGGAAGCGATCGTCGCCCATCCCGGATCCGAACCCCTGCTCATCGAGAGCGATTCGCTCTACGCCATCAAGTGCGCCTCGGAGTGGGTGTCGGGGTGGCGACTCAACGGCTGGCGCACCTCGACCGGTGGCGCGGTGAAGAACGTCGAACTCGTCCGGCAGATCGATCAGGCCATCGCGAGCAGGCCGGGCCCGGTCCGGTTCCGCTGGGTCCGCGGGCATGTCGGCAACTACTTCAACGAACAGGCCGATGCGCTGGCCGGAGAAGCGGCTCGGCAGGCCGCGGTCACCGCGGCTGTCGCCGAGGCGAACACCGTGGAAATGCTCGCGGTGACTGTGGAGGAAACGCCGACGGCGCCGGAAGCGCCGAAGGACAAGGCCGCGGGGAAGGCGGCCGCGCCGTCGGCGCCACAGGCTTTGACGCTGTTCTGATCGCGCGGCGAAGCGCCGCAGGCTGCCCGAATGACCTCCGGCGGTGGTGGCTCGGCCCACCGCCGGAGGCGCTCGGCTAGTTGCCCGGCTGCGGTGCGGGCTGACCAGACGGTGCGGGCTGCGGAGTGCCGCCCGGCGCCGGAGCACCGCCCGGTGCGGGAGCGCCAGGCAGGCCGGTGCCCGCGCCCTTCAGCATCGGCGAATCGAGCTTCTCGACCAGCCACTTGTCGCCCGACTTCGACAGCTGGGCGATCACCACGACGAACTGCCGCTCGGGGTTGGCCTGGGTGAAGTTGGTCCGGTACTGCGTGAGGGTCACCAGCACCTTGGCCGAGGTCTTGTCACCGGACTGGTAGCCGCACTGCACGTCGTCGACCCACGACTTGACCTGCGCCTGCACCATGGCGTCCTTGAGCGCCTTGGTCGCGTCGTCGAACTCCTTGAGGAACTCGCCCGAGGAGCCCGCCTTCACCGTGGCGAAGTAGTCGTCGAGGTTCTTGGAGTAGTCGTAGACCGAGACGTCCTTGCCGAATTCGCACGCGGCGTTGGTGGAGTCGCGGATCGCGTCGAGCTTGTCGCCGCGGTCCTTGCCCTGCAAGAAGAAGACCACCACCGCGGTGATCGCCGCGACCGCGAGCACGCCGGCCACGAACGCGGCCACCAGCGGAAGCGACGTGGACTTCGCGGGCCGCGCGGGTGCGTCCTTGCGGGACTCGCCCTTCGCTGTCTGTTGCTTCGCGCCTGCCTCGGCCTTGTCTGCCTTCTCCGCCTTGGACAGGTCGGGCGTCGCCGCGCCAGCGGCGTCCTGCGACTTCCCGGTCACCGCGTCGGTGTCCTGGTCGGAGGCGGCGGCCGTGGTCTCGGCGTCCTTGCCGGTCTCGGCGTCGTCGGTAGACATCGATAAAACCTGCACTTTCCCGGCGCGCGTCGGTGCGCACCGATTGGCTTCAGTGGTCCGCGACAGCGAACCTCGAGCGTTCCACCGGCGAGTATGCCCGGCCGGCGGGATGACCGCAGGGCCGGGTACGTCTCACCGCACCGGAGGCAGCGTCCGCTCGTTCGGATCCACACCCGGCGGCATGTGCGCGCCGTTGTTCGGCACGTCCGGCCGCGGAGCGTTGGCGGCGCCGCGGATCTGCTGACCCGGCGGCGGGTTCTCACAGTAGTTCCACTTCGGGATCGTGCCGTCCTGCACGACCTCGTTGCGGATCTTCGGGGTGTTGTAGGTGCAGAACGGCCGCGGCCAGATGTCGATCATCGCGTGGAACTCGCCGTCGTGCGCCGGAACGCCGAGCGCTTCGCCACCGACCGCGAGCGAGGGGAACAGCGCGCGCAGCGCGGGCAGCCGCAGCTGCGCCGCTTTCGTGATCGCCTGGAAATTGGTGGCCAGGCTGGTGATCGGATCGGCCGTCTTGTCCACCACCGCACCCAGGCTGGTGAGCTGGCCCGGCGCCTGCTCGAGCACTCGTTGCAGTTCCGCGTTGGCGTTGTTGAACTGCTCGAACAGCACGCCGGAGTTGCGGGTCAGCGTGGCCAGATCCGGTTGCGCCATGGACGTGGTGTTCGCGATGGTGCGCAAGTTGGTGATCAGGTTCGTGGTCTGCGGCAGCAGCGAGTCCAGGCCCGCCATCGCCAAGCTGATGCCGTTGACCAGCCCGCGCAGCTGATCCGGGCCGCCGCTGAGCGCGATGTCCAGCTCGTTGAGGATGACCTGGAAGTGATCGGGGTTGATCTGGGCGATCAGGGCGCTGGCGTTGTCCAGCACCGACCACACCGGCGTGGGCGTGTGGATCTTGTCCGGATCGAACTTGATCACCGCGCCGTTGGCCAGATACGGCCCCTGCTCGGCGTTCGGCCGGAAGTCGATGTACTGCTCACCCGCACCGGACAGCGCCTGCACCGCGATCTGGGTGTCCACCGGGATCTTGTACTTCGACTCGATCTGCGCGGTGGCGGCGATGGACTGGCCGCGATCGGTCAGCTCGATCGAGGTCACCTTGCCGATGCGCCAGCCGCGTAACGTCACGTCGTTGCCGGGCTGCAGACCACCGGAGCGGTCCAGATTCACCGTGACCGTGTAGTCGGACCGCAGCGGGTTCACCCGCATAACGTTGATCATCAGGTACGCGGCGCCGACCAGCAGCACGAGCACAAGACCCAGGTTCGACAGGAAGATCTTGCTGCCGAACAGCTTGCGCGCGGAGGTCATCGCTGTCCTCCCGCCACTCGGCTCTGGACCAGTTGCAGCACCTGGATCAGGCTGCCCGCGAAGTCCTGCAGGTCGTTGAGGTCCTGGATCTTGCCGTGCTCCGGATCGGTGAGCGCGCTGATGTCCAGGTTCGTCGCGGTCGCGTAGACCGCGAAGCTGCTGCCGCGGAAGGTCGCGTCCACCTTCGGCCGGATCACCCGCAGCCGGTCCAGCAGGACGCCGAAGCCGTCACCGGTCTTGGCGATCGCGTCCATCAGCTGACGCGTGTTGTCCAGCAGTCCGTTCAGGGTCTCGGTCGAGGTGTTCGCGTAGTCGCCCAGGGCGGCGCTGGTGGTGGACAACTTGGTGAGCAGATCGCCCAGGGCCCGGTTGTTCTCGGCGATGGCGCCGATCATCTGCGGCAGCGTGTCGGCCACCTCGCCGAGTTCCGCCCGCCTGCCCTCGATGGTGTTCGCGAGCGTGCTGAACTCGCCGAGCACGCTGTCCACCCGCGCGGAGTTGGCGTTCAGACTGCCGACAACGCCGGTCATCTCGGTGATCAGGTGAGCGAGTTGCTCGCCCCGGCCGCCGACGATGGAGTCCAGCTCCGAGCCGAGCTTGGAGAGGCTGGCGATGCCGCCGCCGTTGAACAGCATGGAGACCGAGATCAGCAACTGCTCGACGGTCGCGCCCGCGGAGGTGCTGTCGATGGTGAGGGTGTCGCCGTCGTGCAGCATCGCCGCCCCTGGCTCGGTCTTCGGCTTGGACACCGCGACGAACACGTCACCGAGGGGAGTGGCCTGCCGCAGCTCCGCCGTGCTGCCCTCGGGCAGCTCGATGTCCTTGCGGATGGTCAGGTCGACGATGGCCTGGAAGTTCTTGGTCTTGATGTCGGTGACCACCCCGACATCCGAACCGCCGATCTTCACCTTCGCCTGGTCGGGCAGGTTCAGCGCGTTCTCGAAGACCGCGTGGATGGTGTAGGTCTCCCCGCCCTGGCCCGGTTTCGGCAGCGGCAGCTTCTCCACGGTGAGCCCGCAGCCGGAGGTGACCGCCACACCGGCCACCGCGGCGACGGCGACCAGCGCCCTGCGTGCCTTGATCGTCATTCGGTACGTCATTTCGTCAGTCCGAGCAGTGCGGCGGTGAGCCCGTAGTCGGGTCCGAAGTCCTGCATGTTTCCGGTGCGGCAACCATCGGCCTTCATCTGGATGCGTTCGCAGAACAGGCTGACGATCTCACCCGACAGCGCGGTGCCGATCACCGCGTGCAACCGGACGTGCCCGTGCTCGCGGTCGATGATGTTGTCGACGTTCTGCATGACCATCGGCGCGAGGTCGGCGACCTCGGTGAGGCCGTAGGCGTTGTCGCGCAACTGCTGGGTCACGTTGGTCAGGCCGGACATCGTGCCGGACAGCTGATCCTGGTACTGCGTCAGCGTGGTGCTCGTGTTCCGCAGGAAGGCGAGCAGCTGATCCAGTGTGGCCTGCAAACCGGGAGCCTGTTCGGCGAGCAGGCCGGTCATCTGGGTCACCCGGTTGCTGAAATCGCGCACCGACTGGTCGTTCTCGGCCAGCATGGTGGTGAGGTCGTTCAGCTTGATGATGATGCTGGAGATCGCGTCCTTGTTGTCGACGCCGACCTTCAGCGCGCTGGACAGCGCGTTGAGGGTGTCGCGGATCTTCTCGCCGTTGCCGTTGAGCATCGGGTAGAGCACCCGGCCCGACAGCGGGCCGATGCCCTCCTGACCCGGCTCCGGCTTCAACGCGGCCGCGAACTGGTCGATGGTCTTGATCATCGTGTCCAGCTCGACCGGCGTCTTGGTGCGGGCCTTGGGCAGATGATCGCCGTCGGACAGGGTCGCGCCCCCGGTGTAGACCGGGGTGAGTTCGACGTGCCGGTCGGTCACGATGGACGGCGAGACGATCGCGGCGATGGCGTCTTTCGGGATCTTCACGTCCTTGTCGATGGACATGTGCACCTCGACCAGCGTGCCCTTCGGGACGATCTTGTCGACCTTGCCCACGTCGAGCCCGAGCACCGTGATCGGGTTGCCCTCGTAGATGCCCGCGATGTTGTCGAAGTCGGCGGTGATCTGCAGGGTGTTGCCCAACGCGTCGTTCACCGAACTCGGCAGCAGCGAGCAACTGCCTACCGTCAGTGCGGCGGCGCTGATCAGGACCGTCTTCGCGACGGCCGCCAGCGGAAAGCCCGTGCGGAATCTCATCCCTGGCACCCCTCGATGACTTGGGCGAAGCACAACCAGTTGTCCGGGAACAGCCACGGCAGGCCGACATCGCCGTACGGACCGCTGCCACCCCAGGAGTTCGCCAGGTAGCGCAGGGTCGGCGGCATGATCGACAGCATCCGGTCCAGGTTGTCCTTGTTCTTCTGCAGGCCCTCGGCCATGGTGTTCAGCTGCTGGATGGTCGGGCCGAGCTGATCGTTGTTCTCCGCGCCGATCGCCTCCAGCTGCTTGGTCAGCGTCGCGACGTTGTCCAGCAGCTGGCGCAGCAGCGCTTGGCGCTCCATCACCCGGTTGGCGATGGCCTCGCCCTGGGTGATCACCAGCAGGATGCTGTTGCGGTTGTCGCCGAGGATCTGGGTGACCCGGTCGAGGTCCTTCAGCAGGGTGTCGACCTCTGCCTTGCGGCTGTCGATCACCTTGGCCAGCGCGCCGACGCTGTCCAGCGCCTGGGCGGTGAGCTGGGGCGAGCCGTTCATCTGCTCGTTGATCAGGTTCAGCGAGTCGGCCAGCTTCTTGGTGTCGAGCGCTTCGAACTTCGGGGTGCCGACCTGCACCACGTCGGCCAGGTTGTACGGCACCGAGGTGTTGGAGACCGGAATCCGCTTGCTCTTCAGCCCCGAGCCGTCGCCCGGCTCGAGGTCGACGTACCGCGCGCCGAGCAGCGTGGCCATCTTGATCGACGCACGCGCGTCCGGGCCGAGTTTCACGTCGTCGCTGACGCTCAGCGTGAGCAGCACGTGACTGCCCTCGAGTTCGGCGCCGACCACCCGCCCGGAGGACACCCCGGCGATGTTCACCTTGTCGCCGACCCTGATGCCCGCGGCCTGCACGAATTCGGCCTTGATCGACTGCTCGCCGACGCCGATCAGCTTGTAGACGCTGGACACCAGCAGCAGCACCACGATGAGGGCGCCGCCGATGATGCCCAACCAGAAGTACCGGTTGCTGTCGAACCTGGACCTGAGTTTCGTCATCATGGGCGGCACACCGCCGAGTGCGAGGTGCCACCGATCTGGGAGAACAGACCGCGGGGGAACAGCACGCCGTAGAGCGACACGTCCAGGCCGCACAGGTAGGCGTTGGCGTAACCGCCCTCCGAGGTGTGCCTGCCCGCCGCCGACAAGACGTTCGGCAGGTCGATCGCGGCTTGATCGAGCTTGGCGCCGTTGTCCAGCAGCAGCGTCAGCGCCGCGCTGGTGGAGTTCTGCGCGTTGCGCAGGCTCGGCTGGATCCGGTCGAGCATGCCGACCACCGACGTGGTCGCGCTCGCGATCTGCTCGGTGGAGGCGAGCAACGACTGTCCTTGTTCGTACAGCCCGCCGATCAAGGCCCGGGTCTGGGTCACCAGGGTCTCCAATTCATCACCTCGTTTCGCCAACCCCGACATCACGCCCGACAGGTTGGTGATCACATCGGACAGGATCGCGTCCCTGCGCTGGAAGTCGGTGGCCAGCTGGGCGGCCTGGACGATGAACGCGCTCAGCGAGACGCCGTCACCCTGCAGTGCCTGGATGAACGTCTCCGACAGCCGGTTGACCTGCTCGGGCTGCAACACCTGGAACAGCGGCTGGAACCCGTTCAGCAGACCCGACACGTCGAACGACGGCTCGGTGCGATCGATCGGGATGGAACCGTTGTTCTTCAGCGGCGCCGGATTCGACGCCTTGCCCGGAGCCAGCGCCACGTACCGCTGACCGATCAGGTTCTGGTAGCGGACCAGCGCTTTGGTGTCGTTGTAGATCGTCTGGTCCCGCTGCACCACGAAGGTGACCTTGGCGACCGACTTCTTGAGGTTCGCGTCGCGGCCCAGCTCGATCTTCTCGACCTTGCCCACCCGGACGCCCGCCATGCGGACGTCGTCGCCCTCGTGCAGGCCGAGCACGTCGGAGAACGTGGCGGAGTAGGTGTAGGTGTCGCCGCTGACGATGCGCGCCAGCGTGTTCCACACCACCACCGTCACCAGGATCGACACGATGGCGAAGATGCTGAATCCGATCAGCGGCTTGCGAATGCTCATCGGCCGGCACCGTTGTCGGACACCTGCATGGTTCCGCCCTTCAGGATCGTGCTCAGCAGCAGGTATTCGGCTGTGGTCGGCTGGCGGCCGAGCAGCGCGGTGATCGCGGCGTCACCCCGGTAGGAGATCGGCGCCGCCGACGGGGCGCCCTCCGGCGCCGCGGCCGGAGCCGCGGGGGCCGGGGCCGGCGGGAGCAGGCCCGGCGGCAGCATCGGGAACAGGCCCTCGAGCGGGGTGCCCGCGAACGGGGCGGGGGCGCCGCCGGTCGGGGCGGCCGCCGTGGCGCGGTTCGGATCCGGGGTGGTGACGCCGGGGATCAGCGGCAGACCGGGCATCGGCACCACGGGAGGAAGTCCGGCGGCCGAGGCCAGCGCGCGCGGCTTCAACTGCTCCGGCAGCTCGCCGACATCGGCGACGGCGGGAGCGGTGTAGCAGCTCGGCCCGACCATGTCGCCGTAGCGCGGGCAGTCGGCCACGGTGTAGGGCCGGTACGGGGTGAGCGTGATGCCCGCGTCCCAGACCTGCTGCTTCTGCGGACCCCACTTGAAGGTGGTGTCCATCCGGCGCATGGTCTCGCTGAGGTTCAGCAGGCTCCTGGTGATCGCGTCCGGGTCCGCGGCGAGCGCGCCGAACATGTCGTTCGTGCCCGCGGTGACCTCGATGCCCACATTCGGGTTACGGGCGAACAGCCCGTTCACCGTGTCGATGGTTCCGCTGGTGCCGGTGATCAGCGAGACCAGCTCGCTGCGCCGGTCGGCGATGGTGCGCGCGGTCTGCACCGAGCTGCCGAGCACGTCGACCAGCTCGGGCGCGGACTGGTTGAGCGCGTTGAACGACGCGGAGAAGTCGCTGAGCAGCACACCGAGATCGGGAATCGACTCGTCGACGGCGAGCAGCCAGCGGTCCAGCCGCTCGACGGTGGAGCCGGGCATCCGGCCGCTGCCGTCCAGCGCCTGGGACAGGGTGCCGAGCACCCGGCCGAACTGCACAGGGTCGATCTTGTCGAGGATGTTGCGGACCGTGGTGAGCGTGTCCTGCAGCGCGATGGTGCCTTTGCTGCGGTCCTCCTCGATGACCGAGCCTTCGTGCAGGTACTGGTCGGCGGGACCGTTGAAGACGAGTTCGACGGAGGTGACGGCGAACAGGTTGCTCGGCACCACGCGAGCGGTCACGTTGGCCGGGATGTCACCGGCGAACTCCGGCTTCATCTCGATCCTGACCTTCTGCAGCTCGCCCTTGGCCGCGACGTCGACGGTCTTCACCGCGCCGACGAGCACGCCGCGGAACTTGACGTCGGCCTGCTCGGGCAGACCGTCACCGGTGGTGGTCAGGTTCGCGGTGACGTTGACCTTCTCCTGGAAGTACCCCTTGTAGCGCAGCATCAGGACACTGAGCACCAACGCGAACACGACCAGACCGCACACGCCTGCGATGAGCAGCTGCCGCATCGTGGGCCCGCGCCCACTGGGATCAATGATCATGTGGTGTCTACCCCGAGATACGGATGCCGGGGTTGACACCCCAGATCGCCAATGTCATGAACAGGTTCGCGAAAACGACCGCGATGATGCACATCTTGATCGCGCGGCCCGCGGCCACGCCGACGCCCTCGGGGCCACCGGAGGCGAAGAAGCCGTAGTAGCACTGGATGAACGTGGTGATCGCGACGAACAGGATCGCCTTGATCAGCGAGTAGATGACGTCGGTCGGGACCAGGAACTGATAGAAGTAGTGCTGGTAGGTGCCGGTGGCGGTGCCGCCGATCAGCTGCACGGTCAGCGAGCAGGAGACGTAGGCCATCGTGAGGCCGAGGCAGTAGAGCGGGATGATGGCGACCATCGCCGCGAACATCCTGGTGCTGATCAGATACGGCAGCGGCCGGATGGCGATGGACTCGAGCGCGTCGATCTCCTCGGAGATGCGCATGGCGCCGAGCTGCGCGGTGAACCGGCACCCCGCCTGGGCGGCGAAGGCCAGCGTCGCGAGCAGCGGGCCGAGTTCGCGCGTCGTCGCGAACGCCGAGATCGCACCGGTGATCGGACTCAGGCCGAGCAGGTTCAGCGAGTTGTAACCCTGGATGCCGACGGTCATGCCGCCGAACGCGCTCAGAATGACGACGACGCCGATGGTGCCGCCGCCGACGACGAGATTGCCGTTGCCCCAGGTGACGTCCGAGAGCAGGCGCCACACTTCCTTGGGGTAGTGCCGCAGCGCCAGCGGAATCGAGCCGATCGAGCGCAACAGGAAGAACACCTGGTGGCCGAGCCTGGCGAGCCAATCGACCGGAGCCTGCGCGGATTTCCGGAACGCTTGCAGCGGCCGCAACAGCGGCGGTACATAGGTTGATGACACCGGCTCAGACCACCTGTGACGGGAATAGTGCGTTGTAAACCTGGGTGATGATGAGGTTCACCCCGAACAGCATGATGGCGGAGCTCACCACCGCGGAATTCACCGAGTTCGCGACACCGCCGGGACCACCGCGGGTGTTCAATCCGGTGTCGCACGCGATGATTGCCGCCAGCAGACCGAAAATGAGCGATTTCGCCAGCGCGACAAGCAGATCGGTGGTCACCGCGAACGAAGAGAAGGTGCCGACGTAGGAACCCGGCGTACCGTTCTGCGCGAAGATATTGAAGATGTAGCCGGTCAGGAAGCCGACGAAGACGACGAAGCCGCACAGCAGCACACTGACCAGCATCGCGGCGCCGAGGCGCGGAGCGACCAGCCTGCGCATCGGATCGACGCCCATCACCTTCATGGCGTCGATCTCCTCGCGAATGGTGCGCGAACCGAGATCGGCGCAGACCGCGGAGCCGACGGCGCCCGCGATCATCAGCGAGGTGACCAGCGGGGCGCCCTGCTGAATGATGCCGAGGCCGTTGGCCGCGCCGATGAACGAGGTGGCGCCGACCTGTCCGGCGACCGAGCCGACCTGAATGGAGACGATGACGCCGATCGGGATGGCGACCAGCAGGGTCGGCGCCGCGGAGACACTGGCCATGAAGGCGCACTGCCGGACGAACTCCCCGAACGGGAAGCGCTTGCGGAAAATCGAGACGAACAGTTCGGCGACCGCGGCGAAGCCCATCGTGATCTGCCTGCCGAAGGTCTCCAGCGATCGCTTGGGATGATCTTGCCAATAAGATCTCGTCCAATCGACCGCACCACTGAACCGTGACCCTGATGGTGGACTCTCGGTCGACTGCACTGGCTGATCCTCCTCGACGCCGGTTGGTTGCCCCGACGACTCGTTTGCTTGACGCACCTTACTACGGAGTAGTGCAGAACACACCATCCACTTGTGATCGCAGTCATAGATGTCTGTCACCGCCGCGGAAAAGCAATGGTTGAGGCGCAGAACATTGGGAACGACCCCAAAGGTGACCAGTCGAGCTCTGGCACAAGCTACAGCCGAACTGCGGGAATGCTCGATCGCTTCCGGCGATTCGGCGAATTACTTCGGATAATTCTCATCGAAAATCAGATTTGTTTCCGGAGACCAACGCGACGTCTCCTTACTATCACCGAGACACTAACGGTCACCCGCTTTTCACAATTGCGATAGCTAATCGCTATTGGGCGCATAAGATACATTTGGTCACGGTTGTATGAAAGTGGATTGAAGCGCAGGGCAGTGGGGACAACCCCCGTAGTGGTGACGCGCCCGAGACCGATTACTGACACGATGGGTGCGACAGATTGATATCGTGCGGGCTTCCGACGTCTGGAGGGACATGTTCAGCAAACTCGCCAAGGTGGCCAATGCCGCCTTCGCCGTCGCCCTGGGCGCGGCGCTGCTCGGCACGGGCACAGGGGCCGCTAACGCCGACCCGGGCCCGCCGGTGTTGGGCGGTGGATCCGGCATCATCATCGACAACCAGTTCGAGTGCACGGTCACGACGGTCGGCCACGACAACGCGGGACGTCTGGTCGGCCTGACCGCGGGTCACTGCGGCGACCCCGGCGCGCAGGTCTACGCCGAAGCCGATCGCGGCTCGGGCGTGATCGGCCGTTTCGTGTACTCCAACCACGATCTGGACTACGCCGTCATCCAGTTCGATCCGGGCAGGATCACGCCGGTGAACCGGGTCGGCAACGTGACCATCACCAATCTCGGCGGACCGGCCAACTTCCCGCAGATCGTCTGCAAAGAAGGGCGCACCACCGGCAACACCTGCGGTATCGCCTGGGGCGACATCTTCCGGACGAACGTCGAGACCTGGAGCCAGATGTGCGTCGTGGAAGGCGACTCCGGCGCGCCGGTCGTCGTCGGTTCGACGCTGGTCGGCATGGTGAACGCCTACCTGGCCATCGCGTGCTTCGGTCCCGAGGTCGGGACCAACATGAGCGCGATCATGGCCGACATCAACGCGCGCGGCGGCGTCGGCGCGGGGTTCCTCCCGATCTGAGCGCCGGCGACACGGCGATGAGCGGCCCGGACGCGAGCTACGCGTTCGGGCCGCTGATTTTTTCGCTCGGCGCCACCGCGGGGCCCGTGACCGCGCACTGCGGCATGCAATCGACGCTGTCGAGGGTGGGTGCGTGCCGCACCGGACGCAGCAGCACGGCGGCGAGCACCGCGCCGATCACCAGCAGCCCGGCGCACAGCCACATCGCGGTGGCGAAACCGTCGTCGAAAGCCGCCGGATCACCCAGCGCACCCGAGATGCCCGCGAGTCCGGGCAGCGCCGCCACCGCGAGCAGTTGCGCGGTGCGCGCGACGGCGTTGTTCACACCGGAGGCGATGCCGGCCTCGCTCGCGGGCACCGCGCCGAGCACGGCGCCGGTGAGCGGGGCGACCAGCGCCGCGAGCCCGAGCCCGAAGACGAGAACACCGGGCAGCACATCGGTGAAATACGTGGTGTCGGGTCCGATCCGCAGCAACAGCACCAACCCCGCCGCAGCCAGCAGCGGTCCCGCGGTCATCGGGATGCGCGGCCCGTGCCGCTGCGCCCAGCGCCCGGCGGGAGCCGACAGCGCCAGCATGATCAGCGTGATCGGCACCGTCGCGACGCCGGACATCAGCGGCGTGTACCCAGCGACCAGTTGCAGTTCCAGCACCAGCAAGAAGAAGACGCCGCCGAGAGCGGCGTAGACCGCGAGCGTCACGAGATTCGCCGCGGTGAACACCCGCGAGCCGAACAGCGACGGAGGCACCAGCGGGTGGTCGCTGCGCAGTTCGATCGCGACGAAAGCCAGCAGCAGCACGACGCCGGCGCCGATGAGCACGGGCACGGTGTCGATCAGTCCGAGAGTCAACGCACCGAGAGCCAGCGCCACCACGAGCGCGCCGGGCACGTCCAGTTCCGGGGCGGCGTCGGGATCGCGGCTCTCTGGCACGTGCCGCAACGCGACCAGCACGACGACGAGGGTGAGCGGAACGTTCAGGAAGAAGATGGACCGCCAACCCGCGAGCTCGATGAGCCAGCCGCCGAGGAACGGCCCCAGCGCGCCCGCCACCCCGCCGAAGCCCGACCACAGGCCGATCGCGGCGCCTTGATCGCGGCGATCGATGGACGATGAGATCAGCGCCAGACTGCCCGGCGTGAGCAGCGCGCCCGCGACGCCCTGCAGGATCCGCGCCGCGACCAGCAGTTCGATGGAGGTCGCGACACCGCACAGCACCGATGCGACCGCGAAAGCCGCGGTTCCCCAGACGAAGACTTTGCGGCGGCCGAGCTTGTCGCCGAGCGAGCCGCCGAGCAGGATGAACGACGCGAGGGTGAGGGTGTAGCCGTTCAACGTCCACTGCAACCCTGCGACATCGGTCTCCAGCGATTCCCCGATCCGCGGCAGCGCGATGTTCACGACCGTCGCGTCGAGCGAGGCGACCGACGAGCCGAGGATGGTGGCCAGCAGGATCCAGCGACCGGTGCCCGACCGCAACCGCGGTAGCTCGGTGGTGCTCACCCACCCAACCTAGCGGCAGGCAGGCGTTGGGAAGTCCGGCTCAGAGTTCCTGGACGCAGATGACGAAACGGCGCTTGTCGTAGACGTATCCCGTGCCGCTGCCGCAGACGTTCACGTCGTCGGCGCTGTCCACGCGCTTGACCACCTTGACGCCCTTCACCGGCGACGAACCGGTGCAGTCGATGCGCTTGGGGTCGTCACCGCCGACGTCCATGCAGCCGCCGACCACCCAGTCGATGTCCAGGCACAGCGCGCCCTGTTCGATGCCGTTGATCGTCTCGGCGTAGTAGTTGTCGGCGTCGCTGCTGCACTGCGAGCTCTTCGCCGCCTTCGCGATCACCTTGTAGTTCGACTCGCGGCTGCCGCACGACGCCTTCTCGATGGTGGCGTTGGTGGTGGTGCCGCCGAGCTTCACGCAGTCGCCGATGCTCGCGTCGAAATCGGTGCTTCCGCTCGGCTTGCTCGTCGTCGGCTTGCCGGTGCTCGGCGTGGGCTTGCCCGAGGACGGCTTCGGCGTGTTGGTCACCGACACCGCGTCGATCGTCCCGTCCACCGCGGGCTGTGCGGTACCGCTGACCGTGGACGTACAGCCGACCAGCGACAATCCGGCCGCGACGGCCAGTCCGGCGAAGGCGAGACGCCCCCAGGTCAGTTGACGAGACACGTACAGTCCTCCCGAGCTGTAACGCCGGCGAACTCACGCCCCCGTAATCCGAAGTTGCCTTGGCTGCGCTTGAAATACCACGCCATGAATACACCATCGACCGAGCGCCCGTCGAGCCGGAGCCGGAAACGAATCGCGGCCAATGGCTCTGGGTATGGTGGGATTTCTGGTGTGGAAGGAGCCCCCCGGTGAAGCTGATCAGCGCAATCGTGTGTTCGACCGCGGCGATCGGAGGCTCCCTGGTCGTCCCTGGCATGGCCGCCGCCGCCGACGTGCACTGCCGATCGGAAGGCGGAACCGATATCACCCGCATCAATGGGGAGACGGCCTGCCGCGCGGCGACCGATGACTACGGCCTCGCCACGGCCAGCGGGATCGACGGGGTCGGCTACGCCAACGCGACCTCGGGCGCGACGGCCATCGGCATCGGCGCGGCGGGGGGCGTCGGCGCGAGCGAGGGCGCGGGCGGGGTTCCCGTCGCGCTGGGCTTCGGCCCTGATGCCGTCGCGATGACCTCGACCACAGCGCCGGGCGTGCGGACGTTCGCGATCTCGATCGCGCTGGAAGGGTCGCGAGCGGGGGTGGAGACCGCCGAGCAGGCGGTCGTCTGCCTGGGCGCGGCGGCCTTCGCGTGGAACGCCGACAGCGGCGACGCGTGCATTGCGACGCCTTTTGGGCTCTGGCAGACCCATTGAACGGGTTACCCTGGTTGACCAGCCCGGATAACGGCGGTCAGGAGGTGACCCCATGGTTTCGGCAATGGCGGCGGACGATTTCGAGCCCGCCGATGCGCCAGGCGGGAAGCTGGCCGCGCCGCACGAGATGCTGGTCGATCCGCGTTTCATCCGGCTGGCCGATCAGTTCTTCGGCCTGTTCGCCCAGCCCGCTCGCGGCGGCGGGGCGCTGGCGGTCTACCTCGACGGCAAGCCCGTGGTCGACATCTGGGCAGGCTGGGCGGACAAGGAACGGCGCTGGAACGGCGATACCGTCGCGCTGACCTTCTCCACCGGCAAGGGCGTTGCGTCCACCGTCGTACACCGCTTGGCCGAACGCGGGCTGATCGACTACGACATCCCGATGGCCGAGTACTGGCCGGAGTTCGCCGCGCACGGCAAAGACGACATCACCGTCCGTGACGTGCTCTGCCACCGCGCCGGTCTGCACCGGGTGCGCGGCCTGGTTCCCGGGCGGGAAGGCATCCTGCACTACGACGCCGTGGTCCGTGCGCTGGCCGACAGCCCGCCGGACCCCCGCCGCATCCGCACTTCCGGCTATCACGCGATCACCTTCGGCTGGCTGGTCGCCGAGCTCGTGCAACGAGCGACGGGAACGCCGTTCACCGAGGTGCTGCGCACCGAGATCGCCGAGCCGCTCGGCCTGGACGAGTACTGGTTCCGCGTTCCGGAATCCGAACGGCACCGGATCGCCAAGATCTATCGCCACCTCGGCCCGCCGGGTGTCCGCTGGAACACCGCCTCCTCGGTGCTGTCCTGGGTGCGGCCGGTGCGCGGGCTGGCCGAGGCGGGGATGCCGGAGAGCTTCGACGAGCTGGTCCGCGATCCCCGCGTGCACGACTCGGTGATGCCGGGCTGGAACGGCGTGTTCTCCGCGCGCGCCCTGGCGCGGATGTACGGCGCGCTGGCCAACGGCGGCATGGTCCACCCGACCGGTTCGGACCGGAAGACGCGCGGCCCCGAGCAAGGCGGGCGGTTCCTGGCCCCGCGGACGATCGAGACCATCAGCCAGGTGCAGCCGACGCACAGCCGGGACTACGTGCTCGGCGTGCCGATCCACTTCACGCTCGGCTACCACCGCCCGGTCCTGATGTCCAAGCAGCAGCCACGGCACGCGTTCGGCCACTACGGCGTCGGCGGGTCCGGCGCCTACGCCGATCCGGATCTCGGCATGTCGATCGCGTTCGTCACCAACGGGCTCGGCAGCATGGTGACCGCGCTCGGCGACGCCAGGCTCGCGCGGCTGGCGGCGACGGCGCAGGCGACGGTGCGCAAGCACAAGCAGACCGCGGGCTAGCGGCGAACCGCCGCGGCCGCGGCCTCGTGTTCTCGACATGGAGGTGCGCATGCCACGAACCGAGGCGGGTGCCCGCCGCGGCGGACCGCGTGTGCCGCGCGCGACCGTACTGCACGCGTTGGCCGCAGGGGCCGATTTCGACCGGTACTTCCACTGGCGCAGGGCGCGGGAAGGCGACCCGTTCTATGTTCGATTTCCCGGTTTCGGCGCGGTGCTGTTCACCGGGACGGCGGTCGGCGCGAGCGAGCTGTTCCGTTTGCCGGTCGATGGCTCCGAGCCGCCGCGTCCGAATCCGATCGAACCCATGGTCGGCGCCGCCTCGATGATCCTGGCTTCGGGCGAGCGCCATCGCCGCGACCGCGCCCTGCTCACCCCCGCCTTGCACAGTGCCCGGGTACGGGAGCACGGCGAGCTGATCCAGGAAGCCACCGAGCGGGAACTGGCCGGGGAGAGCGGTCAGCGGTGGGCGACGGGCGCGCGCATCGACGCGCGGGCGGCGGCGCGGGCCCTCACGCTGCGCGTCATCGCGACGGTGGTGTCGGGTGCGCGCGACCCGCGGCGGCAAGCGGAATACACCGCCGCGATGAGGGACTTCCTCACGGCGTTCTCCGGGCCGTTGCTGCTGGTGCCCGCTCTGCGCCGCGGGCTGCACGGGCACGGTCCGTGGGACCGGTTCCGCGCCGCGCGCGAGCGATTGGATCGGCTGATCAGAGCCGATATCGCACACCGGCGCGCGCACCCCGCCGCATCGCCCGCCGACCTGCTCGATCTGTTGCTGTCCGTCTACCCCGACGACGACGAACTGTGCGAGCAGATCCGCACCTTGCTCGTGGCCGGGCACGAGACCACCGCGACCACCCTGGTCTGGGCGCTGTTCCGGCTGCACCGCGCACCCGAGGCACTGGGCAGGCTGCGGCGGGAGTTGCGGGACGCGAGTCGGGACGCGGGCCCCGCGGAGCTGGCCGCGCTGCCCTACCTCGACGCCGTCTGCCAGGAGACGTTGCGGCTGCACCCACCGGTGCCGATCGTTCTGCGCCGGCTGACCGAGCCCTTCACGCTGCGCGGCGTCGGGCTCGCGCCCGGCGACACCGTGGGGATAGCGGTGCCATTGCTGCACTCCGATCCCGAAGTGTGGACCGACCCGGGACGCTTCGACCCGGGACGCTTCGTGGAGCGCCGCTACCGGCCGTTCGAGTTCGCGCCGTTCGGCGGCGGCCATCGGCGCTGCGTGGGCGCGGCCCTGGCGGACTACGAGTTGCGGATCGCGCTGGCCACCATCCTCGCGCGGGTACGCCTGCGACTCACCCCGCGGTACGCGCGCGGACCGGTCCCGCTCTCCGTGCCGCACAATATCGCGAGCGGTCCGCATCGTCCGATTTCGTTCGACGTGATCAGTGAGCTTCGTCACTAATGAGTTTGCTGTGAGCCATCTTTCGGGAATCGAACGCCTCCGGCCGCGGAGCGCCCGATCCGTCGTGACCGGCAGATTTGCCCGCTTCGATACCCGATCGACGTCTTTGTGATCCATACCACTACAAGCGCGTGTGCCGAATCATTCTGAAACGCCGGTAGCTTCCACACGCGCCGGGACGGTAGGAATGGACGACGGGTCGGGCCCTCGATACCAGTGGGGCGCTCTTCTGGCACCGTGCTGAAATGAAATATCTCGCTGCGCGGCGTACGCGTGCGCGCGAGAGATGGAATGGACGAGAAACCTATGCATGCCGCTTTGCACACCGGGTCGTCGCCTGCTCATCGCAAGGGAGCGCGGCTAGCCCGCCGGATGCGCGAGGGCGTCCTGCTGTCCGCCGCGATCGCGGCAGCCGGTGTTCTGCTCGTCGCGCCTGCCCAGGCCGAACCGCTCCCGGGGATCGGCACCGGCTCGGCCGCCGCCGCCACCGAGCCCGAACCACAGGCGAACTTCGCTCCGCCCTCGATCAACATCGCCGACGGCGAGGTGGTCGGCGTCGCACAGCCGATCATCATCACCTTCAAGGAACCGGTGACCGACCACGCCACCGCCGAGAAGGCCATCAAGATCACCTCCTCGAAGCCTGCGCCAGGACACTTCTACTGGCGCGGCGACAAGCAGGTGCGCTGGCGGCCGGACGAGTTCTGGCCGGACAACACCGACGTGCAGGTGCAGGCGGGCGGCACCACCAGCTCGTTCCGCATCGGCGACGCCTTCGTGACCACCGCCGACGACACCACCCACACCATCACCGTCACCCGCAACGGCGAGGTGGTGAAGGAGATGCCCACCTCGATGGGCAAGCCCAAGCACGAGACGCCGAACGGCACCTACATCGTCGGCGAGCAGCTGCGCAAGATGACCATGGACTCGTCGACCTACGGCGTTCCGGTCACCGACCCCGAGGGCTACAAGCTCGAGGTCGAGTACGCCACCCGCATCTCCAACAGCGGCATCTTCGTGCACGCGGCCCCGTGGTCGGTCGCCCAGCAGGGCGTGTCCAACGCCAGCCACGGCTGCCTGAACGTCAGCACCGAGGACGCCAAGTGGTTCTTCGAGAACGCGCGTCGCGGCGACCCGGTGATCGTGCAGAACACCCAGGGCGGCACGCTCAGCGCGAGCGACGGTCTCGGCGACTGGAACTGATCATTCGGTAACCCCTGATCGGCGCGAAGCCGAACATTACGATCAATTGCTCGAAGTAGCCGATCGTAGTGTTCGGCTTTTGCTCTACTTGGCCCGTGCGCGAGAAGTTCAGCGCGGCGGCGGGCGAACGTAACCGGCTGTTTGCTCCGGTCCGTAGAGTCACCGCCGTGCGTACCAGGCCGGAGCGAGTACTGCCGCAGCCACCGGGACGCGGTCTGCGGCACCGCCCCTGGCGGGACCACGCCCTGTTCCTCGTCTTGGTGCTGCCGAACCTCGCGCTTCTGGCGCTGTTCGTCTACCGGCCGCTGATCGACAACATCCGGCTGTCGCTGTTCGACTGGAACATCTCCGATCCGGTCGCCACCTTCGTCGGTTTCGACAACTACCGCGAATGGTGGAGCAGGCCGGATTCCTGGGACATCGTCACCAACACCGTGGTGTTCACCCTCGCGGCGGTGGTGGGCAGCATGGCGCTCGGTCTGGCGCTCGCGCTGCTGCTGGATCGGAAGCTGTTCGGCCGCAACGTGGTCCGCTCGGCGATCTTCGCGCCGTTCGTCATCTCCGGCGC
Organism: Nocardia sp. NPDC003726; assembly: GCF_053586955.1. Taxonomy (NCBI): domain Bacteria; kingdom Bacillati; phylum Actinomycetota; class Actinomycetes; order Mycobacteriales; family Nocardiaceae; genus Nocardia; species Nocardia sp. NPDC003726. The sequence goes on along the minus strand of NZ_JBSFNF010000015.1, from coordinate 155,086 downwards.
CGCCATCGGCGTGGCCTTCCAGTTCATCTTCGATCCGAGTTTCGGCCTGGTCCAAGACGTGCTGCACCGGCTCGGCGTGCACGAGGTGCCGGATTTCTACCAGAGCCCGCGCTGGGCGCTGTTCATGGTGACGGTGACCTACATCTGGAAGAACCTCGGCTACGCCTTCGTCATCTATCTGGCCGCGCTGCAAGGCATCCGGGCCGACCTGATGGAAGCCGCGCAGATCGACGGCGCGAGCCGCTGGACGACGTTCACCAAAGTCCTCCTGCCGCAATTGCGCCCGACGACCTTCTTCCTGTCCATCACGGTGCTGCTGAATTCGCTGCAGGTCTTCGACATCATCAACGTGATGACCCGCGGCGGACCGCTCGGCACCGGCACCACGACCATGGTCTACCAGGTCTATCAGGAGTCCTTCCGCAATTTCCGGGCCGGTTACGGCGCGACCGTGGCGACCATCATGTTCCTGGTGCTGCTGATGGTGACGCTGGTGCAGGTGCGTGTCATGGATCGGGGGCAGCAGTGAATCGACAGCGCGCGGTGACGCTGCTCGGCTACGGCGCGATGGCGTGCGTGCTGATCATCGTGGGCGTTCCGCTGTTCTGGATCTTCATCACCTCGTTCAAAGCGCGGCCGGACATCTACGTGCAGCCCGCCGTGTACTGGCCGCACAGCTGGCACCCGGAGAACTACCGTGAGGCCACAACGACGTTGCCGTTCTGGACTTTCCTGCGCAATTCGCTGATCATCACCGGCATCGTCTCCGCGGTGAAGTTCGTGCTCGGCGTGTTCAGCGCGTACGGCCTGGTGTTCCTGCGCTTTCCTGGCAAGACGGTGGTGTTCCTGGTGATCATCGCGGCGCTGATGGTGCCCAACCAGATCACCGTGATCTCCAACTACGCGCTGATCGCTCAGCTGGGTTGGCGAAATACGTTCCAGGGCATCATCATTCCGCTCTGCGGTGTCGCCTTCGGAACCTTCCTCATGCGCAACCACTTCCTCTCGCTGCCCTCCGAGGTGATCGAGGCGGCGCGGATGGACGGCGCCAACTGGTGGCGGTTGCTCACCCGGGTGGTGCTGCCGATGTCCGGGCCGACCATGGTCGCCTTCGCGGTGGTGACGCTGGTCACCGAGTGGAACGAATACCTGTGGCCGTTCCTGATGGCCGACGACACAACGGTCGCCACCCTGCCGGTCGGCCTGACCCTGCTGCAGAACACCGAGAACCCGAGCGTCACCAACTGGGGACCGGTCATGGCGGGAACGCTGCTGACCATGCTGCCGATCCTCGTGGTCTTCCTGGTGCTGCAACGCCACATGATCAAAGGCCTCACCTCCGGTGCGGTCAAGGGTTGACAAGGAGAAACCACGTGTCCACTGCACAGTTCCCCGCGCTGACCCGGCGCGGATTCCTCGGGCTGACCGGCGCGCTCACGGCGGGCGCCGCGCTGACCGCGTGCGCGGGCACCGGAGGCGGCGGCAAACAATCCGGCGACGCCAAGACCCTCACCTTCTGGTCCAACCACCCGGGCACATCGAAAGAACTCGAGGCCGAGCTCATCCGTCGCTTCCAGGACAAGCACCCCGACCTGACCGTGCACCTGGTCGACGCGGGCAAGAACTACGAGGAGGTGTCGCAGAAGTTCAACGCGGCGCTGTCGGGCGGTGACCTGCCCGACATCGTGGTGCTGTCCGACGTCTGGTGGTTCAACTACGCGCTGAACGGCACCATCGAACCGCTCGACGGCCACTTCGCCGACGCGGGCGTGCGGCTGGACGACTACGTCGACTCGCTGGTCGCCGACTACCAGTTCAACGGCAAGCACTACGCGCTGCCCTACGCCCGCTCGACCCCGCTGTTCTACTACAACAAGGACGTGTGGAACCGGGCCGGCCTGCCCGACCGCGGTCCGCAGAGCTGGCAGGAGTTCGACGAGTGGGGGCCGAAGCTGCAAGAGGTGGTCGGGGAGGGCAAGCTCGCGCACGGCTGGGGCGATGCGAAGAACTACCTCGCCTGGACCTTCCAAGGCCCGAACTGGACCTTCGGTGGCGCGTATTCGGACAACTGGACGCTGAAGTTCACCGATCCCGGCACCATCGCGGCGGGCACGTTCCTGCGCGACATGATCAACACGAAGAAGTACGCGGGCATCAAGCCGCAGATCGCGGTGGACTTCGGCACCGGCGTGATCGCCTCGACGATCGCCTCGACCGGCGACCTGCGGGGCATCCAGAAGAACGCCGAGGGCAAGTTGACCGTCGGCACCGCCTTCCTCCCGCATCCGAACGGACCCGGCGTCACCACCGGCGGCGCGGGCCTCGCGATTCCGGCGCGCCTGTCCGACGAGCGGAAAGTGAACGCGCTGAAGTTCATCGAGTTCGTCACCAACCCGCAGAACACCGCGTACTTCTCGCAGGGCACCGGCTACATGCCGGTGCGCAAGTCGGCCGTGGACGATCCCAGCCAGCGGGACTTCCTGGCGAAGAATCCGAACTCGAAGGTCGCGATCGATCAGCTGCCGCTGACCAAGTCGCAGGACTACGCCCGCGTCTTCGTGCCGGGCGGTGACCAGATCATCGGCACCGGCTTGGAGCAGATCGGTCTGCGCAACGCCGACGTCGCCGCCACGTTCGCGAACGTGACCAGCCAGTTGCAAGCGATCATCGATCGGCAGATCACGCCCAAGCTGCCGAAGTAGCGCCCGTCCCCGAGGAGACCGACAAGCATGGCCACCGTGCAGTTCGACAGCGTGACGCACCGGTATCCCGGTGCGCAGGCACCGGCCGTCGACCAGCTCGAACTCGACATCGCCGACGGTGAGTTCGTCGTGCTCGTCGGTCCGTCGGGATGCGGCAAGTCGACCAGCCTGCGCATGCTCGCTGGGCTGGAATCCGTTGCGCGCGGACGCATCCTGATCGGCGGCAAGGACGTCACCCGGTTGCCGCCGCGGGCGCGGGACGTGGCGATGGTCTTCCAGAGCTACGCGCTGTATCCCAACATGACCGTCGCGCAGAACATGGGCTTCGCCCTGCGCAACGCGGGCATGAACAAGACCGACACGCTGGTGCGGGTCCGCGAGGCGGCGAAGCTGCTCGAGCTCGAGGACCTGCTCGATCGCAAACCCGCCCGGCTGTCCGGCGGGCAGCGGCAGCGCGTCGCCATGGGGCGCGCCATCGTCCGCCGGCCCCAGGTGTTCTGCATGGACGAGCCGCTGTCCAACCTGGACGCGAAACTGCGGGTGAGCACGCGCGCGCAGATCGCGGCCTTGCAGAAGCGGCTCGGCACCACCACGGTGTACGTCACCCACGACCAGGTCGAGGCCATGACCATGGGCGATCGGGTGGCGGTGCTGCGCGAAGGCAAGCTGCAGCAGATCGCCGCGCCGCGCGTGCTCTACGACGATCCGGTGAACACCTTCGTCGCGGAATTCATCGGCTCGCCGGGCATGAACCTGCTGGAAGCGCCGGTGCGCGACGGTGCGGCGGGGCTCGGCGACCTGCGCGTTCCGCTGCCGCCCGCCGCGAGATCCCGCGACCGGGTGGTGGTGGGGGTACGGCCGGAGTCATGGGAGGTCACCGCCGAACCCGCCGACGGCCTTGCGGTCGACGCCGAGCTGCTGGAAGAACTCGGCGCGGAGTCGTTCGTCTACAGCCACGGCATCGCCGCGGACTGGAGCAGCCGATCCGGGAAGGTGGTCGCGCGCGTCGACCGCCGCTTCCAGGTGCGGCTCGGTGACCGGCTGTACCTGCGGCCCCGGGCGGAGGACGTCTTCTTCTTCGACGCCGCGACCGGGGACCGCCTGCGCTGACCGCAGCGCGGCCGAGACGGTCGCAACGGACAGCCTCGGCGCCGGGAATCACCAGATCTTCACACGCTCAGCGGGTTCCAGATACAGCGCGTCGCCGGGTTCGACGCCGAACGCCTCGTGGAAGCTGTCGATATTGCGCACGACCGCGTTGCAGCGGAACTCCGGCGGCGAATGCGGATCGGTGGCCAGGCGCCGGATGGCCTCCTCCGTCCTGGCTTTCGTGCGCCATACCTGCGCCCACCCGTAGAACACCCGTTGCAGGCCGGTGAGCCCGTCGATCACCGGCGCGGCGGCGCCGCCCAGCGAGATCTTGTACGCCTCCAGCGCGATGGACAGGCCGCCGAGGTCGCCGATGTTCTCGCCGATGGTGAACTGGCCGTTCACCGTGTGCTCGTCCGGCAACTCCTTGGGGGAGAGCACGTCGTATTGCTCGATGAGAGCGGTCGTCCGCTTGGCGAATTCGGCGCGGTCCTCGTCGGTCCACCAGTCCACCATGTTGCCGTCGCCGTCGTACTTCGCGCCCTGGTCGTCGAAGCCGTGCCCGATCTCGTGGCCGATCACCGCCCCGATGCCGCCGTAGTTGGCGGCGTCGTCGGCGTTCATGTCGAAGAACGGCGGCTGCAGGATGGCGGCCGGGAAGACGATCTCGTTCATGCCCGGGTTGTAGTAGGCGTTGACCGTCTGCGGGGTCATGAACCACTCGTCGCGGTCGACCGGACCGCCGAGCTTGTTCAGATCCCGATCGTGTTCGGCCGCGTAGCCTCTGCGGTAGTTGCCGACCAGGTCGGCCGGGTCGATCACGAGGCCCGAGTAGTCCCGCCACTTGTCCGGGTAGCCGATCTTCGGGGTGAACTTCTCCAGCTTCGCCAGCGCGGCGACCCGGGTGCCCTCGCCCATCCATTCCAGTTCGGCGATATTGCGGCGGTAGGCCTCCTGCAGATTGGCCACCAGCTCGACCATGCGCGCCTTGGCCTCCGGCGGGAAGTGTTCGGCGACATAGAGTTTGCCGACCGCCTCGCCGAGCAGGTCTTGCACCAGCGTGACGCCGCGCTTCCAGCGCTCCCGGTTTTCCTGGGCGCCGGTGAGCGTGCGGCCGTAGAAGTCGAAGTTCTGCTCGACCACGGCGTCGGTCAGGTACGGCGCACGCGAACGCAGCACTCGCCAAGCCGCCCACGCCTGCCAGTGCGCGAGCGGCTCTTCGGCCCACAGCCGCGCGAACGTGCGCACGTAGTCCGGCTGGTTGACCACCAGCTCGGCGAACAGCTCGGGCCCCGACGCGTCCACGCCTTCGGCCAGCGCGTCGGTCCACGCGACCCAGTCGAACTCGGGGTTGTCGGCGGCCAGCGCCTCGAAGGTGGTGAGGTTGTACCTGAGCTCGGCGTCCCGCCTGCGCACCACGTCCCAATGGCCTGCGGCCAGTTTCCGCTCCAGCTCGAACACGCGCGCGCCGACGGTGCCGAGTTCGTCCGGCAGCAGGCCTGCGACCTGCGGGTCGGCGGCGGCCAGGGCGAACATGCGGTCGATGTGCGCGATGTACTTCGCCCTGATCTCGGCGAACTCGTCCTGCCGGTAGTACGACTCGTCGGGCAGGCCGAGGCCGGACTGGGTGGCGTGCGGGAGATAGCGGTTGGAGTCCTTGTCGTCGGTGTCGACGTAAACGGCGACCGCGCCACCGATGCCGGTGCGCTGCAACCGGCCCAGCAGCGCCGCGAACGCCCCCTTGTCGCCGACCTCGGCGATCGCCGCGAGTTCGGCGGCGATCGGCGCGAGCCCGGCGGCGGCCACCGCGTCGGTGTCCATGAAGCTGGAGTACAGGTCACCGATCTTGCGGGCCTCGCTGCCTGGTTCGGCGTCGGTGGCCGCGGCATTCTGGATGATCGCCTGCACATCCAGCTCCGCCTGGTCGTACAGCGCGCGGAAGGCGCCGTCCACCGCCCGGTCGGCGGGGATCTGATGCTGCGCCAGCCACTTGCCGTTGACGTGCGCGAACAAGTCGTCCTGCACCCGCACGTCCTCGTCGAGGTAGGACAGATCGATACCGGAAGGACGGGTCAGTTCGGAAGTCACGGTGTCCAGTATGCCGACAAGCGCGCCCGTCGGCCGTGGGCGAGGACCACGAGCCGTCCTTCCGAGCCTGGTCGCAGCGATCGACGCGGGGAACGTGCGAGGCCGCTCATCCGCCTCCGGCCGAGCGTTGGTGGGTGTGCGCCCTACGGGGAATCAAGCGGGCAAGACGACCCGATCGAATTCGCCGTCATGCGCGCCGAGCAGGAAGGCATCCCACTCCTCCGGTGTATAGACGAGGGTGACACCGCCGTAGGTCAGTGCGGTGTGCCCATCGGCTGCGGGGTGCGCGCTCAGTTCGCCGTCCGATCGCCCGTGAGTGCGCACCGCGTCGAGGAACGCGGTCCATTCGGCTGCCGTGACGGTGATGACGGGCTCTCCGGCGGGGCGGTTCGCCGGGTCGCGGCGATATTTGCTGTCCCGGATGAGCACCGCATCACCATCGAACCTGACCTCGACGCATTGGTTGCCGTTGTTCGATCTGGTCGATGTGAACCAGCCGGTGCGTACCGGCCGTACGGTGCTGGCCATGGGCAGGATTTTACACGCGGGAATAGCGCCTGATCAGGGCCAATGAGTCCGCTCGCGAGAGCGACTGCTCCATCGCCCGCAGGTAGGCGAAGCGCAGATCGCGGACCAGATCCGGGTCTTCCACCGCCCCGCCGAACACCGCGCTCTCCACCCAGCCGAACGTAGGCAACTGCTCGCCGGCGAAGTCGATGAGGTGGAAACTCGATCCGCCGAGCACCGCGCCCGCGGTGGCCGCGAACGGGATCACCCGCACCTCCACGGTGTCCAGTTCCTCGATCAATTCGGCCAGATAGGTCAACTGTCCGCGCAGCACGTCCGGACCTCCGGTCTGCTGCAACAGCGTGCCTTCCCCGAACACGGCGGTCAGCTCCACCGGATCCGCGCCGCGCAGCCGCTCCTGGCGCCGCATCCTGATCGCGACCAACTGTTCGACCTGGACCGGGCGGATCATCACATCGGCGCTGATCAGCGCACGCGCGTAGTCCTCGGTCTGCAACAGGCCGGGCACGACGAGGCTGTCGTAGCTGCGGATGCTCTGCGCGCCGTATTCCATGCCGTACAGCCGTTGCAGCTCGGGTCCGATCAGCGCCGAGGACTTCGCCCACCAGCCGCGCTGCTTGCTGGCCTCCAGCAGGGCCAGCAGTTCCACCCGTTCCTCGGCGTCGACGTCGAGCAGTTCGAGGACCGGGCCGATGGTCTTGGCGGTGAGCACGCGCCTGCCCTTCTCGACGTGCGACCAGTTGGCCGGGGTGAAGCCCACCCGCCCGGCGAACCCCGCGGAGTCGAAGCCGCGCTGTTCCCGCAGTTCACGAAGCCGAAGCACCAGCTCCCAGCGGGCAACGGTCGGCGAGACGGGTGCCATGTGACGGGATGCTACGCCCCCTCCGGCGCGCGGCGCGGTGACTATTGTCAAGCGACTTGCCCAGGACTAGGGTCGAGACAGCGATCGATTCTTCCGAGCACGCGTCCCCACCACTGCGAGGCGAGGTTGTTCGTCATGGGTACATCGCGCATCGAATCGGGCAGGCATCTCGCGTCCACTGATCTTCCTTCGATCGAGGACGCGTTCGCTCGCTGCCGTCGCTATCGCGACGAGCACGGGCTGTACGCACTCGTGGACCCGATCCTGGGTCGCATCATGCTGGAGGTCGGCTCGGTGGGAGCGGTCGTGATGCCCGCCGCGTTCGGCCGCCGGGTGCTCGAGCGGTTGGCCGCCGGACCCGAACCGCGGCCGGGCCCGATCATCGCGCATCCGCGCGCCCACCGCTGGACCTTCCTCACCGGCCCCACCGACAACTCCTACCTGGACACCGCCCTGTTCGCGGACCTGTTCCGGATCTGCGCGTCGATCGCGCTGCCTGGCAGCCACATCGTGCTGCCGTCACCCGCCGACGAGCACGGCGGCTACCGAACCTGGGTCGTGGCGCCCGACGGCGACTTTCGCCGTGCCTTCGCCGAGGTGATCGCCACGACCCTGGCGTGCGCCGCGGCTACCGGGGCGTCGGCGCGGGCGCCGGAGTGAGGGTGACGCTGTACTTGTCCTGTAGCTTCTGATTCCACTCGCGCTCGCACTGCTCGATCTTGGACTGATCGTTGTTCGCCTTGTTCACGCAGTCGATGAAGTCTTTGCCACCCGAGTTGACGAAGAAGCTGTAACCCACGACGGTGAGCAGCACGGCGCCGATGATGCCGAGCGCGCCGAGGACGATGCCGGTGATCGCCATGCCCATGCCGCCCGCGGTGCCCGCACGCGCTTTGAACACGGCGACGATGCCGAGGATGACCGCGAAGATGCCGCAGGCGTAGCCGCCGATCACCGTCCAGAAGAACAGCAACGCCAGGATGCCGAGCACCAGCGCGGTGATCGCCAGGCCACGGCCCTTCGGCGATTCCTGCCAGTAAGCGGGCTGGCCAGGGTACTGACCGCCCGGGGGCTGTGGATATTGCCCCGGCGGCGGGTACTGGCCGGGCGGCGGGGGCGGATATTGCGACATGGACTTCCTCTCCGTCGGTGCTCGCGATGCTCGGTCCGGGAGGTTGGCCCGGGGGTGCGCGGCGGTCGCCTACTGATCGCACTTCCCGCGGACGGATGTTAATGCCGACCGGCTACTGGGCGCCGAGCCGTGCGTGCATCTCCCAAACCAACACTTCCGAAGGCTGCCGCGCGACCACCCGTTGTCCGCCCGACCTGGTCAAACGCACCGCGTCCCCCTCGTACAGCGGGCCGACGCCCTCCATGTCCACCTCCCCGCGCGCCACGAACAAATGCAGATACGGCGCATCGGGTAGGTCGATCACCTGCTCGGCGCCCGGCTCCGCGCTCGCCATGCGCGCCACGTGCAGCGCCGAATGGCTGCTGTTGATGGCGATCGCGGTGCGATCCCGGTAGCGGGGCAGACCCGATGCGACCGTGACCAGACCACCTTTCGCCAGCTCGTCGTCGATTTCGAGCTGCTGGTAGCCGGGGGTCAGGCCCGGCTCGTCCGGCACGACCCACATCTGCACGAAATGCACCGGCTGCTCGTGTTCGGCGACGCGGCCGTCCAGACGCCACGAGTCGTTCTTCTCCGAATGCAGGATGCCGGTGCCTGCGCTCATACGCTGGGCCAGGCCGGGATAGATGACGCCGCTGTGCCCGAGCGAATCCTGATGCACCAGGCTGCCGCCGAGCACCCAGGTGACGATCTCCATATCCCGATGCGGGTGGGTGTCGAAGCCTTGGCCGGGGGAGACGATGTCCTCGTTGTTGACCAGCAGCAAGCCGTGGTGGGTGTTGTCGGGATCGTAATGTTCCCCGAAGGAGAACGAATGCTTCGAATCCAGCCAGGAGACCCGCGTCTTCATGCGGTCGCCGCCACGGTGGACATCGATGTGTGGTGTCGTGAGTGTGGACATCATGGTCCTCCTCTCGGGACCGTGCACCGATCGCCATTCAGGGTAGGAGCACTTCCACCGCGGTACTCCACATTCCTAGTAAATTGTGCCGCACTCGGCATTTTACGCGAGCGACCGGAAGGTGAACGGGAGGCGAGCAGAACCAACCGGTACGTCGAAACGTCGGGCCACCTCGTCGGATATCGCGGCCCGTCCCCGATTGCCAAGCGCCACAACGACAACCGGAGGTAGCGACGTGCTCGACCCCGATGACCTCGCCCTGATCGAACAGCAACTCCGCAGCGAAGCGCACCGCGATGGCATCGCGCATTTCGTGGTCGGCGTCGCCGTGTTCCGCGCGGGCAGGCTTCTGGTGGTGCGCCGCGTGGCCGACGACTATCACGGCGGTATGTACGAACTGCCCGGCGGTGGCGTCGAATCGGGGGAGACATTCGCCGAGTGCCTCGCACGGGAATTGCTCGAGGAAACGGGGCTGCGGCTGCGCGCGGTCGTCGACTTCCTCGGCGGATTCGATTACGCCACCAGGACCAAGTCGAAAGTGCGGAAATTCAGCTTCGTGGTGGCGGCCGAACCGGGCGATGTGGCCCTCGCGCCGGGCGAGCACGACGCGTTCGCCTGGATCGACGCGGACTCGCTGGACGAGCTGCCGATGGCGCCGGACATGCGCGCGACGGTCAGCACGCTGTTCGACCGCGTCTGACCCGCCATCGGCGCCGACGCGCGCGTGTGCGGCCCAGTCGGCGAACACAGTACGCTCGCCAACGTGTCGACTGGTCACGCCGATGGCCGCACTCCCGCGGAGCAACGGCCGGGTGGGCTGCGCGCAACACTTCGGCAGAGTTCGGGCGTGTCGCGGCTGGCCGTGGTGCGCTTCGCCGGGCAATTCGGCGACGGGATGTTCCAGGCGGCGCTGTCGGGGGCGATTCTGTTCAACCCCGAGCGGGAGACCGATCCGCTGGCCATCGCGGCGGGCTTCGCGGTGCTGCTGCTGCCGTATTCGCTGATCGGGCCGTACGCGGGCGCGCTGCTGGATCGCTGGGACCGGCGCACCGTGCTGTTGGTCGCCAACGTGCTGCGCGCGGTGCTGATCGCGCTGGTCAGCGGAGGACTGCTGGCCGGAGTCGGCGAGACGCCGCTGCTGTTGCTGGCGCTGGCGGTGGTCGGCGTCAGCAGATTCGTCCTTGCGGGCGTCTCGGCCGCGCTGCCACGAGTGCTGGCCCAGGCATGGCTGGTGTCGATGAACTCGGTGCTGGCCACCGTCGCCTCCGCGTGCGCGGGTGCAGGCGCGGCCGTCGCGGTGGGCGTCATCGGACTGATCGGGGCGGGAGACTTCGCCTCGGCGGTCGCGGTGGCGATCAGCGGCATCGGGTCACTGCTCGGCGCCGCCCTGGCGGCGGGGTTCCGGCCGCGCGTGCTCGGCCCGGCCCCCGGCACGGCGGCAGGCGAGAACACCGTGCACGCGATCGCCACCGGTCTACGTACCGGGGCCACGGCGGTGTGGGAATCGCGGGCGGTCACGACGGCGATGCTGGGCATCGGCACCCATCGGATCGTCTTCGGCATGAATACGCTGATCATGGTGCTGGTCCTGCGCCAGACCCCGGTGGACGGCTCCGGACTCAGCGGCGGCCTGGTCGGATTCGGCGTCACGATCGCCGCCACCGCCGCGGGCATGCTGGTGGCCGCCGTCGCCGCGCCGCTGCTCATTCCCCGGCTGGGACGGGCGCGCACCGTGGTCGCCGGTCTGATCACCGCGATGCTCGTGCAATTGACGCTGGTCACGCCGATCGCGTTCGCCGAATCCGGCGCCGCGGCGCAGCGTGCGCACGAACTTCTTCTGATCGGGGCGTTCCTGCTGGGTCTCGCCGGGCAGACGATCAAGCTCACCGGTGACGCGACCATGCAGATCGACATCGATGACGCCCGCCGCGGCCAGGTGTTCGCGTTGCAGGACACGGTGTTCAACGTCGCGTTCGTGCTGGCGATCGCGGTGGCGGCCCTGATCGTTCCGGACGACGGCCGATCGGCGATCGTGGTGCTGGCCGGAGCCGCGATCTACGCCGCGGGAATCGTGGCCATCGCGGTGAACACGCGCCGCCGCGCGGTCAGCTGAGCGACGGGTCGTCGCCGCAGTCGCGCCGGTCGCGGTTCGACCAGTGGGCGAGGTGCTCGGGCAACGCACCCGCTTCCGGCAGATCGGGCTCCGGCGGCGAACCCGATGATCGTGCCTCGCCGAGTAGACGATCCGGCCCGTCGGTGTCCGTGCGCACGATCCAGTCCAGCGGCTCGTCCGCCGTATCACCGGGCAGACCGGTGATCTGGTGGTTCCAAGTGCCGAGGCCGGTGGGATCGGTGAAGAAATGGTCGAGCACGCCGTCGTCGTCGAGATCCAGCGCGGCGATGCCGGCGCGGCCGCAACCGGCCGCGTCCCACAGCGCGTCGTCGGCGATGCCGTCGCCGTCGAAATCCAGGCGCACCGCGTCGGCCGTGCCCGCATCGCCGAGAGTGAGGTCGGCCTCGCTGGTCCAGACGTGCACGGGTCCGTCACCGGTACCGAACACGTACTCGATCTCGTTCATACGTCCTTGGACGCACGCGGCGCGGCGCCGGTTCCATCGCGCGGAGCTTTCCTTCGCCGTCCCCCGTTCGCGGTGGTTGTTCCGGTAAGTTGGCACGTCAGCAGCCGACCGACAGGAGTCAACACGACATGGGTTCTCCGGTGCACCACCTCGACGCGGTACGAGAACTGCTGAGCTCCGCCGAGTCTCGGTCCACCGCCGGGCATCCGATCGCCTGACGAGCGCGGCAGGGCCGGCCTGATGCGCGCATCCGGAAGCAAATCGCCTTGTGCACCCGCCTTCTTCGGCGCACTGCTCGCAGGCGCCTTGGCCGTGCCTGCGCCCACCGCGCAAGCCGCACCCTTTCCGTGGGCGCCACCGCCGGTCAACAGCTGCGGTGAGGTCGGTTTCGATCCGCTCAACCGCGAGCCCGATCCCGCGCAGCCGCCGCCACCACCGCTGCCGCCGCAGATCGACATCCCTGTGCCGATCCCGGAACTCACTCCGGTCCCGGTGCCCGACCCACCGCAGGACAACACGCGGATCGTCCCGGAACCGCTGCCGGAGAATCCGTGCGACAACCCGTGCCCCGACATCAGGGACTACCCCGAGCATCCCGAGCCCGATCCCGATCCCAGCCCCACGCCCGAGACCGGCGCCGACGAGAAGACCGGTTCCTCCGGCTCGGCAGCCGGACCCGATTCGGGCAGTGGGTCGGGCTCCGCATCGGGATCCGGTTCGAGCGATGGCTCCGGCTCTTCCTCCGGGTCCGGCTCTCCGGTCAAGCTGCCGCGCATCGAGTTCAAGCCGGAGACCGAGCCGATTCCCGTCCCTGTGCCCGGCGGTCCCGGTGAGGAGCCGCAGCCCGCGCCGCCACAGGTGGTGCATCCGGCCGAGCCAGGCCCGCTCGCGGCCGCGGTGGCCGCGCCCGCGGTCGAGTCGGTACGGCTGGTCGGGCAGGTGACCGGGCACGGCTCGGACAACCGCACCGACATGCGCTGGCAGGTCGACGGCACCGATCTCGGCCTGATGTGGGAGACCCGACCCGGTGAGGTCGCCGTGGTGTTCGGGGACACCTTCGGCAAGGGCTGGGGTGTCGGTGGCGCGGGCAACGACGACCAGGACTGGCGCAGCAACGTCATCGGTTTCAGCACCGACCGCGATCTGGACGACGGCCTGACGCTGGACACCTTCGCGCAGGACAGCCGCTGCCACGCGGCGGAGATCCTGGGCAGTCGCAAGGTCAAGAACTGGGAGACGACCACCATCCCGACCTCCGGGTTCGCCGTCGGTGACCGGCAGTACCTCAGCTACATGTCGGTGAACCGATGGAGCCGCATCCCGGGTCTGTGGTGGACCAATTACGGCGGCCTCGCCTATTCCGACGACCGCGGGCGCACCTGGCGCAAAGACCAGCACGCCAAGTGGGAGAACCTGTTCGGGCTCGGCAAGTTCCAGGTCGCGGCGATGGTGCCGCAGGGCGACTACGTCTACATGTTCGGCACGCCCAACGGACGCATCGGCACGATCGCGCTGGCGCGCGTGCCGAAGCACCAGGTGCTGAACAAGTCCGCCTATCAGTACTGGGTCGGCGGCACCTGGGCGCCCGCCGCCGAGAATCAGGCCACCCCGCTGGTGCTCGGCATCGCCAGTGAACTGTCGGTGCGCTACGACCGGGAGACCGAACAGTGGCAGATGGTCTACCTGGATTCGGCGCGGGGCGCGATCGTGCTGCGTACCGCGGCGAGCCCGCAGGGCGCGTGGACGGACGCGATACCGCTGGTGTCCACCGCCGACTACCCGAAGTCCTACGGTGGCTTCATCCATCCGTGGTCGACCGGCGAGGACCTGTACTTCATGCTCTCGGCCTGGGACAGCTACAACGTGTATCTCATGCACGCCCGGCTGCGGCCGAACCCGGGTCAGCCCGCGCGCACGAATCGCACCGGCTGACCTGGCCGCGTCTGCGCGATGGCGTCGACGTCGGCATCGACGACCACCGCGATCACCGGATAGCCGCCGGTGATCGGGTGATCGGCCAGGAAGACCACCGGTTGTCCGCTCGGCGGCACCTGGATCGAGCCGAGCGCCATGCCTTCGGTCGGCAGTTCGCGGGTGACCTTCCTGGTCAGCGGTGGCCCGACGCGGCGTTCCAATCGGGCGCCGATCCGGTCGGTGTCGGTGGAGATCGCCCATTCGCCCGCGAACAAGGACGCGGCGTCGGCGAACCAATCGTCGCGCGGACCGAGCACGGCGCGCACAGTGACCACGCCCGCGGGTAATCCGGCGACCGGGGCGAAGTCCACAACCGGGATCGTGTGCGGAGAAGACCCGACCGGGAGACGATCACCCTTCCGCAAAGGTTCCGGCCCCAAGCCGGACATCGTGTCGCGACTGCGGGAACCGAGCGTCTCCGGCACGGCGATGCCGCCGCGCACCGCGATATAACTGCGCAGTCCGACGGACGCGTAGCCGAGCCGCAGCTCCTGTCCCGGTTCCAGTTCCAGCACACTCGCGTGACCCACGGGCCTGCCGTCGACGGTGGCGGGGGCAGGGGCGCCGGTGACCGCCAGCATGACGTGCTCTTCCGCGTGCAGCGCTAGACCGCCGAGCAGCACTTCGACGGCCGCGTGCCCCTCCGGGTTGCCGACCAGCCGATTGGCCAGCCGCAGCGACCCGCGGTCCGCCGCTCCCGCTGGACCGACGCCGAAATCGAACCAGCCCGGCCGCCCGAGATCCTGGATGGTCGCCAGCGGGCCGACCGCTTCGACGACGATCATCAGCCGTCCCTCGCGTCGAGGAATCGAACCGTGGCGCCCGCGCGGATCAGCGCGGGCGGGTCGCGCTCGGCATCCCACATCCTGAGGTCGGTGGTGCCGATCAGCTGCCATCCCCCGGGGGTGCTCCTGGGGTACACCGCGCTGTATCCACCCGCGAGGGCGACCGCGCCCGCCGGAATCGATGTGCGCGCCTGCGCTCTGCGCGGCACGGACAACCTTCCGTCCGGCGCTTCCAGATAGCCGAAGCCCGGCGCGAAACCGACGAAAGCGCACCGCCACAGCGTTCCGGTGTGCGCCGCGATCACTTCCGCGGTCGTCACCTCCAGCATCCGGGCCACATCGTCGAGGTCGGCGCCGTCGTAGCGCACCGGAATCGACACCGGTTCGGTGCGGTGGCCGGAGGATGTTCCACGGGAAACAGCGTCCGATCGCTCGGCGTCCAGGGTGACCAGCAGCGTGGTCAGCGATCGGCGGACCGCTTCGGCAGCGCGCGGCGAATCGAGCGTCAGGAGTACCGTTTCCGCGGCCGGAAGCAGATCCTGCACGCCGGGTACCTGGCGCTCGCGCAGGGCGATGACCAGCGCCGCCACCATGTCGCGGCGATGCGGAGTGACCAGCAGCGCCCGGTCACCCGCCGACCGGATCGCCTCCTCGGCCGCCCGCCGCTGCGCGTGGGTCACCGCGCCCGTGGTCTTCATCTCCTCACCTCTAGCCGAAGGGCTCCACCGGCACCCCGACTTCGTCCAGCGCGGTGCGGATGTGGCGAGCCATCTCCACCGCCGCGGGCGAATCGCCGTGCACGCAGATACTGGCGGCGCGCACCGCGACCTCGCCGGAACCGTCCGCGGTGCGCGCGGCTGCGGACTTCGCGATCGAGATCGCCTGAGCCACCGCCTCTTGCGGACCCAACACCGCCCCCGGCGTGCCGCGCGGCGCGAGCGAGCCGTCGGGGGTGTACGCGCGGTCGGCGAACCCTTCTCCGACGAAGCGCACCCCGGCGGCTTCCGCGGCCGACTCCAGCTGGGTGCCGGCCGGGCCGAGCAGGGCCAGCCGCGGGTCGTACTCCGTCATCGCGGCCAGTACCGCGTCGGCCAATTCTCGATCGCGCGCAGCCGAGTGATAAAGAGCCCCATGCGGTTTCACATAGCGCACCCGGTCACCGGCCGCCTTCGCGAAAGCGTCGAGGCCGCCGATCTGATACAGCACCTCGTCGCGCAGTTCCCCGGGTGCTACGGCGATCGCACGCCGACCGAAGCCGGCCAGATCGCGGTAACCGACGTGGGCGCCGATCCGCACTCCCTTCGCCACCGCGAGCGCGCACGTCTTACGCATGATCGCGGGGTCGCCCGCGTGGAATCCGCAGGCGATGTTCGCGCTGGTCACGATGTCGAGCATGGCGGCGTCGTCGCCCATCGTCCACGGGCCGAAGCCCTCGCCGAGATCACTGTTCAGATCCAGCGCCATCTGCGTCCTCCCAGCGGTGTGTGACCATTTTCGATTCTCGTGCTCCAGCGTTGCCGCGGGCAAGGACCGCGGGTCCACGCGACCTGGGTCACAACCCACCGGTCTCGGGCCGCGCGCCAAGTACGCTCGATCCAATCATGGCCACGTATTTCGATCCGAAGTCCTGGTCGCCGCTGCGGGCCGTCGATCTCGGAAAGCGCCTGTTCGATCAGTCCTGGCTGGAGCAGTGGGTCACGCTCAGCACGGCCTGGATGGATCCGGTCGCCGACCTCGGTGCCGGCACCGTCACGGCGCTGCTGCCGGACGTGCTGATGACCATGCTCAGCGAGGGCATCCTGAGCCGGTTCGGCGGACAGGAAGTCAGCGCCACCCTGCTCGGTCACGATCTGCACGCCACCCTGCAGGTGTTGAAGGTGCGCAGGCGCGGCGCGCACTTCCAGACCAAGACCGTGCTGTCGCGGCTGCGCTGGGACGATCACCCGATCGAGTCCGTGACGGTGATCGCCCACGGCGTACGCCTGATCCCGGGCGTGCCGACCAAAGTGCGTACCGCCCGGCTCGATCTGATCGGCACCGTCACCACGGCGGCGCTGGTCGGATGGCTCAACACCCAGCCGTTGGACTGGGAGCTGGACGTGCACCCGAGCGGGCTGATCCGGGCCAGGCACCGCCGTCGGCTGGTCACCGCCCTGGTGGACGCGACGGTCACGGACAACCGCCTGGATATCGCGGTGCGCCGGGTGACCTGGCTCGGCTTCCGTGTTCCGCGGCGCATGATCGACGTGCCCGCCCTACCGCTCGAGCAGCTGCCGAAGAACGCGCGGATCGTACGCGCCGCACGGGAGGGCGACCTGATCCGCTTCCGGGTCGAGCTGCCGGAGATCTCCGGGTCCTTCGACCTGGCCCAGATGCGCTCGGCGATCCTGGCCGGCACCACCCTGATCGTCTTCTGACCTGCTCAGCCCTGCGTCTTCCACCACTCGAGCAGCGCGGCCTCGGCTTCGTCCCGGCTGAGCGGGCCGTGGTCCAAGCGCAGTTCTTTCAAGTGCCGCCAGGCCCGGCCGACCTCAGGGCCCGGGGGCAGGCCGAGCAGCTCCATGATCGCGTTGCCGTCCAGGTCCGGGCGGACCTTGGCCAGATCCTCCTGCTCGCGCAACCGCTCGATCCGCGCTTCCAGCTCGTCGTAGGTGGCGCGTAGCGCGGCGGCCCTGCGTTTGTTGCGGGTGGTGCAGTCGGCCCGGACCAGTTTGTGCAGGCGGGGGAGCAGCTCGCCGGCGTCGGTGACGTAGCGGCGCACCGCGGAGTCGGTCCACTGGCCCTTGCCGTAACCGTGGAAGCGCAGGTGCAGGAACACCAGCCGGGCGACGTCCTCGGTGAATTGCTTCGGGTACTTCAGCGCGCGCATCCGTTTGCGTACCATCTTGGCGCCGACCACCTCGTGATGGTGGAAGCTGACGCCGCCGCCCGGCTCGTTGCGCTTGGTGTCCGGCTTGCCGATGTCGTGCAGCAGCGCGGCCCAGCGCAGCACCAGGTCCGGGTCGCCCTCCTCCTGGTCGATGGCCTGTTCGAGCACGGTGAGCGAATGCCAGTAGACGTCCTTGTGCTGGTGGTGCTCATCGATCTCGAGCTTCATCGCGGGCACCTCGGGAAGCACCCGTTGCGCCAGTCCCGTCTCGCACATGACGTTGATGCCGTCGATCGGATGCGCGCCGGCGATCAGCTTGTCCAGCTCGACCCGCACCCGCTCGGCGGTGATGCGGTCGATCTGATCGGCCATCGCCGTGATCGCGGCGCGCACGCGGGGATGCGGCTCGAACCCCAGCTGGGAGACGAACCGCGCCGCCCGCAGCATGCGCAACGGATCGTCGTTGAACGAATCCTCCGGCGCGGCAGGCGTGTCCAGCACCCCGTCGAGCAGGGCGGTCATGCCGTCGAGCGGGTCGACGAACTCCAGCGCGCCGTCCGCGCCGATCTTCACGGCCATCGCGTTCACCGTGAAGTCGCGGCGCACCAGGTCTTCCTGGAGGGAGTCACCGAAGGTCACCTGCGGGTTGCGCGACACCCGGTCGTAGCTGTCGGCGCGGAAGGTGGTGATCTCCAGTTGCTGACCGTCCTTGGCCGCGCTGACCGTGCCGAACGCCAGACCTCCTGTGTCCCACAGATGGTCCGCCCACCCGCGCAGGATGCCCTGCACCGCGTCCGGCCGCGCGTCGGTGGTGAAATCCAGGTCGGTCCCCAGCCTGCCGAGCACCGCGTCCCGCACGCTCCCGCCCACCAGGTACAACTCGTGCCCCCGCGCCGCGAACATCTCACCCAGCGGCGTCAGCACATCCGACAGCCCCCCGAGCGTCACCGCCGCGGCGGCCAGCAATCGGGTACGTCTATCCAGCACAGCGTCCTGGGACCTCGGCGCAACCACGAATGAGCAGCTTACCGAGCCACGCCAACAGCGATGGCAGCCAAGCCCCACGCAGCAGCCCAGATATATAAGGACACCGACATGAGCCCAGCCAGCGGCGTACGCGCACCCCGCAGCCTCCCGTCGAATCCGTCCACCGGCTACTCAGCCCAGCTCACCCCACGATCGTGGGGCGAAGCGAGACCGAGCACCTGTCACGCGGGCATCGTTGCCCCGACCGAACGAGCACCCTCTCCCAACCGCGCACCCCGCACACCCAGGCCCGACAATCGAACGCGCTCAGCTCACCTCCACCACGACTTTCGAGCGAAGCGAGACCGAGCATCCGCCGCGCCGAAGGCGTGGCCAAAACAACACAGTAGGATTGCCAGGTGTCTCCGGCCGATCGTGCGAACAGTCGACGCCGCCAGCCTCGGCGCCGCGGTTCGGCCGCCAATGCCGCCAATGCCGCGAAGCCACGGATGCGCACGGTGCGGGAGACTTCGGCGGGTGGACTGGTCGTAGACGGCCTCGACGGTCCTCGCGAAGCGCGCAGCGCGGCCCTCATCGGACGCACCGATCGTCGCGGGCGGTTACTGTGGTCGCTGCCGAAGGGACATATCGAAGAAGGTGAGACCGCCGAGCAGACCGCGATCCGCGAGGTCGCCGAGGAGACCGGCATCAACGGTGTCGTGGTCGCCGAACTCGGCAGCATCGATTACTGGTTCGTGACCGATGGTCGGCGGGTACACAAAACGGTGCATCATTATCTGCTGCGTTCGGTCGGTGGCGAACTGTCCGACGCCGACGTGGAAGTGACCCAGGTTGCCTGGGTTCCGTTGAGTGAACTGGATTCTCGGCTGGCCTACGCCGACGAGCGGCGGCTGGCGGAGATGGCGAACAAGCTGATCGACCGGATGGAGACCGGCAAGCGATGACGCGTGGACTGTTCCGGATCTTCGTGGCGGTCCTGACCATCCTCGGCCCGGTGACGACGCTGCCACTGCTCGATTCCGCGGCGGCCGGAGCGCAGCCGACCGGGTCCGGCACCTCGACGAATCCCAAATTCTTGAAGCTGTCCCTCGATTCGGTGACGCCGACCACAGTCACCGCGGGCAGCGATCCGGTGCTCACGGTCGCGGGCACGGTCACCAACATCGGCGACCGTGTGGTGGACGACGTGAGCATCCGGGTGCAGCGGGCGGCGGCGATCACCACGCCGGTCGGCTTGCGCGCCACTTTGCGCCTCGACGAGGTCAACTACGACGTGAACGGCGACTTCGAGGACGTGGCGGAGCGGCTGAACCCGGGGCAGCGCAAACAGTTCACGTTGAGCATCCCGCTGCGTTCGGAGACCGGCGCCACCTCGTTGCGGATCACGGAGCCTGGCATCTACCCACTGCTGCTGAACGTCAACGGGGAACCGGCTTACGGCACGCAGGCCAGGCTCGACGACGCCAGATTCCTGCTCCCGGTGCTCGGCGTGCCGCCCGCTCCCGGCGACGAGGCTCCGGTGCCCGCGCCCACCGACGCTCCGGTGGCGACCACGCTGCTGTGGCCGCTGGCCGACCGGCCGCGGCAGGTCGGGGGTCATCCCGGCAGCGTGGACGGCAAGGTGGAGCTCACCGACGACGAACTGGCCGCCTCGCTCGGCAAGGGCGGGCGACTGGATCAGTTGCTGGCCGCGCTGGAAGGGACGTTGACCATGAGCGGGGGCCGCAACGCCGAGCTGGCCTCGGCGGTGTGCCTGGCCGTCGACCCCGACCTGCTGCTCACGGTGCGCGCGATGACCAGGGGTTATCGCGTGCTGGCCAGCCCGTCCGATCCCGATGGCGCGACCAGGGCGGGCGCAGGCGCCGAGCAGGCCCAGACCTGGCTGGACCGGTTGCGCGCGCTGGCCGGGTCGATGTGCACCGTGGCGCTGCCGTTCGCGCAGGTCGATCTCACCGCGTTGGCCGCGGTCAACGATCCGGCGCTGTCCGCGCGCGCGCTCAACGAACCCGCCGAGATCATCGATTCGATCCTGTCCACCCGATCGGTGCGCGGGGTGAGCCTGCCGGATTCCGGCAGCATCGATGAGGGGGCGGGAGCCCTGTTGCGCAGTCACGGTTTCGGCACCGCCGTGCTCGCCTCGACGGCGGCCGTTCCGCAGGGCAGCGTGGACTGGGCACAGTCGAGCAGTGAGAGCGGCCGGTCCACCGCCGGTGCGAACGAGGCGCTGTCCAGCGCGGACGCGGCGGTCCCGGAAGTGGTCCGGCTGCCCGACATCACCGCCAGCCAACCGGCCGGACCGGCGCCGCAGGTCACGGGCAGTCCGGCGCCCGCAGCGAGTGCCCCCGCGCCCGCCGCCGACCCCGCTCTGCACGCGGTGACGTTCGACATCTGGTCCGCGACCGCGCTCGCGGCGGTGGGCTCGAATCCGCCGACCCCGCCGTTCACCCCGTCCCGGGTGCGCTACGACGTGACCAACGATTCGCGCGCGGCGCGCTTGCAGGACGCTCTCGGCGCGATTTCGTGGAGCGCGCTGCATCCCGAGGCCAACCGGTCCCGGTCGCTGCTGCTCGTCCCGCCACAGCAGTGGGGCGCGAACCGGGACGAGGCGACCGCACTGCTGCGGCAAGTCGACCAGATGCTGCGCGGCAACCTCGCCACCGCGCGTCCGTTCCACGATCTGGTGGCGCTGCCGCCGGATCCGCAGCCCTATCAGCTGGACTACCTGACGCAGGCCGCGCAGGACGCGGTGCCGGACCGATTCCTGCCGCCGGTGCGCGAGCAGAGCCGCCGGATCACCGAGATGATGCGCGCCTTGGTGGACGTGCCCGAGGCCGAACCGACGCCGCACGACTTCCTGACGCCGCTGCGTGACGACCTGTTGCGGGTGCTCAGCCTCTCGGATCGGCGGGCGGGCGATGCCGCCCCGCCGGACACGTTCGCCCAGCGTCGGCTGGACCAGAACACCCGCACGATGGACAAGCTCTATCGCTCGGTCACCGTGCTGCCGCCGGGCGGGGTGTACACGCTCGCGTCCGAGCAGAGCCCCCTGCTGCTGGTCGCGCGCAACGATCTGCCGGTGGCCATCCGGGTCAAGTTCCGGATCGAGGCGCCGAACGAGACGAAGATCACCGATCCCGGCGAACAACAGCTCCCGGCCAACGGGTCGCGGTCCTTCCAGATCCCCACGGAGGTCAGCGACAGCAGGAACCTCGTCATCCCGATCTCGCTCACCACGCCGGAGGGCGTCGCGCTCGGCAATCCCACCCAGGTCTCGGTGCGTTCGAATGCCTACGGCAAGGCCTTGGCGATAATTACGGGATGCGCCGCACTCCTGCTGCTCCTGCTGGCCGGCCGTCGTTTGTGGCGCCGGTTCCGCGGGCAGCCCGATCCGGCCGACGAGGGCTTCGATCCGAGCACCAGGCGCCGGGTCAACCGCTACCGGCGTGCACGCATGCGCGTACTGCGGGCGCAGGAACAAGAGCAGGAGCAGTTGCAGGAGACGCGGTGACCGATCCCGCTTCGACTGGACCGGGTAAACCGCCGCGACCTGCGTCGATGCGGGGTACCGCGTTGTCGTGTGGCACGGTGGAGGACAATCACGGTGTTGCCGAGCCGGTGCGATCCGGACCGGGACCACTGACAGAATGTTCGCCGATCACGGCGAACCATTGCGGCGAGCCGCGGCTCACCGCACCGATGGGGGTGCGGATATCCCGGCTGGTACAGGAGGCATGATGAGCGACGATGACATATCGGCTCATCGCCCTCGACCAAGCGACCGGCTCGACGGGCCACCGGTTCGCCGGGCGCCGGCCGCGCCGTGGGAACGCGGCCCCGCTGCGGCCGAAGCCGAACACCAGGGTGTGAACGGCGGTCAGTACGACGACGGCCAGGCGCCGAGGGTGCCGCAGATCAGTCGTCCTCCGGCCGCGCCGCAGCCGCGTCCTGGTCAGCACATGGCGCCGCCGCCACCCGCCGGGCAACCGAGGCCGCCCGTGCCGCCACCGCCGCGTCCCGGGCCGGTACCGAACCCACGGCAATATCCCGCTCCGCCGCCGGCGGCCGGACCCGGCCAGCCCCGGCCGGTCCCGCCCGGCCCCGCTCGCCCTGGGCCCGCGCCTTCCGGTCCGCCCGCAGGCGCGCGGCAGGCTCCGCCGCCTCTCCCGCCGCGGGCGCCGCAGCCCGGAGCGATCCCGGCTGCTCCACGCCCTCCGCAGTCCGGCGCCATTCCGGCTGCTCCACGCCCTCCGCAGTCCGGCGCGATCCCGGCTGCCCCGCGGCCCCCGCAATCCGGTCCGATCCCGGCGGCGCCACGCGCACCCCGTTCCGGAGCGATTCCGGCTGCCCCGCGGCCCCCGCAATCCGGTCCGATCCCGGCGGCGATGCCCGCCGTCCCGCCGGAATCCGATCGGGTGCCGCCGCCGCGCTACGCCCCGTCGCAGCCGCAGCAGTTCCCGCCGCCGCGGCAACGACCGGCCGCCCCGGTCCGGCACGAGCCCGCGCAACCGGATCGCCCACGGACGAGTGAGTGGCCGGCCGCCACCGCCACCGAGGAGCCGCCGAAAGCGGAGGCTTCGAAGCAGAGTGCGACCTCCCGGCTGCTGAGCGATTCGGGGTCGATCGCGTTCGCGACGCTGATCAGCCGGATCACCGGGTTCGGCAAGCAGCTGCTGCTGCTGACCGTGCTCGGCCCCGCCATCGCCAGCGCGTTCACCGTGGCCAGCCAGATCCCGAACATGATCGCGGAACTGGTGCTCGGCGCGGTGCTCACCGCGATCGTGGTGCCCACGCTGGTGCGCGCGGAGCAGGAGGATCCCGACCGGGGAGCGGCCTTCGTCCGGCGCCTGGTGACCGCGGCTTTCGTGGTCCTCGCCGCTGCCGCGCTGCTGGCGACCGCCGCGGCGCCGGTGCTGACCACATACGTCTTCCTGCCCGACGACGGCCAGGTCAACACCGCGCTCACCACGGCGCTGGCTTTCCTGCTGCTGCCGGCGATCCTGTTCTACGGCATGTCGGCGCTGCTCACGGCGATCCTCAACACCCAGCAGATGTTCAAACCCGGCGCATGGGCTCCGGTGCTGAACAACCTGGTGGTCCTCACCGTGCTCGGGTTGTACGTCGTGATGCCGGGTGAGATCACGCTGGACCCGGTCCGCATGAGCGACCCGAAGCTGCTGGTGCTCGGCGTCGGCGTCACGCTGGGCGTGGTGGTGCAGGCGGTCAGCCTCGTTCCGGCGATCCGCAGGGCGGGCATCGACCTGCGGCCGCTGTGGGGTATCGACGATCGCCTCAAGCAGTTCGGCGGCATGGGCGCGGCGATCATCCTGTACGTCTTGATCAGCCAGGCGGGTTTCGTCTTCGCCACCCGCATCTCGGCGCACGCCGACGAGGCCGGCCCGGCGATCTACAACAACGCGTGGCTGCTGCTGCAACTGCCCTACGGCGTGCTCGGCGTCACGGTGCTCACCGCGATCATGCCCCGGCTGAGCCGCAACGCCGCCGCCGACGACACGCCCGCCGTGGTCGACGATCTCTCCGCCGCCACCCGGTTGACCATGATCGCGCTGGTCCCCGTGGTCACGTTCTTCACGCTGGCCGGTCCGCAGGTCGGGCAGGCGCTCTACGGCTACGGCAATTTCGGATCCGACGCCGAACGTCTCGGACTCGCGGTCAGCTGGTCGGCGTTCGCGCTGATCCCGTACTCGCTGGTGCTGATCCACTTGCGCGTGTTCTACGCCAGGGAGCAGGCATGGATTCCCACCTGGATCATCCTCGGCATCACCACGGCCAAGATCGTCTTCTCCGCGCTGGCCCCGGTCGTCACCGACGCCGAGCACGTGGTGGTCGCGCTCGGCGTCGCCAACGGGCTCGGCTTCGCGGTCGGCGCCGTGGTGGGCGGTTTCCTGCTGCACCGCAGTCTCGGTGACCTGCGCATGGCGAACGTCGGCCGAACGGTGACCCGTGTCGTACTTGCGTCACTCGCGGGCGGCGCGGTGATGTGGATCGTGGACCGGGTACTCGGCCTGGATCGGTTGACCGCGTCCTTCGGCGGACCCGGTTCGCTGATCCGGGTGGCGATCACCGCGATCGTCATGTTCGCGGTGGCCTTCGGCCTGATGCGACTCGCCGGTATTCCGGAGATCGTCGCCATCACCGTGTCCGTCTCGCGGCGCCTCGGCTGGACCCCGCCCGCGCCGGAACTCGACCTGGAGAGCCCGGTCGAGGATCCGTACGTCACGCAGGTGCTGCGCAGGCCCGACCCGTACTTGGCATACCCGCGGTTCGATCCGTACATGGACGCCCAGACCATGGTGCTTCCTGTGATCAGACCCGATGCCGTTGACCGCACCGGCATGGGTGAGTTCCCGTACCCTGTTCGGCAGAGAAGCACAAGTGGCGAATTCGCCGGAACCTCGACATACCAGGGCGAAGGAGGACCGAGGGTGAGCGACGACGCGGTGGGCGGCGTCCCAGCCGCCGATTCTTCTGCGACCACGCCCGGCGGACTGTCCACCGATGTACCGCCGACCGCGGGGGAGCCGTTGGATCCCGCGTACGCGAACAAGGAACCGGGCACCGCCGGGCCGGAGCAGAACGCGGCGAGGCCGCAGGACAACCAGCTGCCGCCGCGCGATCCGATGTACGACACCGGGATGATCCCCGTCGGCTCGCCGGAGATGCCGCCGATGGGTGGCGAGAATCTGGGCGCACGGCGAATCCCGCGCGGTCCCAAGCTGATTCCGGGCGCGTCGGTGGCGGGCGGCCGTTACCGCCTGCTGGCCAGTCACGGCGGCGCCCGCGGCCTGAAGTTCTGGCAGGCGCTGGACATCAAACTCGATCGTGAGGTCGCGCTGACCTTCGTCGACGCCGACCAGAAGGCGACGGAGAACTCCGGGCAGGACGGTCCCCAGGCGATCCTGTCCAGGACGCTGCGCCTCGGCCGGATCAACTCGCCCGGCCTCGCCCGCGTGCTCGACGTCGTGCGCGGCAGCTCCGGCGGCATCGTGGTCGCGGAATGGACGCCGGGCCGTTCGCTGCGCGAGATGGCCGAGACGGTGCCTTCCCCGATCGGTGCGGCACGCGCCATCCGCGCCCTCGCCTCGGCGGCCGAGCTGGCGCACCGCGGCGGCGGATCGCTGTCCATCGACCATCCCGATCGGGTGCGCATCAGCGCCTCGGGTGACGCCGTGCTCGCCTTCCCCGGCACCTTGTCCGACTCCGACGCGCAGTCCGACGTACGCGGTCTCGGCGCGATGCTCTACGCGCTGATCACGGCCCGCTGGCCGATCCGCTCGGGCGGTGTCAGCGGCGCCGCCGCGACCGTCGGCGGCCTGCGGCCGGCCGATTTCGGCCCGGACGGCACGCCGGTGGAACCGCGCCAGATCCGTCCGGAAGTGCCGTTCGAGATCTCCGCGGTCGCCGTGCGCTCACTGGAGTCGAACAAGGGCGTACGGACGGCGGCGACGGTCCAGCATGTGCTGGAGCAGGCCTCGGTGGTCGATCAGAAGACCGATTTCATCCCGGTGCTGCGGCTCGGCCAGCGCGCTCCCGCCAATATGGACGACTCGCTGGCCGATCCGGAACTGCTCGCGGCCGAACGCGAACGCTCCCAGCGGATGATGTGGATCATGGTCGGCCTCGGCATCCTCGCCGCGCTGGTGGTCGGCGTCGTGATCTGGTGGATGGTCAGCGTGTTCGCGCCGAGCGCGTCCGACGCGCCGCTGAACGAACAGCGCAATATCGGCCTGACGACGAACAACCAGCCAGCGCCGACGCCCGCCGCCGCTGGTCCCGGCCTCACCTCGACGGGTGTGCCGGTCCCGGTGACGGGCGTATCGGTGTTCTCGCCGGAGGGCACCGCCGACGGTGTCGCCAACGTGCACGCGGTGCTGGACAACGATCCCGGCACCCAGTGGCGCACCGATCAGTACTTCCAGCAGTTCCCGGCACTCAAGAAGGGGGTCGGTCTGCTGGCCACGCTGCCGGCCCCCGCGAAGCTCACGAACGTCTCGATCAACTCGCCCAGCGCGGGGACTTCGGTGGAGATCCGCACTTCGCCCACCGGCTCCCCGACGCTGGATCAGACCCAGCTGATCGGTTCCGCCCGGCTGGACGACGGCGTCACCGACATCCCGGTGCGCGCCGATCAAGCCGCCCGCTACGTGCTCGTCTGGATCACCGGACTGGGGAATTCCGGAGGACAGTTCCAGACCGCCATCGCCGACATCCGTTTCGACGCCGCGCCGTAGCCGGTCCGGGCCGCGCCTTCGGCGGTGCGAGCCCCCTCGTAACGCGGTATCGAGCGCCGCGCAATCCTCCGTATCCGGCCCGATCACTTGGTTGCTGCCAAAACGTTACGGGCGATATGATCTTCGAGCGCTCTCAGCAGGGGAGCTTCCCAGGTTCTGGCGTTTTCGTTCCTGGATGCTGCGAAGTCTCGGTGATGGTCGACCATGCCCGTTGCCGCCGTGAGGGCTGTCCAAGGGGTTGGCATTGTCGTCGGAAGTGAACGAGGAGCTCGGCAGGGGGGCGTCGCAGCCGGTGATGTTTCGCGAGCGTTCCCCCGAACTCGGTGAACGCACCGACGTGGACTTGTTGCGAGCGCATGTCGCCGGTGAACGGTACGCGTTCGCGGAGTTGCTGCGCAGACACAACGATCACCTGTGGCAGACCGCGCTGCGCACCTCCTACACCCGGGAGGACGCGGCCGATTCACTCCAGGACGCGCTCTTGTCGGCACATCGCACCGCGGGCTCGTTCCGGGCGGAAGCGGAAGTGCGCAGCTGGTTGCACGCGATCGTGGTGAACGCGTGCCTGGACCGGATCCGGCGCAACAAGACCAGGCGCGCGTTGTCGCTGTCGCCGGAATCGTTGCCGGAGCCGAAGGACACCCGCGACGAGATGGCCGAGGCGGAGATGTCGTTGGTCATCGACCGGGCATTGTTCTCCTTGCCGCCGGATCAGCGGACCGCGCTGGTGGCGGTGGATGTGGAGGGGTATAGCGTGGCCGAGGCGGCGGCGTTGCTCGGCGTGCCCGAGGGGACGATCAAAAGCCGGTGCGCTCGCGCACGGCAGCGGTTGAAAGAGCGATTGGATTTTCTGCGTGATCCGGGGAACCGGGGGTAGTTGGGATGCGTCATTAACAGTGACGAACCACTGAACGAATCAGAGACAGGCCCCGTCGGCGAAGGGGTCCCCGCGATGTCCGATGCGAACAACGGAGGTGCGATGGCTACCGAGTCCGTGCCGGAGCCTCCGTTCACGCCCGAATTCCTGGCCGACCTGCATGCCGGCAACGTGACGCCGCAGCAGCGCGAGCGGTTGTGGCCGAGCGTCTCGCGCGACCAGGAGGCGGTGCGGTATCTGCACGCGCTGGACGAGGTGAGCGCCGAACTGCGTGCCCTGGGCCGGGACGAGCGCATCGTCCATGCCATGCCGGACGACGTGGCGGCCCGCCTCGCTCGGTTCGTCGACGAGCTGGAGCCGCCCGATGGCGCCACGGTTCATGGGCTTGCGTCCCGACGGGTGATCGAAACCACCGGCGAGGCAGACGTTTCCGAATCGACTCCGGTGGCTTCGGACGAGCGTCGCCGCGGCAGGTTGCGCTGGTTCGCCGCGGCGGCCGCGGCGATCGTCGCGGTCGTCGGCGCGGGCGTCTGGGTTTCGACAACCCGCGGCGGTGACGCCCCCGCGCCCACCGCCCAGCCGACCACCGGCAACGACGACTGGGGCGACGATCTCACCGCCACCGTGGCCCTGGGCGCACTGGGCAGGCACAACGTCACCGGAGCGCTGGCCGGCTCGGACGCTTTGGAGCGTTGCGTACGGGCGAACGGTCTCGACCGCACGATCCTGGGCTCGACCGACATCCGCTTCCAGGGCGGCAACGCGGTGCTCATCCTGCTCACCGGCCCCCAGCAGCCCGAGATCACCGCGGTGGGGCGGCCGCCCAAGATCACCGCGCTGGTCGTCGGAACCGGTTGCGGCACCGGCGATCCACAACGGAAGGCGCTGCAGGACATCGGCTGACCTTGCGATCTGGACCACGTGGGCGGTGTGACGCCGCCGACGCGGGAACAACAGCCATTACCCTGTTGTTGACCGACACGTCCGAATCGAATCTCCCCGGAAGGGCCCCATGAGCGAGCGTAGCGAGCAAAAAAGCGACACCGGCGCGCCAGTTCGCGATCTGATCATCATCGGCTCCGGCCCCGCCGGCTACACGGCCGCCGTCTACGCTGGCCGCGCCGAGCTCCAGCCGCTGCAGTTCGAGGGGACCCAGTTCGGCGGTGCGCTGATGACCACCACCGAGGTCGAGAACTTCCCCGGTTTCCGCGGCGGCATCATGGGCCCCGATCTCATGGAGGAGATGCGCGAGCAGGCCAAGCGGTTCGGCGCGGACATCCGCACCGAGGACGTGGAGGCCGTCGACCTGAGCGGACCGATCAAGAAGGTCGTCGTCGGCGGGGAGACCTTCCAGGCCTACGCCGTCATCCTCGCCATGGGCTCGGCCGCGCGCTACCTGAACGTTCCCGGCGAGCAGCGGTTGCTCGGCCGCGGTGTCAGCGCCTGCGCCACCTGCGACGGCTTCTTCTTCAAGGGCCAGGACATCGTGGTGGTCGGCGGCGGCGACTCCGCGATGGAAGAGGCGACCTTCCTGACCAAGTTCGCCTCCAGCGTGACCATCGTGCACCGACGCGAGGAGTTCCGCGCCTCCCGCATCATGCTGGAACGCGCGAAGGCAAACGAGAAGATCAAGTTCGTGCTCAACGCCGAAGTGGCCGAGGTGCACGGTGAGAACAGCGTCACCCACCTGACCCTGCGTGACACCCGCACCGGCGAGACCTCCGAGCTGCCCGCCACCGGCCTGTTCGTCGCGATCGGCCACGACCCGCGCAGCGAACTCGTCAAAGGCCAGGTCGCCTTGGACAGCGAGGGATACGTGCTGGTGAAGGACCCGACAACCGCGACCGACATCCCCGGTGTCTTCGCCGCGGGCGACTTGGTCGATCACACCTACCGGCAGGCGATCACCGCCGCGGGCACGGGCTGCCGCGCGGCCATCGACGCCGAGCGCTGGTTGGCCGAGCAGGGCGACATCACGTCCAACACCCTCGCCCACGCGGGTGAGTCGGTGGCCGCCAACTGAGCTCGCGCCGGACGAGCCACACACTTTCGTCTCGCTGTATCGCAAGGAGAACAACCATGTCCGAGTCCGCCAACACGGTCACCGTCACCGACGCGTCCTTCGCCGACGACGTGCTGCTGAGTGAGAAGCCCGTCCTCGTCGATTTCTGGGCCGACTGGTGCGGCCCGTGCAAGATGGTCGCGCCCGTCTTGGAAGAGATCGCGGGCACGCACGCGGACAAGCTGACCGTCGCGAAGCTGGACGTGGACGCCAACCCGAGCACCGCCCGCGATTATCAGATCCTCTCGCTGCCCACTATGATGCTGTTCCGCGGCGGTAAGCCGGTCAAGCAGATCGTCGGAGCGAAGGGCAAGGCGGCTCTTCTGCGCGAACTCGAAGACGTCATCTGAGGGCGCGCCGTAGGATGCCTGGACCCGGGGATTGTCGAAACCCGGTCCGGGTCTGAGACAATCGACCGACGTTCCGGTCGTGCGAAGGTGTAGCCCATCGCATGAGTGGGTAACCCGCGGGTTGACGGAAGGAAAGGGCTCTCACGCATGCACCGACTTCGTCACGGCGATTCCGGTCCAGCCGTAGCAGAGGTTCGGAGCACCCTGGCAAGCCTCGGGTTCCTACACGCGCACATCGCGGCCGACAACGCGGACGCACGCGAGTATTGGAAGGACACCGAGGTCTCCTTCGACCATCACCTCGACTCCGCGGTTCGCGCGTTCCAGCAGCATCGCGGTCTGCTCGTCGACGGCGTGGTCGGCCCGGCGACCTACCGGGCACTGAAGGAAGCGTCGTATCGGCTCGGCGCGCGCACGCTGATCTATCAGCTTTCCGCGCCGCTGTACGGCGACGACGTGGCCACGCTCCAGCGCAGGCTGCAGGACCTCGGCTTCTACGTGCACCGCGTCGACGGCTATTTCGGTCCGCACACCCATGACGCGCTGACCGCCTTCCAGCGGGAGATCGGACTGTCGGCCGACGGCATCTGCGGCCCCGACACGCTGCGCTCGCTGGATCTGCTCGGCGCCAGGGTCACCGGAGGCAATCCCCACCGGATCGCCGAGGAAGAAGTCGTGCACCGGGCCGGGCCGCAGCTGACCGGCAAGCGGATCGTCATCGATCCCGGTCTCGGCGGCCCGGACAAGGGTTGCGCCGTGCCCACCGAGTACGGCGACGTCTACGAGTCGGAAATCCTGTGGGACCTCGCCAGCCGTCTGGAGGGCCGGATGGCGGCCACGGGCATGGAGACTTTCCTGTCGCGGCCGTGGGGCGCCAACCCCACCGACGCCGAACGTGCGGAAACGTCCAACGCCTTCGATGCCGATCTGATGATCTCGCTGCGCTGCGCGGTCAACCCGAGCCCGCTGGCCAACGGCGTAGCCGGGTTCTACTTCGGCAACTCGCACGGCTCGGTGTCCATGATCGGACAGGTGTTGGCCGGGTTCATCCAGCGCGAGGTCGTCGCCCGAACCTCCTTGCAGGACTGCAGGACCCACGCGCGGACCTGGGACCTGTTGCGGCTCACCAAGATGCCCACCGTGCAGGTCGACATCGGTTATCTGACAAACGAATACGATGCCTCGGTACTCACCAATCCGCGCATGCGCGACGTGATCGCCGAAGCCATCCTGATCTCGGTGAAGCGGCTGTATCTGCTCGGACAGGATGATCAGCCCACCGGCACATACACTTTCGCGGAACTGCTGGCCGAGGAGCTGGCCGCAGCCGACCGCATGTAACCCATCGGTCTTTCGTAAACCCAAGCGCCCCCTGCTCTTTCGATCGGTAGGGGGCGCTTCGGCATTCAACTCAACGAGCTCCGATCCGGGTGGGGGCGGTCATCGACGCCGCCGCGAGCAGCTGATCGAGGGCCCGTTCGACGTCTTCCTTCCAGCCGTGATCGGAGGCGAGCTCCAACCGCAAGCGCGGGAAGCGGTGATGCGGGGCCACGACCTCGAAGCCGACATCCTCCAGGAAATCGGCGTCGATCATGCAGCTCTCGGGGGAGCATTCGGTGCTCGCGCCGGCCGGGCCCGCGTTCTTGATCGGCGCGACGATCCGCTCGAGCAGCGTCATCGAGCCGGACCGGTCCGACAGCGCCTGCGTCGTCGGGTCGGTGCGGATACCGAACGCCTCCAAGGCGCGCACGCCGCGGCGCACCAGATCGGCCACCACGGCCTGCACCAGGCGGTGGGAGATATCGGCATCCTGATAGGGGAATTCGGCCCGCAGCGTGGTCAGCAGGACCGCGTCCGGGCTCACGGGGGAGGTGGGGAACAGCGTCGCGCGCGGCACGGCACTCGGCGGCGCGTAGAAGGCGCAGCCCGCGACGTTGCCGTCCACGTGCGCCACCTGCCCGCACGAACCCCACTCCAGCATGACCGTGGACAGCCAGGCTTCCTTCTCGAACATCGGATCGCTGAAGTTGCGCGAGTCCTCGGCCACCGCGGGGTCCATCTCCCAGAAGACACAGCGCCGCGCATGCGCGGGAAGCTTCTCCAGTCCGCCGAGGGTTAGTGCTGTGACGCTGGTCGACACCGCTCTGCTCAGCCTCCAGCTGTCCGATTCATCCACGCTCACGTCGCATCAATGTTTGCTCGCCAGCAAGAATAAGCGATCAACGGGAACCTGCCTCATTCCATGTCGCTGTGCTGTTGGTCGGAAGAACTTGTGTTGCTCCGCCGGGAGCGATCTACGCTCCACGGCCGCGCGGAACCGTGCCGTCACAGTGACGTTTCGGCCGGGAACCCGCACCTATCGAAACCACAAGTTGAATTTCGTCACTTCTGTCACACTCAGGGTGCGTTCCGCTCCATCAGGGCGACGATCCGTTCGAGGTCTTCGACCGACCCGAACTCGACGACGATCTTGCCTTTGCGCTTGCCCATGCTCACCAGGACCCGGGTGTCGAAGGAGCCGGACAGTCGATCGGCTACGGCTTGTAGGCCTGGCATCTCGATCGGCTTGCGCCGGGCGACGGGAGAGGGCGCGGCCGCGTCCTGCTCTCGGTTCGCCAACATGACGGCTTCCTCGGTAGCCCGGACCGAGAGTCCCTCGGCGACGATTCGGGCGGCGAGCACCTCTTGAGCGTCCGCACCCGCTTCGAGACCGAGCAGTGCCCGCGCGTGCCCGGCGGACAGTACGCCCGCCGCGACCCGGCGCTGCACCGGGATCGGCAACTTCAGTAGACGGATCATATTCGTCACGACCGGGCGAGAGCGGCCGATTCGAGCAGCCAATTCCTCGTGGGTGACGTCGAATTCCTCCAGCAGCTGCTGGTAGGCCGCCGCCTCTTCGAGCGGGTTCAGCTGCACCCGGTGGATGTTCTCCAGCAGAGCGTCGCGCAGCATGGACTCGTCCGCGGTCTCCCGGACGATCGCGGGAATCGCGGTCAGGCCCGCCTCCTGACAGGCCCGCCAACGCCGCTCGCCCATGACCAGCTGATAGCGGTCCACGCCCGGTTCGGTCCGGCGCACCACGATCGGCTGCATCAAACCGAACTCGCGGATCGAATGCACCAGCTCGGCCAGTGCGTCTTCTTCGAAGACCGTGCGCGGCTGCTTCGGGTTCGGCTCGATCTGGTCCGGCGGGATCTCCCGATAGACCGCGCCGCCGGCTTCCAGATCGGCGTTGTCGGCCGGATCGGGTACCCGATGCAAGTAGGTGGAGGGAGGCTGCGGCCCGACGGGGTCCAGACCGATGACACTCGCCGCAGCGCTGCTGAGGCCCGGTGCTGCCGTCGGTGTCGTCGGGATCAGCGCGGCGAGACCGCGCCCGAGCCCACCCTTCTTCGCCTGACTCATCGGTCTACCGACCCCTTCCTCGTTCCGCCACCAAACCCGATCGTGCCGAGCTCCGGCCCGGCCTGCCGAGTCACTCCGCCGACTTCGCGGCGACGCGCGGGGCCACCGCGCGGGCCGCCATCTCGCGTCCGGCGTCCAGGTAGCTCATCGCGCCCCGGGAGCCTGGATCATAATCGAGCACCGTCATGCCGTAACCGGGTGCCTCCGACACCTTTACGCTGCGCGGAATCACCGACCGCAGCACGACGTCACCGAAGTGCCCACGGACCTCCTCGGCGACCTGGTCGGCCAGTTTGGTGCGGCCGTCGTACATCGTGAGGATCACCGTCGAGACGTGCAATTCCGGGTTCAGGTGCGCCTGCACCAATCCGATATTGCGAAGCAGCTGACCGACACCTTCCAGCGCGTAGTACTCGCACTGGATCGGAATCAGCACCTCTTTCGCCGCGACGAGCGCGTTGACCGTCAGCAGGCCCAAGGAAGGCGGGCAGTCGATCATCACATAGTCGATGTCGTATCCGGCGATATTCGCCTCTTGGATCGCGGCTTTCAGGCGTCCCTCCCTGGCCACCATCGAGACGAGTTCGATCTCGGCGCCCGCCAGGTCGATGGTCGCGGGGATGCACAGGAGTCGCTCACTGTGCGGGCTCGTCTGGATGGCATCCCGGACCGAGACCTCGCCGATGAGCAGTTCGTAGCTGGAGGGGACACCCGAATGGTGCTCGATGCCCAGGGCGGTACTGGCGTTGCCCTGCGGATCGAGGTCGATCACGAGCACCGTCATCCCTTGATGCGCCAGAGCCGCCGCAAGATTCACGGCGGTGGTCGTCTTCCCGACGCCGCCTTTCTGGTTGGCGATCGTGATGATCCGTTGCTCATGAGGTTTCGGCACAGTCGCCTTTCCTGGATGGAGGATCTGACTCGCACGTTGGGCTTCGGCGGCTATCGGGGTCTCGCTCGGAGAGATGTGTCCGAACGGTGTACTTCCGAAGGCCTCCGTGTCGAAATTGCTGGAGTCCAGCATCCCCGGCACACGCGACGCTGTTTCCCGTGAAACATTCGCCGGACCGCTCGACATAGACAGCTCCTAACCCGAGAAACTTCAGAACACGCGCGCGACGGAACGGGTCGGCGTCGTATCTGCAACAGCCTTTGTCGGTTCGAACACGATGCACAACCGGCTTCGCGGCGCCCGATCGACCGAGCGGAGCTGCTCGCCGCTGGACAACCAGATCCCTCGTGGCACCTACGCTCACGCCCGACGCCCACTAGCTTGCCAGCACCGAGCGGTTTAAGAAAGCTGAATCGCGGCGAGGCGCAAAGCGACACGCAAAACCGCATGAATTCGCGCCGACACGCGGGGTGTTTCACATGAAACATTGCCCCGGGGCTTTGCGCGAGACGGTCGCCGTCGTGCGAACTGACGTCCGCCCGGAGCGTTTCGGGCAAGGGGATCGAACGGCAACTACGAGTGGCCATCCGCGACCAGCCGAGCCGAACTGTGCGCCGAGGCCGTGGAGACGCTGTCCATCTCCACACGAGATCCGATGGACTCGCACCGATTCACGTGAAACCTACTCAGCGGCGACTTCCGGTGCGCTCAGAACTTTCCCGCTTCTCCCGCACGCGCAGGCGGCTCTCCGGGCTTGATTCACGTGAAACGCCCCGGGGGGTGGCTACTCAGTCGGTCAGAAACTCGCGCTGTTCCTTAGTACAGCGTCGGCCCGCAGGGTCTGGATTCACGTGAAACATCCCCGGGCCGACGGCTACTCAGGTCGGTTAGCAACTCGCGCCGTTCCCGTGAGCAGAGACCGCTCGGCGGCCGGGCTTTGATTCACGTGAAACCTTCAGCGACGCATGAGCACCTCTCGATAGCCGATGCTCAACAGATCCCGCGTCGGGATGCCCCGCGCCGCTTTGATTCACGTGAAACATCGGCAGGTTGGGCGTGTGGGCGAGCTACAAGACGGGGGCGTAGTTGTATCCGTATCCCACGCCCGAACGGCAGACGCCTTCGCACTATGCCCCGAGTGCACGCGTACACCAGGCGAACCGCCACGAGGAATCTCGCGCGCATTGCGCCCAACCGAACCGTTCCGTCAGGGTGACGAAACGTGCCCGGGTCCAGGGTCTAATGCACCGCCGCCGCGAACGGTGCTTCTACTTGGCCTTGCGTGCCGCACGCTTACGCGCACGCTCTGTCGTCGCGGTGTGAGCCGTCTTCCCGTCACGTTCGACCGCTCGTTCGGCACGACGCCGGGTGGCTCGCTCGGCGCGGGGGAGACGCTCCGCACTGATCACCATCGTGGGGGTCGTCACCAGACCGACGCCGCATTCGAGCACGACCGCGTTTCCTGCTCCGGCCTTCGCCAGCGCATCGCCATCACGTTCGAGTTCCTCGGCCGCGCTCGCACCCTTGAGGGCGAGCATGTGCCCGTGGTCGCGGAGGAGAGGGAGGGACCACTGGGCAAGTTTCGCGAGCGGGGCGACCGCGCGCGAGGTGACGACATCCGCGCCACCGGCTTCCTTCATCACGCCGGACTGCTCCGCGCGTCCTCGCACCACGGTCACGTCCAGCCCCACCGATTCGATGAACTCACTCAGGAAGACGGTTCGGCGCAGCAGCGGTTCGACCAAGGTGATCCGGAGGTCCGGCCGCGCGATCGCGAGCGGGATACCGGGCAGGCCCGCACCGCTACCGATATCGACCACGGACGCGCCCTCGGCGATCAACTCGCCGAGCACCGCGCAGTTGAGGATGTGGCGATCCCAGAGGCGAGGCACCTCGCGCGGGCCGATCAACCCGCGCTCCACGCCCGCGGTGGCGAGCGCCGTGCGATATCGACGCGCGAGATCGAGTCGGTCGCCGAAGACGGTGGCCGCCGACGCGGGTGGCTCCAGCTCCGCGGGTTCCGCGGTGGTTCCACCGAGATCTCGTTCCACGTGAAACATCCTTCCGAACTCGGGTCGGTCTACGAGCGAGCTATCGGGCTCCGGACACGAACAAGGCCCCCGGTCCGAAGACCAGAGGCCCTATCCAACCACTACCCCTCCAGGCTGCGAAACATGCCGCCCGCTCCGGGGATGCCCGCGTCTCAGCCGGGAACGACCACCACGTGCCGGTTCGGTTCGACGCCCTCGCTCTCGCTGCTGACCCCCGCCACAGCCGCCACCGCGTCGTGCACGATCTTGCGCTCGAACGGAGTCATCGGCGCCAGCGACTCCGGCTCCCCGGATTCCAGCACGCGCTGCGCCGCGGCCGCGCCGAGTTCGCTCAACTCCGAGCGCCGCTTGGCCCGCCACCCCGCCACGTCCAGCATCAGCCGGCTGCGCACTCCGGTCGCCTGCTGGACAGCGAGACGAGTCAGCTCCTGCAGCGCGTCGAGCACCTCGCCGTTGCGTCCCACGAGCTTCGTCAGATCACGGCCGCCGTCGATGCTCACGACGGCGCGATCGCCTTCCACGTCGAGATCGATATCGCCGTCGAAGTCCAATACGTCGAGCAACTGCTCGAGATAGTCGCCCGCGATCTCACCTTCCTCGATGAGCGCTTCCTCGGCATCACTCACGACATCGCCGGTGTCCGCTCCGGCGTTCGCCGTCGTCGTCGCCACGGTGGCGTCCCCTCCGTCGGTCTCAACAGTCATTTGATTTCCTTCATCTGCTCATCGCGCGCGCCGGGCAATCGCCGCCGGGCGGTATTCGCGATCAAGGGGTAGCTCAGCGATCGAGGTGGGCGGCTCGGCCCACCGATAATGCGATCAGCGCTTGCGCTTCTGGTTCGCCCGGCCCCGGTTGCCCGGCCGCTTCTGCCCGGCCGGACGCCGCGGGCCGGCCGACTGCTTCGCCGGCTTCGCGGTGCCGTTCGTCGAGGCGACAGCACCGTCCTCGTCCGATGCGGTGTCGGCAGCGGCGGCGGGGGCCTGCTTCTTCTTCACGTTGACCGGTTTGGCGCCGGGCTTGGGCGCGTTCTGCGCGCGCTGCTCCAGCTTGGCCTGCTTCTTGGCTTCCTCTTCCTTCGCCATGCGACCGAACACGAGGTGCTGCTGCCCGTAGGTCCAGATGTTGTTGGACACCCAGTACAGCAGGATGGCGATCGGCAGGAAGGGACCACCCACGAGCACACCGAGGGGGAACACCCACAGCGCGAGCTTGTTCATCATCGCGGCCTGCGGGTTGGCCGCGGCTTCCGGCGTCTGCCGCGCGACCGACGCACGCGCGTTGAAGTGGGTCGCCACACCGGCGATGACCATCAAGGGGATCGCGACGAGCGCGATGCTCAGCTTGCTCGGCACGCCGCCGTAGTCGGCGAAGGCCTGCAGCTGGGGGGTGGGGATGGTGATCCAGGCCGAGATCGGCGCACCGAAGATGCGGGCGGCCAGGAAGGACTGGACGTCGGTCGCGCTGAAGACGTAGTTCGCGGTGTTCGCGTTCTGCTCCGGCGTCATGCCCAGCTGACCGATGCCGTGCCCGGTGCGGTTGAACGAGCGCAGCACATGGAAGAGCCCGAGGAACACCGGCACCTGAGCGAGGATCGGCAGGCAGCCCATCAGCGGGTTGAAGCCGTTCTCCTTCTGGAGCTTCTGCATCTCGAGCGCCATCTTCTGGCGGTCGTTCTTGTACTTCTTCTGCAGCTCCTTGATCTGCGGCTGCAGTTCCTGCATCTGCTTGGTGGTGCGCACCTGTTTGACGAACGGCTTGTAGAGCACCAGGCGCAAGGTGAACACCAGGAACACCACGGCCAGCGCCCAGGTGAGACCGTTGTCCGCGCCGAACGCGAACCCGAAGACCCGATGCCAGAACCAGAGGATCCAGGACACCGGGTAATAGATGAAGTCGAGCACGGCTCTATGCACTCCCGTCGTTCGTGTCGCCGATCACCGCGTGCGGCGATCCTTTACAAGCTTTCGGCTCCGACCGCGGTCCGGCGGGCAGGCTCGTCTCCTGCGACGTCGCGTCGGTCGCTGCCCCGTCCGCCGGCTCGGCGCCATGCGTGCTCCGCTTCCGCTCCGGGACGGGATCCCACCCACCAGGGTGCCAGGGTGCGCATTTGGCCAAGCGCACGACCGTCAATACGAGCCCCATCAACAGGCCCCGAGTGCGCAGTGCGGTCACCGCGTACTCGCTACAGGTCGGGGTGAATCGGCACACCGGCATGCGGGTGGGGGAGACGTAGGTCCGATAAAGCTCGATCGAAAAGATCAGCACGTTCGCAGGCAGTCCGGCGATTTTCGCCCAGAGGCTCATGCCGGGCCGCCCGTCGACATACCCGCCTTGGCGCCGACGCCGAGCTTGCGCAGTGCGGTGCGCAACTGGCGCAGCAGGTCCTCCGACGACGCGGTCGCGGCGCCGGGAAGCGCGCGGATGACGACATCGGTCTCGGCGGGCACTTCGTCGACCACCTGGGCGCACATATGACGCAGGCGGCGGGCGACGCGATGTCGAATCACCGCGTTGCCCACCGCCTTGCTGACGATCAACCCGAAGCGCGGTCCGCCTACGCGGACCAGCACATCGCCCGGGATCTGATCGTGTCGTCCATTCGCGCCCACGACTCCGTCATACCCGTGTGCGAGCGCATGCACGACCAGATCACGCCTCCCGATTCGCTGGCCGCGGCGCACCGTCCGGGAGAAGTCGGCACGATGATGCAACCGATACGGCTCAGGCAACACCCGAGCGTCCGAGAGCGAGGATCAGGCAGTGAGGGAAGCGCGGCCCTTACGGCGACGCGCCGAGACGATGGCGCGGCCCGCACGGGTGCGCATCCGGAGGCGGAAGCCGTGAACCCGCGCCCGACGACGGTTGTTCGGCTGGAACGTCCGCTTGCCCTTGGCCACGGTCAACACTCCTCGAGTAGGCGGGCACCGAGTAGTGCCCGAAGTTGTCGGTGATACGTGTATTGCGCGAATGAATCGCAGGTCTGGTCATCATCGGCGCGCGTCGGTCCTGGCGCACAGTCGGTCGATCACGACCTAAACGCGGTCAGCACAAGACCGCCACCGCACCAAGGGGTGACTGTACGAGGGTACTGATCGGCTCGGGACGGGTCAAACTCGGCCCACCTCTTCGCTCGCCTCCGGTGACCAGGCCGAATCGGGCTCGCCGGACTCGGCGTTCCGGTGACGATCGTGAGTTCGTCCACACCCCTAGCCATCGCCCGCCCCACGCCACTAAGGTACTTAGCCAGGCGATTGCTGCAGAACCGCAGGTCGTGGCGTTGCCCTTCCCGCGCGTGTGCGCGTTCCACAGCTCCCCAGGGTTCTCCACATCTGTGGATAATTGTGTGGAAAGACCCCTGGAGTGGCATATTCGTAGGGCCGACGGTGCCACGCCGCTGTCCAGATGGGGGACCCGGGCAGCGTCCGAACCGGTTACGGACGTACGCAGGATCACGGGACCGACCCCGAGCATCACACTCCCCGCGTGCCCCGGCCGTCTGCTCCTATCGACCTACTCCGGGGAGGAAACTGCATGGACGACGAGCAGAACGTGCTGGCCACGGTGTGGCCCGAGGTGGTCACCGAGCTGACCACCGGGTCGCCCGACGGCGCCATTCCTCCGGTGACCCGAGCACAGCAGGCCTGGCTCAAGCTGGTCAAGCCGCTGACGGTCGCACAGGGATTCGCGCTGCTTTCCGTGCCGTCGTCGCTGGCACAGGAGGCCATCGAACGCGATCTGCGCGAGCCCATCCTCCGCTCTCTCGGCCGCCGGCTCGGCCCTCAGGTGGAAGGACTCGGCGTGCGTATCGCCGCCCCGACCACACCGACCGTCGACCGGCAGAGCAACACGCCGCGGCACGCACGGATGACGAGCAGGCCGGAGCGCACTCGGGAGGGACGGGCTCCGGCCGCCTACCCGGGTTCGGAGTTCCCCGGACGCGATGCCTACCCGGGGCCGCGTTATGCACAGCCCACCGACTTCCCCGCGGCGTCCGGGTACAACGACGGCTCCGACTACCCCGGCGCCGAGTACGGGCAGGACTTCGCCGCGCCGGAGGAGTACCGCCAGCCGGAGTACGCGCACGCCGACTATCCGCCGCGCGGCGAGTACGCCACGACGGCCGAACTGCCCATGATGTCCGGGCAAGACGCCGCGCCGCGCCGCGAACCCGGGCTTCCGCCGCGACGGGAGCCTGCCATCCCGCCGGGGCAGGAGTCACTGTTCACGCCCGAGCCGTCGCCGGCCGGTGTGCGCGGCCCACTGCGTGCGCCGATGCGCGAGACCGCCGACGACGACACGGGCCTCGCGCACGAGCCGGTGCGGGAGCCGGTGGGCGACCCGCGCGGCGAGCAGGACGACGAGCCCGTGGTGAACGTCCGCAACTCTTGGCCCACCTACTTCGCCAAGTCGCAGGAATCGCCCGCTCCGTCGACGTCCTCGGCCAGTCTCAATGCGAAGTACACCTTCGAGACCTTCGTCATCGGCGCGTCCAACCGCTTCGCGCACGCCGCGGCGGTCGCCATCGCCGAAGCCCCGGCCCGCGCCTACAACCCCCTTTTCGTCTGGGGCGCTTCGGGATTGGGCAAGACCCATCTGCTGCACGCGGCGGGCCATTACGCACAGCGGCTCTTCCCCGGCATGCGGGTGAAGTATGTCTCGACCGAAGAGTTCACCAACGACTTCATCAACAGCCTGCGCGACGACCGCAAGGTCGCGTTCAAGCGCCGCTACCGCGAAACCGACATCCTGCTGGTCGACGACATCCAGTTCATCGAGGGCAAGGAAGGCATCCAAGAGGAGTTCTTCCACACCTTCAACACACTGCACAACGCGAACAAGCAGATCGTCGTCTCCTCGGATCGCCCGCCCAAGCAGCTGGCCACGCTCGAAGAGCGGTTGCGGACGCGGTTCGAATGGGGGCTGATCACCGACGTCCAGCCGCCGGAGCTGGAGACACGCATCGCCATCCTGCGCAAGAAGGCGCGGATGGACCGGCTCGATGTGCCGCACGACGTGCTCGAGCTGATCGCCAGCCGGGTGGAGCGCAACATCCGCGAGCTGGAGGGCGCGCTCATCCGGGTGACCGCCTTCGCCTCGTTGAACGGCCAGCCGCTGGATCTTCCGCTGGCGGAAGTGGTGCTGCGCGATCTGATGCCGGACACCGCCGCCCTGGAGATCAACGCGGCCACGATCATGGCCGTCACGGCGGAGTACTTCAACACCACGCTCGAAGAACTCACCGGTCCCGGCAAAGCGCGGCCGCTGGCCCAAGCCAGGCAGATCGCCATGTACCTCTGCCGCGAGCTGACCGACCTGTCCCTGCCGAAGATCGGCCAGGCGTTCGGCCGCGACCACACCACGGTGATGTACGCGGAGAAGAAGGTGCGCAAGGAGATGACCGAGCGCCGCCGCGTCTACGACCAGGTGCAGGAACTCACAGCCCGGATCAAGCAGCGCTCCCGCTGAGCCTCATCCACACCTGAGCACCGCCCCTGACCTGGGGCGGTGCTTTTTTGTGGTTGTGGATTCCTCGAGGAATCCTTGTGGACTCCTCGAGGAATCCACCGGTTTGTCCACCGATTCGTGCACAGGTCGGGGCGACCGCCCCCGCGGGTTGCCTCACAGGGCGAATTCAACAATCTCCCCAGGCAGACTTACGCACAGCCGCTGACCAGGGGAGTGTCCGGTCTGGCCTTGTGGATTCCTCGAGGAATTGATGTGGAGTCCTCGAGGAATCCTCGAGCTGTCCACGATTTCGTGCACATGTGTGCACAACCGGGTGAAACCAGTGGAACAACTCGGGGAGCGCTCGAGGATGAATCCGGGACAACCGCGGAACCTCCACAGACGCCCGGTGTTCATCCTCGAGACACTCAGCGGTCATCCCCACGGCACCACGCCCCCTGAACAGCGGTTTCGGCCGCAGTCCACAGAATCCACAGCGCCTACTACTACTTCAGTTCTTCTCATTAGAGATCTCTCTTCAAAACAGGGTGTGTGGAAAGTCGGCCGAGCGACGCACGTCGCGGTGCGCTCCCGGTTTCCGGCAAGGACGACGGGACAGACCCGGACCCGGATCGCGGTTCTCGTGTCCGATCGCCATGGGGCTTCACGCGCTTCGCTGCGCGCCCTCCTCGATCCGCCCTCGCCTGCCCCACTCGCCTTCGCTCACGCTCGGCCATCCGCGGCACCGGAGGGTCGGGCTAGGTGCACGTCCCTCGCGCGGGTACGGTTTGATGTCGGTCGCCTGTGCCAGACTTCGAGGGCGGCCGATTCGGCAGGACCCTTTCGAGCACCGACACTGACGAGCCGACAACAGATCACGGAACCGGGAGAGGACAGATCGGGCCATGGAGCTTGCAAGCATGAAGTTTCGGGTCGCCCGCGAGGATTTCGCCGAGTCCGTCGCCTGGGTGGCGCGCAGTCTTCCGTCCCGGCCGCCGGTTCCGGTACTCGGCGGCGTGCTGCTGGTCGCCGACGAGGACGGCCTGACCGTCTCCGGTTTCGACTACGAGGTCTCCGCCCAGGTGCGCGTCGCGGCCGAGGTCGCAGGCCCCGGCCAGGTGCTGGTCTCCGGACGCCTGCTCGCCGACATCACCAAGGCGCTGTCCAACAAGCCCGTCGACGTCTCCGTCGACGGCACCCGCGTGCTGATCACCTGCGGCAGCGCGAAGTTCTCCCTGCCGACCATGCCGGTGGAGGATTATCCCCAGCTGCCCGAAGTTCCCGAGCAGACCGGTGCGCTGAGTGTGGATGTTTTCGCGGAGGCGGTCGGCCAGGTCGCCGTCGCCGCTGGCCGCGACGACACCCTGCCCATGCTGACCGGTATCCGGGTCGAGATCGAAGGGGCGCAGGTCGTGCTCGCGGCCACCGACCGGTTCCGCCTCGCCGTCCGGCACATCGAATGGCAGCCGGCGCGGGCCGATATCGAGACCTCGGTGCTCATTCCGGCCAGAACGCTCTCGGAGGCCGCCAAGACGCTCGGCCCCTCCGACGCGCCCGTCCAGCTGTCCCTCGGCACCGGCACGGGGTCGGACGGCCTGCTCGGCATCGTGAACGCGGGCCGCAGGACCACCACCCGCCTGCTGGACGCGGAATTCCCCAAGTTCCGTCAGTTGCTCCCCAAGGAGCACACCTCGATCGCCACCCTGGCCGTCGCCGCGCTCACCGAGGCCATCAAGCGCGTCGCGCTGGTCGCCGAACGTGGCGCGCAGGTGCGGCTGGAGTTCTCCGCCGACGGCCTGCTGCTGTCCGCGGGCGGCGACGACGCGGGCCGGGCCGAGGAGTGGCTGGAGGCGGATTTCCGCGGCGAATCCCTGACCATCGCGTTCAATCCGGGTTATCTCATCGACGGTCTGTCCGCGCTGCACGCCGACCGGGTCACCTTCGGCTTCACCACGCCGAGCAGGCCCGCCGTGCTGCTGCCCGCCTCGGAGGAAGAGCCGGAAGTGCTCGACTCCGGATCGTTCGCGGCGCTGTCGAGCCCGTACATCTATCTGCTGATGCCGGTCCGGCTCCCGGGCTGATCGCCTGTGCACGACCTGGTTTCCGGCGGATCCGCTCCGCGTGATCCAGCGCGAACGAGCGGTGACGACGCTGGAAACCGCGCAGCGACGTCGGAGGAATCGACCTCCGCACCGTTGAGGACGCACTT
Organism: Nocardia sp. NPDC003726; assembly: GCF_053586955.1. Taxonomy (NCBI): domain Bacteria; kingdom Bacillati; phylum Actinomycetota; class Actinomycetes; order Mycobacteriales; family Nocardiaceae; genus Nocardia; species Nocardia sp. NPDC003726. Next base: position 111,050 of record NZ_JBSFNF010000015.1, on the reverse strand, counting down.
TATCCACAGGTGTTCCACAGGGCCGTGGCTCGCCGCGCGGTCTGCGCAAGCTGCGGAAGCAATGCGTCGAACTGCGGGAATGTTCGCTTCGACGCAGGCAGGAGCGCGATAGCGGATGTTCGTCCGAGCGCTGTCGCTGCGTGATTTCCGCTCGTGGGAGCATGCGGAGCTGGAATTATCCCCAGGTCGAACCGTTTTCTTGGGATCGAACGGCAACGGCAAGACGAACCTGCTGGAAGCGATCGGCTACCTGGCCACGCTCGGGTCGCATCGGGTGGCTTCGGAAGCGCCGTTGATCCGCACCGGGACCGAGCGAGCCCGGATCGGCGCCACGGTGGTCAATACCGGCCGCGAACTGCGCATCGATGTCGAGCTCAATCAGGGCAGTGCGAACCGCGCGCAGATCAACCGCTCACCGGTCCGCCGGCCCCGGGAGATTTTGGGGATCCTGCAGACGGTCCTGTTCGCTCCGGAGGATCTCGCGCTGGTTCGCGGCGATCCCGGCGAGCGCCGTCGATTCATGGACGAGTTGTGCACAACTCGGCTCCCCAGACTGGCCGCGGTTCGCGGCGACTACGACCGGGTGCTGCGCCAGCGCTCGGCGCTGTTGAAAACCGCGGGGCGGCAAGCCAGGTCGAAGGCCGATCTGAGCACTCTGGACGTGTGGGACGGGCACCTCGCCGCGCACGCGTCCGTCCTGCTCGCCCAAAGGCTGCGGTTGGTGCACGATCTCGCGCCCTATCTCGCCCAGTCCTATGCGTCGATCGCCCCCGAATCGCGGCCCGCCTCGATCGCCTATCGCAGCGCAGCGCTGCCTCAGGAGTTCTTGGATCCGGCCAGGCCGCCGCGCCCGGAGGACACCGAGGAGCTCGAAGCGATCCTGCTGCGCGAACTCGCCGCCGCGCGACCGAGGGAACTCGAGCGCGGTGTCTGCCTGATCGGTCCGCACCGCGACGAACTGGATCTGATCCTGGGCGATTCGCCCGCGAAAGGTTTCGCCAGTCACGGGGAGTCCTGGTCGTTCGCCCTGGCTCTGCGCTTGGGGGCGTTCGAACTGCTGCGCGCCACCGGCGCCGAACCGGTACTGCTGCTCGACGACGTGTTCGCCGAGCTCGATCGCCGTCGCCGCGCCGCGCTGGCGGCCGTAGCTGCGGGCGCGGAACAAGTGCTGATCACGGCGGCCGTGCCGGAGGACGTGCCCGCCGAACTCGCCGCCGTGCCGCTGCGCGTCGAGACGGCGGGCGGCCCCGACGGCCGTGTGTCGCGGATCCTCGCCGCGGACCGGCCGGGCGACAGCGATTTCGACGGCGAGCGGCGGCACGAGCATGCCACGCCTTCGGCAACCGAGGGCGAAGGCGATCCGGTCACCGGTTCGACCGAGTCGCAGGCGCCGTAGCCATCCGCAGGCGAAGTGCGCAGATCGCCATCCACCGCCCAGGTCCACTACAGTGACCTGTCGTCGATAACGCCGATCGAGTTCTCAACAGCTGAGACCGATTCCCCAACACCTGTGGAAAACTCGTCCGATCATGACTGCCCCACTCTCTCCGAACCCGCGTCAGCAACAGCTGAGCAAGTTGAAGAACTTTGCCGCAAAACCGCCGTTTTGGGCGTGGAACAGGCTATTCGCCCGGGTGTCCTCGGTAGGAATCGGACCGGATCCGGGGGGCTGGCAATCTCAAGCAACCGTTGGGGACAACTTGATCGAAGCTGGGGACAAATCATCGGACACGGAGGCAGGAGGACGATGAGCGATCAGTCCGGGGAGCCCGGATCCGCGGGATCGGAACCCGAATTGCGCGGAATCGACCTCGCGCGGCGTGCCCTGGAGGAAGCGCGCGCGGCGGCACGGGCGAGCGGAAAATCCGTCGGCCAGGGGCGCTCATCGCCGCAGCGCAGGCTGCGGACGGGCGCCCGCAGGCGCACCGGATGGTCGGGCGCGGGTCCGGACGACCGCGATCCACAGCTTTTGTCCAAGCTGGCCGGCTCCATCGCGAGAAGTCGCGGCTGGTCGGGGAAGGTCGCCGAAGGCATGGTCTTCGGTCGCTGGTCGGGAGTGGTCGGGGAGGACATCGCCGCGCACGCCACGCCGGTCACCCTGAAAGACGGCGTGTTGAGCATCTCGGCCGAATCCACCGCATGGGCGACTCAGCTGCGCATGCTGCAGAGCCAGATCCTCGCGAAGATCAATGCGGCGGTGGGCCAAGGCGTGGTGACCTCGCTGAAGATCTCCGGCCCCGCCGCGCCGAGCTGGCGCAAAGGAGAGCGTCACATCAAAGGTCGCGGACCGCGCGACACCTACGGCTGATCACGGTGGCAAGTACCTGATACTGGGTGTTACGTTTATCTGGAAGCGGCGTTTCACGTGGAACGCCCCGGTTCGACGTCCCCGGAAAAGCCTCGGCGTCGGATCGAAAGCGTCCGCGCAGAAGGAATCTCGATGACGATCACCACCTCGGTCGGCCCGTTTCCCGCGACCTCGACCCGTACGGTTCGCCGGGGCGACGTGGAGCTCGCGGTCTACGAATGCGGCAATCCCGAGGGGGTGCCGGTGCTGCTGATCCACGGCTGGCCCGATACCCATCTGCTGTGGAGCAGGGTGGCGGCCCTGCTCGGCGGGCGTCATCGCGTGATCGCCTTCGACAACCGGGGCGCGGGAAACAGTTCGGCGCCGGAAGCGGTCGAGGCCTACCGGATCGAAGAGCTCGCGGCCGACGTCCGCGCGGTCATCGCCGCGGTCGCGCCCGGTGAACGGGTGCACATCCTCGGACACGACTGGGGGTCGGTGCTCGGATGGGAGGTCGTGGCCGCCTCGGACGCCGCGTCGGTGATCGCGTCCTTCACCTCGGTGTCCGGCCCGAATCTGGATTTCCTCGGCGCGTATCTGCGTGGTCCGCTCACCGCGGCGCGGCTGCGCGGCGCGCTGGCCCAGGCCGTGGCATCGGCCTACACCGTCGCCTTTCAGATTCCCAAGCTGCCGGACCCGGTTCTTCGCGTGCTGTCCGGTCGCTGGCCGCGTTTCCTCGGGTTCTTCGACGGTCTGGATCCCGCCCTGGTGGAGACGGCGCCGACGCTGCGCACCGATATGGTCAACAACCTGAAGCTCTATCGCGCGAACATCCGGACCCGCCTGCGCCATCCGCGGCCGCGCCCGATCGGAGTGCCCGTTCAGTTGATCGTGGCCACCGGCGACCGCGCCGTGCGGCCCGTGGCGAACGCCGAGGCCGACCGGTGGGTGCCGCGGCTGAGCCGGGTCGAGATCCCCGCGCGGCATTGGTCGCCGATCTCACACCCGGCGGAGCTGGCGCGCCACACCGCCGCGTTCATCGCCAGGATCGACGCCGCTGCCTGATCCTCGCGCCTCGAAACCGCCACCTGTCAACGCATCTCTCAGCCCACTTCTGATGGATCGAAACCGGCGGAAGGCGCAACCGAGTCGCCGAATTCCGATTTCTCGCATCTACGCCGCCGTGAGGGGTGTCGGAGGTGGGTTGTAAGTTGGCTGTACCAGTAGGATGGTGACGTAACTAGCGGCGATACCTTCGGCGCGTTCCGCACAGTCCGCGCGTGGACCCTAATTCTCCAGCAGGCATCACCAGGGCCCCACGTGTGCTGTCCGATCGCTCTATGCCGGGATCAGCAAGTAAGGAGAGCTACCGACCAGTGGCTGCCAAAGACTCCAACGCATCGGGTTCGACCAGAGCGACCGGGAAGCAGGACTACGGTGCCTCCTCCATCACGGTACTCGAGGGACTCGAGGCGGTTCGCAAGCGTCCGGGCATGTACATCGGCTCCACCGGTGAGCGCGGTCTGCACCACCTGATCTGGGAGGTCGTCGACAACTCCGTCGACGAGGCGATGGCCGGATACGCGACGAAGGTCGAGGTCACCCTGCTGGCCGACGGCGGCGTCGAAGTGATCGACGACGGCCGGGGCATCCCCGTGGAGATGCACGCGCAGGGCATCCCCACCATCGAGGTCGTCATGACCCAGCTGCACGCGGGCGGCAAGTTCGACTCCGAGTCCTACGCGGTGTCCGGCGGTCTGCACGGCGTCGGTATCTCCGTGGTCAACGCGCTGTCGACGCGGCTGCAAGCCGAGGTCGACACCGGTGGGTACCACTGGACCCAGGAATACAAGGACGCGAAGCCAGGCAAGCTCATCCAGGGGGAGCCGACGAAGCGGACCGGCACCACCATCCGGTTCTGGCCGGATCCGGAGATCTTCGAGACCACCACCTTCAACTTCGAGACCGTCGCGCGCCGGTTGCAGGAGATGGCGTTCCTGAACAAGGGCCTCACCATCGTCCTCACCGACGAGCGGGTCAGCGACACCGAGATCACCGACGAGGTGGTCAGCGAGACCGCCGAGGCGCCCAAGCACGCCGAGGACGCCGCCGCGCCCGCCGAGCACAAGGTGAAGTCCCGCACCTACCACTACCCGGGCGGTCTGGAGGACTTCGTCCGCCACATCAACCGGACCAAGCAGCCGATCCACAACTCGGTCGTCGCGTTCACCGGCAAGGGCACCGGCCACGAGCTCGAGGTCGCGATGCAGTGGAACTCCGGTTACTCCGAGTCGGTGCACACCTTCGCCAACACCATCAACACCCACGAAGGCGGCACGCACGAAGAGGGCTTCCGCGCGGCGCTGACCACGGTGGTCAACAAGTACGCCAAGGACAAGAAGCTCATCAAGGAGAAGGACGGCAACCTCACCGGTGACGACATCCGGGAGGGCCTGGCCGCCATCGTGAGCGTCAAGGTCGGCGAGCCGCAGTTCGAGGGCCAGACCAAGACCAAGCTGGGCAACACCGAGGTGAAATCGTTCGTGCAGCGCACCTGCAACGAGCACCTCACGCACTGGTTCGAGGCCAACCCGGCCGACGCGAAGACCATCGTCAACAAGGCGGTGTCCTCGGCGCAGGCCCGCGTCGCCGCGCGCAAGGCCCGCGAGCTGGTGCGGCGCAAGTCCGCCACCGACCTCGGCGGGCTGCCTGGCAAGCTGGCCGACTGCCGGTCGAAGGACCCGAGCAAGTCCGAGATCTACATCGTGGAGGGTGACTCCGCCGGCGGCTCGGCCAAGTCCGGCCGCGACTCGATGTACCAGGCGATCCTGCCGCTGCGCGGCAAGATCATCAACGTCGAGAAGGCGCGTATCGACAAGGTCCTCAAGAACAACGAGGTCCAGTCGATCATCACCGCGTTCGGCACCGGCATCCACGACGAGTTCGACATCAGCAAGCTGCGGTATCACAAGATCGTGCTGATGGCCGATGCCGACGTCGACGGCCAGCACATCTCCACGCTGCTGCTGACCCTGCTGTTCCGTTTCATGCGTCCGCTGGTCGAGCACGGGCACGTGTACTTGGCGCAGCCGCCGCTGTACAAGCTGAAGTGGCAGCGCAGCGAGCCGGAGTTCGCCTACTCCGACCGGGAACGCGACGGCCTGCTCGAACGCGGACTCGCCGCGGGCAAGAAGATCAACAAGGACGACGGCATCCAGCGCTACAAGGGTCTGGGCGAGATGAATCCGAAGGAACTCTGGGAGACCACCATGGATCCCAGTGTCCGGGTGCTTCGTCAAGTGACGTTGGACGACGCGGCCGCGGCCGACGAGTTGTTCAGCGTGCTGATGGGCGAGGACGTGGAGGCCCGCCGCAGCTTCATCACCCGCAACGCCAAGGACGTCCGCTTCCTCGACGTGTGATCCCGCCCGAGGCGCGGCCGATGGCAAGGCGCCCGGCAGTTTCGCACGTCAGCCCCGTTAAGGAGACTTCATGACCGACATCACCCTGCCACCGGACGGTGCGGGCGACCGCGTCGAACCGGTCGACATCCAGCTGGAGATGCAGAACAGCTACATCGATTACGCGATGAGCGTGATCGTCGGCCGCGCGCTGCCCGAGGTGCGCGACGGCCTCAAGCCGGTGCATCGCCGGATCCTCTACGCCATGTACGACAACGGGTACCGGCCCGATCGCGGGTACGTGAAGTCGGCCCGCCCGGTGTCGGACACGATGGGTAATTACCATCCGCACGGCGACTCGGCGATCTACGACACCTTGGTGCGTATGGCGCAGCCGTGGGCGATGCGTTACCCGCTGGTGGACGGCCAGGGCAACTTCGGCAGCCGCGGCAACGACGGCGCCGCGGCCATGCGCTACACGGAGTGCCGCCTGACGCCGCTGGCGATGGAGATGCTGCGCGAGATCGACCACGAGACGGTCGATTTCATCCCCAACTACGACGGCAAGACGCAGGAACCGGTGGTCCTGCCGAGCCGCGTGCCGAACATGCTGATGAACGGCAGCAACGGCATCGCGGTCGGCATGGCGACCAACATCCCGCCGCACAATCTGACCGAGCTCGCCGACGCCATCTACTGGGCGCTGGACAACCACGACGCCGACGAGGAAGCCACCCTCGCCGCGTGCATGGAGCGGATCAAGGGTCCGGACTTCCCGACCGCCGGCCTGATCGTCGGCACCCAGGGCATCCACGACGCGTACACCACCGGCCGCGGCTCGATCAAGATGCGCGGTGTCGTGGAGATCGAGGAGGACAATCGCGGCCGCACCACGATCGTCATCACCGAGCTGCCCTACCAGGTCAACACCGACAACTTCATCAACGCGATCGCCGAGCAGGTCAAGGACGGCAAGATCGCCGGGATCGCCGACATCCACGACGAGTCCTCCGACCGCGTCGGCCTGCGCATCGTGGTGACGGTCAAGCGCGACGCCGTCGCCAAGGTCGTGCTGAACAACCTGTACAAGCACACCCAGCTGCAGACCAGCTTCGGCGCCAACATGCTGTCCATCGTCGACGGCGTGCCGCGCACGCTGCGCCTGGACCAGATGATCCGGTTCTACGTCAACCACCAGTTGGACGTCATCATCCGGCGCACCAGGTACCTGCTGCGCAAGGCCGAGGAGCGGGCCCACATCCTGCGCGGCCTGGTCAAGGCGCTGGACGCGCTGGACGAGGTCATCGCGCTGATCCGCCGCTCGGCCAACACCGACACCGCGCGCACCGGCCTGATGCAGCTGCTCGACATCGACGAGATCCAGGCCACCGCGATCCTGGACATGCAGCTGCGGCGGCTCTCGGCGCTGGAGCGGCAGAAGATCGTCGACGATCTGGCCAAGATCGAAGCCGAGATCGCCGATTACAAGGACATTCTCGACAAGCCGGAGCGGCAGCGCGCGATCGTGCGTGACGAGCTGGCCGAGATCGTGGACAAGTACGGCGACGAGCGGCGCACCCAGATCGTCTCCGCCGACGGCGACGTGGCCGACGAGGATCTGATCGCCCGCGAGGACGTGGTCGTCACGATCACCGAGACCGGCTACGCCAAGCGCACCAAGACCGATCTGTACCGCAGCCAGAAGCGCGGCGGCAAGGGCGTGCAGGGCGCCGGCCTCAAGCAGGACGACATCGTCAAGCACTTCTTCATCACCTCGACGCATGATTGGCTGCTGTTCTTCACGAACAAGGGCCGGGTCTACCGGGCCAAGGCCTATGAGCTGCCCGAGGCCAACCGCACCGCGCGCGGCCAGCACGTGGCCAACCTGCTGGCCTTCCAACCGGACGAGAAGATCGCCCAGATCATCCAGATCAAGTCCTACGACGACGCGCCGTACCTGGTGCTCGCCACCAAGAACGGCCTGGTGAAGAAGTCGAAGCTGACCGACTTCGACTCCAACCGCAGCGGCGGCATCGTCGCGGTGAATCTGCGCGACGAGGACGAATTGGTCGGCGCGGTGCTCTGCTCGGCCGACGACGACCTGCTCTTGGTCTCCGCGCTCGGCCAGTCGATCCGGTTCTCCGCCACCGACGAGGCGTTGCGTCCGATGGGCCGCGCCACCTCGGGCGTGCAGGGCATGCGGTTCAACGACAGCGATGCCCTGTTGTCGCTCAACGTGGTTCGCGACGGCACCTATCTGCTGGTCGCCACGTCCGGCGGCTACGCGAAGCGGACCGCGATCGAGGAGTACACCGCGCAGGGGCGCGGTGGTAAAGGCGTATTGACCATCCAGTTCGACGCGAAACGTGGCACCCTGGTCGGGGCGCTCATCGTCGACGACGATGATGAGTTGTACGCGATCACCTCCGGGGGCGGCGTCATCCGGACGGCGGCGAAGCAGGTTCGTAAGGCTGGACGACAGACCAAGGGCGTGCGATTGATGAACCTCGCGGAGGGCGATACCTTGCTTGCGATCGCGCGCAACGCCGATGAGCCCGATCCCGATCAGGTCTCCGGTGGCGGCGACACCGGCTCCTCCGAGAAGTAACCCAACAGCGGCGGCAACGAACGGATCTAAGGATTCCCATTGACCACTCCGAATCAGCCGAATGACGAGCGGCACCAGACGAACGGTGTGACCGAGCGGATCGCACCGTCACCGATCCCGCCGCGGCCGATCCCACGGCCGGTCGCCTCGGCCGAGAACGGTCAGGGCCAGCCCAGCGGCGGTCAGCCCGGCGGTCACCCCGGTGGCGGCCACCCGGGTGGACCGCAGCCCGGTGGCCCGCAGGGCCAGCCGAACGGGCCGCAGGGCCAGCCGAACGGGCCGCAGTCCGGCGGGCATCCGGGTGGACAGCCTGCCAACCAGCCCGGCGGCAACCAGCCGAACGCGCAACCACACGAGATTCGCGACCAAAAGGGTGATTTCGCGCCGCAGCAGGGAGCGCCGGACCAGGCTCCCGGGGGTGACGGCCAGGATCGCTTCGACCAGAAGACGACGCGGATCCCCAACCAGGCCCCGCAGTCCGCGCCCGAGAACGAGGACAAGCAGCCGGTTGGCGCCACCAACGGCGGACAGCAGTCGCCGTATCAGGACGGGTGGGCGCAGCTGCCGCAGCGGGAGCCGCAGTCCAACCTGTACCGGCCGGGACAGGCCCCGGTCACCGGTCGCCCGACTTCCGGCGGCGCGGGCGTCGGCCTCGGCGGCAGCACGTCCAACGCGCGTACCACCGCCGACCTGGCGGCCAAGGCGGCGCGCAAGGAAGCGGCGATGGTGAAGTCCGTCGGTATCGACGGCCCCACCCGCAGCATCGCCCGGCCGGAACTGATCAAGGACATGCCGGACCTGTCCGAGATCCGCCATCCGCTGCCCCAGGCCGAAGCCGCGGGCCCGCAGTCAGGGCCGGTGTCGCCAGCGGTTCCGGTCGCGGTCGCGGCGGTCGCCTCCGGCGAGCCGCTGCGGGCCACCGTGCAGATCCGCCGCATCGATCCCTGGTCGACGCTGAAGATCTCGCTGGTGATCAGTGTGGCGATGTTCTTCGTGTGGATGCTGGCGGTCGGCCTGCTGTACATCGTGCTCGAGGGCATGGGCGTGTGGGAGCGGCTGAACAACACGTTCACCGACATGGTCTCCCAGGACAGCGGCTCGGTCGGCCTGATCGACGCGGGTACCGTGTTCGGGTACGCGGGCGTGATCGGCTTGATCAACGTCGTGCTCTTCACCGCGCTCGGCACCGTTGGCACCTTCATCTACAACCAGTGCTGCGACCTCGTCGGCGGCATCCAGGTCACTCTGGCCGACCCCGACTAGAGCCACCGCACTCCGGACGGCCGGTACTCGCCCAGCGGGCTGGTACCGGCCGTTTCTGTCGGTACGGGGCTGAGCGCGGGACAGCGGCGCTCCACCGCCGCCAACCGGGCCCCGGTAAGGCTCCTACCAGCCGTTTTGGTTCCGCGGATAGGTGTTGTGTAGTCTCTACACGTCGTTGTTCACCGCGAACAACGCGAACTACGGGCCTATAGCTCAGGCGGTTAGAGCGCTTCGCTGATAACGAAGAGGTCGGAGGTTCAAGTCCTCCTAGGCCCACCTCTGGTGCCAGTTCAGGCACATTCCAGTACTCGATCCCTCGTCATCGCCTACCGCTTTCGACGCGGAGACCATACCCTCGCACTCGCTCGTCGGCGCCGAACTGGTGATGGAAGCGAGCGAGTCCGGCAAGTCGCGGAGGGCTGAGTCCTGCGCCGTCTATCCGGCGGGGTGGGTGACGACAGCTACGCCGATTGGCTGATGAAGCACCACAGGGCGAGCGCGGGATGGTGCGGACATCCGAGACTCCTTGCAGGTTGAGTGGTGCGGTAGGTCTTACTGGCAGAACTGGGGACCCTGGTTCATGAGCATCAGCTTGATGATGGTGCACAGGATGCTTCCGGGACCGCTGGCCGATCCGCTCTCGCCGGCCACCGCGGAGACGGAGGGGGCGGGTTGCGGAATCTCGGCCTGCGCCGTCGCGGCGGGTGACAGCACAGCCACGGTCAAGAGAGCGCCGATGGTGAGCCGAGTGATTCGAGTCATCGAATCTGCCTTCCTTCCTTGAGGTTTCGGTCCGCAGATGCGTACCACCCAGACCATCGTCGGCTCCGCGCCCGTCGTTACCACGGTGTTATCCAGCGACCGTCACGGCGTCATCCGGTAGGCGAGCTCGACCTTCCGGAAACCTGCCGCTGGGTGCATCGCTGTAACACCCGTGGCAGGCGTTTCGACACCTTTTGACAACAGTTGGCGGACAAGAACATTCGTATCGGGTGGGATGCCGAATCCCCCGGATCCGGCGCGCCGGTGATCGCGGGCGTGAAACGAATGTCGAAACCCTCAGCTGCGCAACAACATCCGAGGGATTCGCGATGAACGTCAAATTATCGGCCGTGGTGTCGCTCGCGGCGACCGTTGTGCTCACGACGGCCGCGTGCGGTCCCGACTCGGGGACATCGGCCGGGCCCGTGACGTCGGCGGGGCGTACGACCACCGCGTCACCGGCGGGTCCAGCGGTGACGCCGGAACGCGCTCCAGGGGCCACGGCGGCCCCCGGATCACCCGCCGCGACGACCCAGTCTCCCGTCGCGGAACAGGCGCCGGAAGGTAGCGGCCACGGCCTGTGCTTCGACGCCAACTCGGCGCTCGCGGCGTCCTCGATCGCCACATTGGCGGCCCCTCCCGGCGGGTCCTGGACGGTCCAAGGGGCGAGCGAGGATCCGATCGCGGCGGGATGTACCGGCGTGCTGTCCTGGATGACGGTGGACTGGCCGGGAATTCATCCCGGCACACACGTTCTGTTCTTCGCCGGCGGAAAGTATCTGGGGACCGCGAGTGCGCGGCCGTACGCGTACACCACAGTGCTTGGCAAGACCCGCGACACCGTGTCGGTGCAGTACCGCTGGCCGGAGAAGAGCGACCCGCTGTGCTGCCCACAGGGCGGGCCGAGCGTCGTGACGTTCACGCTGACCGGCGGCACCGTGCAGGCGAACGGTCAGTTCCCGCCGGACAACTGATTCACTGCCCCGGATCGCTGGTACTCGCTTCCTTCCGACGCGAGCCCCCGCGCGTGGTTGCGCCGCTGTGAGAGAAGAAGGCCCATGCTCTTCACGAGCATGGGCCTCGAACGTGGAGCCTAGGGGAATCGAACCCCTAACCCCTGCCTTGCAAAGGCAGTGCTCTGCCAATTGAGCTAAGGCCCCGTGCGTACAGTCGCCTGAAAACGGTACCTTCTCGCCGCTGACATGGTCAAAACGGCGGGTTGTCGCGTCAAGGTGAGCGCCGCCGGCGGTACGGAACGCCTCAGGCCGCGTCAGCGCTTTTCAGCACGTCATCGAGGGAGGGCAGCGGAAGCGAGCAGATTTCGCGCGCTTCGTCGTCGGGGACGCCGAACATCCGCAGCAGGTCCTCGGTGACCTGATCGGTGGCGGCGGCATCGTCGCGGTCGGGATGGTCGTGCAACAACTGGCCGAGGCACAGGGCGGCCCCGGCCACGATCGTCATGGCCAGTTCGGGGTCCCGGGTCCGGAACCGGCCGGTGCGCGCGGCGGCCTCGATATCGCGGCGAGCGCGCGGCGCGAGCCCCTTCCCGGACGCGCTGAGCGTCAGGCCGTTGTTCAGCAGCACCTTGCTCATGGTGGGGATTCGCCGGTGCAATCGGCCGGTCAGCCGGAAACTCTGCGCGAAGACCTCGGCCGGATCGTCCATGCCTTCGGTGAGGGCGTCGAGCACGGCGCCGTGCTTCTCGAGCGCTTCCTCCACCGCCGTCTGGAACAGATCCTCCCGACTCTGGAAGTGGTTGTAGAACGACCCCATTCCGACGTCGGCGGCCTGGGTGATCTCCAGGATGGGCGCGTTCAGCTTCCCGCTCGCGATGAACGACTGGGCCGCGGTCAAGAGGGCGGCGCGGGTGCGGGCCTTGCGGCGCTCCAGGCGATTGCGTTCCACCCCGGTCCGATCCGTCATGCCCACTCCTTTCCCTGTCGGTACGCCGCCGATGATAGCGCCTTACTCAGTTATGACGAATTCATCATGAACCGGCCTCGGGCCTTTCTGGGCGGGCTTCGGGCGCCGCAGTAGGGTGGAAGTCATGAAACTTCTTCTCACCGCCGGTGTCGTGGTTCTGGTTCTCTTCGGCATCTCCAAGCTGCGCCAGCGCGGCGACGCGGACATGTGGCACGAGGTGACCACCCGCTGATCCGCCTTTGCACGGCAGGGGGCAGGGCAATCGAGGGAACACGGGCGCAGCGGCCCGGCGGGGCGATGGAATTCCCCGCCGGACAGCCGGAACTTTGTGTCCAATTGGACACAAAGTAGAAGCGGCACAACCGGGACAAGGCGCCGCAATCAGGCGATATTCGCCGATACTGTGCCAGACTGACCCCGCACAGTAATGCACTCCTCACCCTCGGAGGAACGTCTATGACGAATTCTGTTGCGCCACTCGAATTGCCCGAACCTCTGGTCATCACGCTGGGGAATCTCAAGGGCGGTGTCGGCAAAACGACATCAGCGTTCTTCTTGGCGAGCTACTTCGCTTCGGTGCACGAATCGCGGGTGCTCGTGATCGACGCCGACCCGCTCAGCCAGACCGGATACTCCTGGTACCGGCGGCTGGTCAAGGGGGGAATCGAAGTGCCGTTCCAGCTGGTCGCGTTTCCTTCGCGGCATGTCGGCGACTGCATCACCGACAATGCCGCCGATTTCGACGTCGTCATCGTGGACGCCGGGGGTGAGTCGGCCGATATCTTCAAGGCCGCCGTTCCGGAGAGCGACGAACTCCTGCTGTTGACGAGTGTGAGCCCGTCGGAAGTCAAACGCGTGCCGAGCACGTTCAAAGCCGCCGAGGAGGCGGCGGCCGACACCGACCGGGAAATCCGGGTGCGGGTGTTGATGACCAAAGTCCCGGTGATCATGAAGAAAGGGGTCAATGTCTCGACCGAATACCGTGCGCAGCGCGGGCATTTGGAAAGCGCCGGCTACGACGTATTCGATTCCTATTTGAGCGCCTGGAAATGGTACCGGGAGGCGGCGGACGGGGAGGTGGGGGAGGGCGCCGAGAATCCGATCGAGGATCTGGGGGAGTATCGCAAGGTCGGCGACGAGTTACTGAGCGCGTATCGCGTCCTCATGGAGGTGCCCGCCTGATGCCTCCACAACGCAGGAAGGGTTCGATCGGCGGGGCCAATCCGCTATCCGACGGCGCCGAGCACACGCCACCGGTGTCCCCGCTGCGCGATGCCGAATGGCGGCGGTCGAGGCCGGTGAGCCCGAATGTCTTGACCATGCCGGTGCCCGATGCCGGTGACGGACCGCTGAGCGACCGGGAACGAGCGCAGCTGACCGCGTGCGAGTCGTCGATCGACACGTTGCGCATCGCGTTCTGGGCGGCCGGGCGCGCGCTGCAGATCGTGCGGGACGGCCGGCTCTACCGGGACAGCCACGACACCTTCGACGACTATGTGGAACAGCGGTGGGATATGCAGCGGTCCTACGCCCACAAGCTGATTCGCGCTTGGCCGCTCGCCGCGCGGCTGCATCCGATCGCGCCTGCGATCAACGAAGGCCAGGTGCGCGAGCTGTTGCCGGTGGCGGCCGAATACGGCGAAGAAGCGGCGGTGACCGTATACACCACCGTGGCGGCGTGCGCCGAGGCGAAGGTCACCGCGGGAAAACTCCGGCAAGCGGTGGCCCTGCTGCCCGAACGCTATGACGAAGAGGTGGTGGTCGAGCGCCTCCAGGCGTGGCTGCGCGGCGAACTGCCGGGCGAGGGGGCCGATCGTGCGGCCGACATCTTCACCGCGATGGAATCCCGGTTGGCGGCGCTGACCAAGCGTGTGGTCAAAGGATCCAGCGACGACCCGCGCGCGGCCCGCGAATTCGCGGCCAAGCTCCGGACGATCGCCGAACAGATCGAGGAACAGATCACCGCGTGAAAAAAGATTCGGCAATGGGCCCCGCTTCCCTGCGGGGCCCATTGCGTATCGAGGAACGAATTGCACGCCGAAATTATGAATACGTCTCAACGCACCGAAACGAGTTATTGTTTCGTTATGAAAATAAAGGTGTGTTGTGCTTTACGTGATGCAAGCTATGCCGAAAGGTGAACACTCGGATCGGATCCGCTGGACTGACGAAGCACCGTGATGGTTTTCGAATCAATTCGAGGTCTTTGGTGAAGTCGGTCGCGCCGTGTACGGCGCGTCGTATGGCTCCGCCGGAGGCCGGCGATATGAGCATCGGAGGACCGCATCATGGCATCATCGACCGACGACCGATATCTCCGCTACCTGCGGCGCGCTGTGCTCTGGGCACTCGCCACCGGAGCGGCCGCACTCATCGGCGTGCTGTGCAACGCGGGGGAGGCATCGGCCCAGCCGGTGACCATTCCCGGCGTGGGAACGTTCGAGATTTCCGACGATATTCCACTTCCCGGATCGCCGGAGAAACTGCTCCGGAACAACGCCATACTCGCCGTCGACGGAATCGAGAACGTCGCGGCCGCTCCGGTTCCGCAGATTCAGATCGCGCCCGCCACTGTGGGCCCCGCGATCGAGTCCCCCTTCTCGGTGGACATCCCCGTGCTCGAGCTGCCGATGCCGACGATCGTGCCCGCGATCGAAATTCCGCTGATCGGTGTCCTTCCGGAGATCGAGATCCCCTTCCTCGGCGACATCCCGCAGATCATGCCCCGGGCGCCAACCCCGCCCGCAGCCGTGATCCCGCAGAAGTCCGCCGGTGAGATGGCAGTCGACGCGGCCAAGACCAAGATCGGTTCCGAGTACAGCTACGGTGCGGTCGGCCCCGACTCCTTCGATTGCTCCGGACTGGTGCAGTGGTCCTACGAGCAGGCCGGCGTAGAACTGCCACGCACCAGCTACGACCAGCTCGCCGCGGGAACGCCGATACCGCTCGACGATCTGCGCCCCGGCGACATGGTGTCGTTCTACGGCGGAAGCCACTCCGCCCTCTACGCAGGCGACGGCAAAGTCATCCACGCATCGACATACGGAACGGGCGTGACCACTTCCCCCCTCTCCTCGATGCCGGTGAGCGGAGCCCGCCGATTCTGACTCCCCGAAACAGCCGCACCGCCGCTTTCGGTCAGGGAGAGACCGCCGCCGCTTCCAGCGCGGCCAGCGTCTCGGCATCCGGCCAGTGACGAATCTCGTAGCGGCGAGGCGAGAGATCCGGGACCGGAGTGAGGCCGGTCAGTCCCACGACAGCATCGAACGGGACTTCGAAAAGACGCTCCAGCTCACCTTGGTCGTCACGGCAGAAGGCGACGTAATCGGCTTCCGGGAGCAGGTACTCGACACCCTCCCCCCAGACGGTGATCGTGAAGGGACCGTTGTCGCCATGGCCGTACATGACCGAACCGACGTAGGCGGGCTCGAGGTCGTAAGGCGTGAACTCCAGATCGCGTTCGACGATCTCGTTGAGAATCCGCGCCTGCGCGTCGTATTCGGTGACCGCCAAACCGCATCGGGCGCGCTGCACGGCGGGCAGGTGGCGATGGGCGGGCGAACGATCGAGCGGGATGATCGCGCCACTGTCGTCCACGGTGTACCCCTGCGGCGAGATCGGGCGGGACGCGTCGTGGTACTGCTCTTCCACCACTTCGAAGATCGGCTCCAGATCGTCGGCGCCGGTCGCGACGATGAGCGTGTCGACATCGGGCATGAACGCGATGGGTGCTCGGTTCCCGAAACCGGAACCGGCGAGCCAGCCGGGGAGCAGCGGCCATGACGTGCAGTAGCCGTCGCCGTCGTCGACGAATTGCAGCACGCCGTCTTCCTCGAAGTCGGTGAAAGCCACTATTGCGGCGAGGTTTTCGCGTGCGGCCGTGAATACCTCGTCGGAACTCACGCCCCACTCGCGCAATGACGCGTAGGTGACGATCGATCGGGTCTGGGGCATGTCGATGGCAACCATCTCGTCCACGAATGGGAAAGCCGAGCGCGCGATCGGCCGCGACTCCGGTTCGACGCCGACGCCGAAACTGTTGGGGCGCAGAAGCGGTCGCAGCATGGACCGCGCCGCGGGCCAGTCCGGCGCGGGAGCGCGCAGCTCACGCACGGCGGCGCAGTGCTGGGCGACCCGGGCCTCACGCTCGGCCGCATCGAGTTCGCGGGTTTCCCGGAAGATGTTGTGCAGGTCGAGAAAGAGGTCGCCGATTCGTATGGCGAACTGGTCCGGGTCGTATTCGGCTTCCGTTTCGTCCAGCGTGGAAAGGTGTTGCATGACGAGCGCGGCGAAGGCGGCGGCTTCGTCTTCGATGTTCTGCACGCGGCCACGGTAGTCGGGGAGCCGGGCCGATGCCCCGCGGTGGCTTACCGTGTGAGGGGACCGTGCCGATCCAGATGCAGGTAGGTGAAGCCGGTGACGAGCAGGCACACGACGGTGGCGGTGATCAGCATTGCCCAGCCCGCGACCACCAGGCTCAGCAGTCCGCCGAGCAGTGCGCCGAGCGAAAAGCCGGCGTAGAGCAGGAAGTATCCGAGCCAGTCCGCGTAGTCGCCACCGCTGAGATGGCGTTCGACGCCCTGGCCCAGTTTGACCAGCGTCCCGGTGACGTAACTGAGCGGCACCGACACCTCACCGTTGCGTACGAACGACGTGTTGAGCGCGCCGACGCCGAAGGCGACGAACATGATCGGCAGCAGGCCGATCGGCCTGCTGGAGGTCTGGTATTCGAGAATGTCGATGACCGACGCCAGCGCCAGGCAGACCGTGGTCAGCAGGGTGGGTCCGTGCGGATGCCCCGACCAGTAGCGTCTGCGGCACCATGAGGCCACCACCACGCCGGACAGGAACGACAGCAGCAATCCGGCGGCCGCCAACGCCATATCCGTTTCGTCGTGGAAATATCCGAGCACGGCCCGTTCGGTGTTGCCCGTCATGAAGGTGACGAAATAGCCAGCCGTATGCATGAAGGCCGCCGCACCGATAAGCCCGGCGAGCGCCGCCAGTACCCATGACAGTCTGGCTTCGGAGTCGAATAGTGCCCTTTTGCGACTTTCTTCCAGTTCCGGCACAGGTCCAACTCCTTCCGGTACGGGCGACAGTTCAGTCAAGCAGGCTCGGGTACGGAATCCGACCATGCAGCGCCGACCGTTGCCCACCGATCGCTGGTGCTTCGAGACGAATCGGGCGGCGTATGGTTGGGCGCGGCGCCCGAGTACGCCGTCATATCCTGGCCGGCGGGATGATGCCGGTTCGGCCTCCGCGGTATGCGGAGCGAGCGCACTCCCGAGCGAGTCGGTGCTCGGTTACCGTGCAGAGGTGGATACTCTGCTCGACTTCCTGCTGACCGAGCCGGTGGCAGCCGCGCCGCTCGACGATGTCACCGCGGCGTGGACGCGGCATCGAGTGGCTGCGAAACGATTCGAGCAGCCGGTAGAGGTGGCCGTCGCGGGCGGTTTCGGAGCCGACCGGCTCGGATTCGCCTTTCTGTCCGGCTATCGGGAGGCGCTGCGGACGCTTGTTCCCGACCTGCCGGAGGACGAGCTGGTCGCGATGTGCGCGACCGAGGAAGGCGGCGGTCACCCAGCCGCGATTCGCACCACGCTCACCGAGCGGGACGGCGCCTGGCTGCTCGACGGCACGAAGTCGTTCGCGACCATGGGCTCCTACGCACGGCGGTTGGTGGTGATCGCCAGTGTCGGCGCGGCGCCGGACGGGCGGAATCGGTTGCGCGCCTGCACCGTCGAGACGAGCGAAGCAGGAGTGCGCCTGACCGATCATCCCGCGCTGTCGTTCGCGCCCGAGGTGCCGCACGCCTCGGTAACCCTGACCGGCGCGCCGGCGGTGCCGCTTCCCGGTGACGGCTATCTCGACTATCTCAAGCCGTTCCGGACGATCGAGGACATCCACGTGCTGGCCGCCGCGCTCGGCTGGCTGGTGCGGGTGGCCCGGCTGTCGGAATGGCCGCGCGCGAGCAGGCAACGGCTGTTGACGCTGGTTGCCGCCGTACGGGGCCTCGACATCGATGCGCCGAGTGCGGCCGGGGTGCACATCGCCCTCGGCGGCGTCTTCGATGCGTTCGGTGACCTGCTGGCCGAGATCGAGCCCTTGTGGCAGTCCGCCGACCCCGTGACCCGGCAGCGGTGGGAGCGGGACCGGCCACTGCTGGCCACCGCTGGGCGCGTGCGCGCGCAGCGGCTCACTGCCGCGTGGCGGATGGTGGAACCGGGTGGCGACGAAGCGGGAACAGGCGCCTGAGCTGCGCCGAAAATGGGGAGCGGGCCTCGGCGAAGGGGGGGAGTTAGCCGAGGCCCGCGTAGGGTCGGCCCGGGGGGGAGGGGCCGACGTGAACGATGCTACTCGATGATGTGCGTTTGTGTGCGCGTGGGGACGGCGGGGTTTCCAAGTTTTTTCGGGTCGGCTCACTTCCGGACGCCGCATCGCGGTTGTCACCGGCCCGTTGGTGGTCCAGGCGGCTCGTGGCGGTTGGCTTGTTGTTTGCCAAAAGGCTTGTGAATAAAGCGTTTACACGTACCCGGCACGGTATGACCTGCTGAGGCGCCGCATCGCGCGCAACATGCCGACCGGTCGCCGCACGGAAGAAATCTGCGACAACGTCCGGGCGTGTCGGTCCTTCTGGCGCGGCGGCACCCGCACGCGGCGGCCGAACATGTCGTACCCCGATGCGAACATGTGTTCGTGGTCACCGACTGGACTGTTCGCGCGGCGCGCCCCCGCTCGTCGCGCCGGCGCGCGTGCGCGATCCCGCCGACCGAGTACGGGTCGCAGGCGATTCGGGTAGCCCGCTACGCGCGCTGCGATACTCGTGCGCGGGGGATCATCGAACCGGTCGCATTCCGATCCGGTACCCCCGAGCACCGACTGGATCGGAATGCGGCCTTCTCGCGTCGCACGAGTCTTCCGCTGGCGGCCGGCAGATATCCGGAAAGAAATCGGATGAAATCGTCGGCGGCCGGGACAATACTGTCTCGGGTATCGGTCGGTCGTCCGTTCCAGCGAATTGATCGGCGCCCGGACATCATGGCGTCGCACCGATGCGCATCGAACTCGTCAACCTCAGGAGAATCATGCCCGACGCAATAGTCGCCGAGGGTCTGGTCAAGCGCTACGGCCAGCTCGTGGCCCTCGACGGACTCGATCTGCGGGTCGAGGAAGGGACCGTCACCGCACTGCTCGGACCCAACGGCGCGGGCAAGACCACCACCGTCCGAGTGCTCACCACCCTGCTGGTGCCGGATGCCGGGCACGCGACGGTGGCGGGAATCGACGTGCTGCGCGATCCGCAGACGTTGCGTTCCCGTATCGGGGCATCGGGGCAGTATGCCGCGGTCGACGAATACCTCACCGGTTTCGAGAATCTGGAAATGGTGGGCCGTCTGTATCACATGGGGGTGCAGCGAAGTAAGGAACGCGCGCGCGAATTGCTCGAACGCTTTCGGCTCACCGACGCCGCCGACCGGCCGGTCAAGGGTTATTCCGGCGGTATGCGCCGTCGTCTCGACCTGGCGGGCGCGTTGGTCGCGAATCCACCCGTGCTGTTCCTCGACGAGCCCACCACCGGACTGGACCCGCGTGCGCGCCTCGATCTCTGGGACGTCATCGAAGAACTGGTCGCAGGCGGGACCACGTTGCTGCTCACCACGCAGTACATGGACGAAGCCGATCGGCTCGCCGATTCGATCGCGGTGATCGACCACGGCAAGGTGATCGCCGAGGGCACCGCCGACGAACTCAAGACCATGGTCGGCGGCGACCGCATCGAGCTGACCGTCGATCGCGCGGACAATCTGGCGACGGCCGAGGCCGCGCTGAAGAATCTCGCCGACGGGGAGATCCATCTGGAACCGGCGTTGCGCCGGATCATCGTCCCGGTCTCCGACGGATCGCAGGCGCTGGTGGAGGCGGTCGGGCGGCTGGCGGAGCACAGCGTGCGGATCCACGATGTCGGTCTGCGCCGACCGTCGCTGGACGACGTCTTTCTCACCCTCACCGGTCACGAAGCGGAGACGATCGCGGACGGTGACGCGGCGAACGACAAGCTGGAAGCTACGGAAGGAACGATCCGATGACCGCGACGGCACCGGCCCGGCCCGCGCTGGGCGCCCGACTGTCCATAGTGGTCAGCGATAGTGTGACCATCGCGAAACGCAACGTCATCAAGATCAAGCGAGTGCCCGACGTGCTGATCTTCTCGACGCTCTCGCCGATCATGTTCGTGCTGCTGTTCGCCTATGTCTTCGGCGCGGCCATCGACGTGCCCGGCCTCTCCGGCGGTTACCGCGAGTTCCTCATCGCGGGCATTTTCGCGCAGACCGTGGTGTTCGGCGCGACCTTCACCGGTGCCGGGCTTGCCGAGGACATGCAGAAGGGCATCATCGACCGATTCCGCTCGCTGCCGATGGCCTCGTCGGCGGTGCTGGTCGGCCGGACGATCAGCGATGTGGTGATCAACGTGGTCAGCCTGACGGTCATGTCGCTGACCGGACTGATCGTCGGCTGGCGCATTCGCGGGTCGTTCCTGGACGCGGTGCTGGCTTACATCCTGCTGCTGCTGTTCGCCTACGCGGTGTCCTGGATCATGGCCGTGGTGGGGCTGTTGGTGCGAGCGCCGGAGGTGTTCAACAACGCCAGCTTCATGGTGATCTTCCCGCTCACGTTCATCGCCAACACATTCGTGCCCAGCGAGAAGCTGCCCACGGTGCTGCGCGTGATCGCGGAATGGAATCCGGTGTCGGCGCTGACCCAGGCGACGCGTGACCTGTTCGGCAACACCAGCCCGATCGCGCCGACGGGTGACGCCTGGTCGTTGCAGCACCCGGTGATCACCTCGCTGGCCTGGGTGGTGGTGATCATGGTGGTGTTCGTGCCGCTGGCGTTGCGTCAGTACAAGAAGACGGTCAGTCGCTGATCCGCCGAGCCCGAGTCAGCGATCGGTCTCCGCGCCGGCTTCCGCCAGCGGGGTCGGCGCGGAGCCGTTGCGCGAGTATCCGATGCGTGGCGGCGCGGGCGCGGGTTCGGGCGGCTGCGGCCGTCGGGTGCGGACCAGATACGCCACACCGCCCGCGAGCGCGACGGCGGCGGCGAGCAGAAGCCGATTACGTGAACGCGAAGAGACATGCAGGCGCCCAGAGGTCATGGGACCACTCTATGCACAGCCCGGCGATTCGCGCAGGAGCCCCAGCTCACACTGCCGTCCGGCCCAGTTCCGCGGTCGCATCGCCGACCGTGGCACGATGGGCGGCGTGACCTCACCGAAT
Source organism: Nocardia sp. NPDC003726 (assembly GCF_053586955.1). Taxonomy (NCBI): domain Bacteria; kingdom Bacillati; phylum Actinomycetota; class Actinomycetes; order Mycobacteriales; family Nocardiaceae; genus Nocardia; species Nocardia sp. NPDC003726. The sequence continues at coordinate 89,528 of NZ_JBSFNF010000015.1, read as the reverse complement.
CAGACATCCGTGGCAACGCTGCACACGAATCACGGCGATATCAAGCTCGCGCTTTTCGGTAACCACGCGCCAAAGACGGTCCGCAACTTCCTTGGCCTCGCCGACGGTTCGGCGCCGTACACCACCGCGAACGCCAGCGGAGGCAACAGCGGCCCGTTCTACGACGGCGCTCTCTTCCATCGCGTGATGGCGGGTTTCATGATTCAGGGTGGCGATCCCACCGGCACCGGCCGCGGCGGCCCCGGCTACGAATTCGGCGACGAATTCCACCCCGAGCTGCGGTTCGACCGGGGCTACCTGTTGGCTATGGCCAACGCGGGGCCGGGCACGAACGGCTCGCAATTCTTCATCACCGTCCGTCCGCAGCCGCACCTGAACCGCAAGCACACGATCTTCGGTGAAGTGGTGGACCCGGATTCCAGGAAGGTCGTCGACTCGATCGCCACCACCAGGACCGATCGCAACGACCGGCCGCTCGAGCCTGTCGTCATCACCAAGATCACGATCGAATGAGACTATGAACCCCCAGCCGCCCGCACCCACGTGCGTCCGCCATCCGAATCGCCCGACCGGCCTGGCCTGCACGCGGTGCGGGCGGCCGTCCTGTGCGGAGTGCCTGCGCCCCGCGGCCGTCGGACAGCACTGCGTCGACTGTCTGCGCGCGGAGCAGCGCAACGTCGCGCCGGTGCGGACGGTCTCGGGCGCGGCGGCTCCCCGGACGTCAGCGCCTTATGTCACCTATGCGCTGATCGCGATCAACGTGGTGATCTATGCGATCACCGCCGCCCAGGCCAAGAGCTTGATGGACAACCAGCTCGGCTCCGCGCTGTTCTTCGACTGGGTGCTGTACGCACCGGCGGTCGCGGACGGCGAATGGTGGCGGGTGATCGGCTCCGGGTTCCTGCACTACGGTCCGATCCACCTGCTGCTGAACATGTTCGCGCTGTACGTGGTGGGCCGGGATGCCGAGCTGGTGCTCGGCCGGTTGCGCTATCCGGCGGTGTATCTGGTCTCGCTGCTCGGCGGGTCCGCCGGGGTCATGCTGTTGGCGCAGAACAGCCTGACGGCGGGTGCGTCCGGCGCGGTGTACGGGCTGTTCGGTGCGATCACGATCATTCTGCTCCGGTTGCGGCAGAACCCGAATCAGATGCTCATCATCATCGGCATCAACGTGTTCATCAGTCTGTCGCTGCCCGGCATCTCGCTCTGGGGTCATCTCGGCGGCCTGGCCGCGGGCACTCTCGTGACCCTCGGCATCCTGTTCCTGCCGGCCTGGCTGCGCGTGCGCACTCCGCAAGCGGCTCGGACGGTTGGCTGGATCGCGGTGGCGCTGGTCGCGATCGCCGCGCTGGGGCTGGTGGTCGTTGGCGCGATCACTTCCACTGCCTGACAGCGGGATTCGCTTCACGTGAAACATTCGCGGCCGGGTGCCGAATTTCCCGGCCGCGGCGTGTTCAGCGGGTTTTGTCCTGAGTGAGCCGCATGGCCGCGACCACGTCTCGATAGACGAGTTCGGGATTGGCGCCCAGGTCCCAGCGGCCGAAGATCAACAGCCGGTCCGCGCCGTCGCGCTGGACGTCGAGTTCCAGCATCGGCATTTTGCGCCCCAGGCGTCGATAGCTCACGACGCGGGCGCGGATGATCTGCTCCGGGGTGTATTCGTCCGGTCCCGTCAGCGTGCGGACGACCATGCGTGGCCGCGCACCGGGCGCCACGGACAGTCGCGGGCGTTGCCGGAATCCGAGCGCGGCGAGGGCGAGCAGTCCGGCGGCCGCCAACCCGACGAGCAGGCGGCTCGCCGCCTCGGTGCTGACCACCGCCGCGACCGCCAGGGCGACGCCGCCCACAGCGACGGCGACCAGCGCGGGGGTGGGCGTGGTCCAGGCCAGGCTCGGTTCGTCGCGGTCCGGCCGACCGGGCACCGCGGACTCCGAACTCACCGCACTCCCCAATCGCTCCTCGAGTTGTCCACAGGCTCATCCACAGGTGTGCATGAATGACACGTCTGTAATCCGGTCGCTGTCGTCGCTCAGCGCCAGCGCATCGTCATGATCAGGCCGACCACCATCAGGCCGAAGCCGATCAGGAAGTTCCAGGCGTTGAGGTCGTTCATCCAGCTGATCTGCTCGGCCGCCAAGTAGTAGACCAGCAGCCAGGCCAGCCCGGCGAGCATGAACCCGAGCATGATGGCGACATACCAGACCGGCGACGGCCCGGCCTTCACCTTCACCGGGGTCCGGCTGGCGGGGTTGATCGTGTAGTCGGTCTTCTTACGGACCTTCGACTTGGGCATGACGTCCTCGTATTCGGCGTGCAGGTCGTGGTCTCTAGGCTATCCCAACAGGTAATGGATGCGACGCGGTGCCGGGCGGGCACGTAATCTCGATGCCATGCGTGTTCTGGTCGTCGACAATTACGACAGCTTCGTCTTCAACCTGGTGCAGTACCTCGGGCAGCTGGGTGTCGAAGCGGTCGTCTGGCGTAACGACGATCCGAATCTGGCCGACGTCGGCGCGGTGGTCGGAGACTTCGACGGCATCCTGATCAGTCCAGGCCCCGGCACTCCCGACCGCGCGGGCGCGAGTATCCCGTTGGTGCGCGCGTGCGCGGAGGAAAGTGTCCCGCTGCTCGGTGTGTGCCTCGGCCACCAGGCGATCGGCGAGGCGTTCGGCGCCACCGTCACCAGGGCTCCCGAATTGCTGCACGGGAAGACCAGCGACGTCTTCCACATCGGCGCCGGCGTGCTGGCCGGTCTGCCCGATCCGTTCACCGCCACGCGGTACCACTCCCTCACCGTGCTAGAGGAGACCCTGCCGGAGGAGATCGAGGTGCTCGGACGCACCGAGAGCGGGATCGTGATGGCCATGCGGCATCGCACCTTGCCCATCCACGGGGTGCAGTTCCATCCGGAATCGGTGCTCACCCAGGGCGGGCACCGGATGCTGGCGAACTGGCTCGGCGTGTGCGGCGAGCGTCCGGCCGAGGGCTTGGTGCGGACGCTGGAGGCGGAGGTCGCCGCGCTGGTGCTGCAGTGACCCGTCCGCATGTGCTGCTGTCGGTCGCGATGAGCATCGACGGGTACATCGACGACGCGAGTCCCGAGCGGCTGCATTTGTCCGACGCGGCGGACTTCGACCGGGTCGACCAGGTGCGCGCGGACTCCGACGCCATCCTGGTCGGGGCGCAGACCCTGCGCAGCGACAATCCGCGACTGCTCGTGGGCAGCGCAGAGCGCAGGGCGGCCCGGCTCGCCGCGGGCAAGCCGGAATATCCGTTGAAGGTGACGGTCTCTGCGAGCGGCGAGCTGGATCCCGAGCTGCGGTTCTGGCACCACGGCGGCGGCAAGCTCGTCTACACCACGGCGGCGGGCGCGGCGAAACTCACCGCCCGGCTGGCCGGACTCGCCGAGGTGGTCGATCTCGGCACCGAACTGGACTTCGCCGCGCTGTTGGACGATCTCGGCCGCCGCGGTATCGACCGTCTCATGGTGGAGGGCGGCACTCGCATCCATACCGCGTTCCTCGCCGCCGATCTGGCCGACGAACTGCACCTCGCGGTGGCCCCGATCCTGGTGGGTGACGTAGCGGCCCCGCGCTTCCTCGATCCGGCCGATTTTCCGGGCGCGCCGCACCGCAGGATGCGACTGACCGGCGTGACGCAAGTCGGCGATGTCGCCGTGCTGCGGTATCTGCCGAAGGCCGACCGGACCTGACGCGGGAGTCGTCCCTCGGTAGCGGAGCGACCCACCGCGGACGGCGGGTTCACCGCCCGCGGCCGGTCGGCTCACATGGCACCTCGAGCGGGCTGTGGGTAACCACGGTGGGCCTTGCCGAAGTGCGTAGAAGTAGCCGGGAGGGCGGCGGGCGCCGCTCTCCGCGCGGTGGGAAAGCTACGGACGCCCGTAGACGGCGGTCACGAACTCGCCGAGCTGGTTGTCGTCCAGATGCCTGGCCAAGTCCGCTTCGCTGATCATGCCGACGAGCCGCTTGTCCTCGATCACCGGCATGCGCTTGACCCGGTTGCTCTCCATTTCATCGAGGACTTCCTCGATGTCGGCGTTGGCATCGACCCACCGCGGCGTCGCTTCGCACAGTTCTTCGACCCGGCAGTCCGCGGGGGTCTTGCCCTGGGCGATGCACTTCACCACGATGTCGCGGTCGGTGACGATGCCGCACATGCGCTCGTTGTCGTCCGAGACGATCAGCGACCCGACGTTGAGCTCGGCCATGGTGCGTGCGGCTTGCTCGATGGTCGTATCCTTGCCGATCCACTGAACGCCCGGTTTCATGATGTCCCTGGCAGTGGTCATGAGCTACCTCCTCGTGCTCAGCTGCGCTGATTGGGATGGAGCAGCATCATTCTCCCGCAATTCACACCGGATGGTCTCGTTTTCCGGATACCGCCGATCACGGCGGGCCGAGCACTCCCACCCCGACCAGGATGGCGCTGTTCTTCTGGATCGAACTGCCCGCGGACGGTTGCTGACTGAGGATGCGTCCGACGCTGCCCGCGTCGAAGGTTCCCTGCGGCGACTGGCTGATCTGACTGGTGCTACCGGTCCAGCCCTCCGCCCGCAGCTTCTCCACCGCCTGCGAGACGGTCAGGCCGACCAGCGACGGCATCTTCAGGTCGCCCGCCGATACCTGCACGGTGACCGTCGAGCCCTTCTCCGCGTTGCTGCCACCGGCCGGGCTCGAGGCGACCACCTCGCCCTTCGGCTTGGAGGACTGCACCTCCTGCACGACGACCTTGAAGCCGTTGCCCTCGATGTTCGGCTGCGCCACGTCGATCGTCTGGCCGACGACGTAGGGAACGCGAACCGCTTCCGGGCCGGTGCCGATCGTGACGACGACCTCCCAGTCGACGTCGACCTTCGAACCCGGCGACGGATTCTGCTCGATCACCTGATCCTTCTCGGCGATGCTCGACGGTTTGCGCTCGATGTTCGGGTTGATCCGCAGGCCTTTGGAATTCAGCACCTGCTCGGCCTGCTCCTGGGTCAACCCGGTGAGCTTCGGCACCTGCACCTGGGCGGGCCCGGAGGACACCTGCACCGTGACGGTGCTTCCCTCGTCGATCCGCGAGCCGCCCAACGGCTGCGTCGCGATCACGTTGCCCGTGGCGACCTTGCTGTCGGGCTTCTGCTGGATCGCCACGGTGAAGCCGAGCTTCTGCAACGCGTCCTGCGCCTGCTGGGAGGACTTGTTGGACAGATCGGGAACCGCTACCTGGTCCGGTCGGCTGCCCGGCCCGAGCAGCACCCAGAACAGGGCGAAAGCCACGGCGACCGCCGCGACCGCGCCGAGTGCGATGTAGGCGGTCCGGCGCCGGCCGTTCGGCTCGGCCGGGTCCTGCTCGGCGGTGTCGTCGTTGCGCTCGACGGTGCGGTAGTTGCGCGGCGGCGGCTCGTCCGCGCCCATCATGGTGGTGCGGTCCTCGTCGGTCATCACCATGGGAGCGCTCGGCTTCTGGCCGCCGAGCACCCGGATCAGGTCGGCGCGCATCTCGGCGGCGGTCTGGTACCGGTTGGCCGGGTTCTTGCTCATCGCCTTGAGCACGACCGAGTCCAGCTCGCGCGGCACCCCCGAGTACACGTGCGACGGCAGTCGCGGGTCTTCCCGGACGTGCTGGTAGGCGACGGCGACCGGCGAGTCACCCGTGAAAGGCGGCTCGCCGGTGAGGATCTCGAACAGCACACAGCCGACCGAGTAGACATCCGAGCGGGCGTCCACCGTCTCGCCGCGCGCCTGTTCCGGCGAGAGGTACTGCGCGGTGCCGATCACCGCCGCGGTCTGCGTCATCGGGTTGGAGCTGTCGGCGATCGCGCGCGCGATGCCGAAGTCCATCACCTTCACCGCGCCGGCACGGTTGATCATGATGTTGGCCGGCTTCATGTCGCGGTGCACGATCCCGGCCTTGTGGCTGAAATCCAAGGCGGCGCAAACGTCCGCGATGATCTCCATCGCGCGCCGCGGCGGCAGCGGCCCCTTGCCGCGCACGATGTCGCGCAGCGTGTCGCCGTCGACGTACTCCATCACGATGTACGGCAGCGGGCCGCCGTCCACCTCCGCCTCACCGGTGTCGTACACCGCGACGATGGCCGGATGATTGAGCGCGGCCGCGTTCTGCGCTTCCCGCTTGAACCGCAGGTAGAACGTGGGATCGCGGGCCAGGTCTGCCCGCAGCACCTTGATCGCCACGTCTCGGCTCAGCCGGACGTCGCGGGCCTTGTGCACCTCGGACATGCCGCCGAACCCGATGATCTCGCCCAGCTCGTAGCGAGACGAGAGGTTCTTCGGGGTCGTCATGGCAGTCCTTGCGAAGAAGTGGCGGATCCGCTGCGAGTGGCCGAAGGCCCCCGGGCACCGGGAATCTCCGGGAATGGTATGTCGAGGGTCGGGATGCGTGGGCGGGTCGCGGTGGCCGTGGGCGCGGTGGTCGTCGGCTTCGTCGTGCTCGGTGCCGTGGTGGTCGGCGGCGCGGTGGTCGTCGTTGGCTCCGGTGTCGTGGTCTTCGGCTCGGTGGTGGTCGGTTCGTAGGTTTCGGTTTCCACCGGCGCGGGCGCTGGCTTGGGGGTGGTCGTGGTGGCCACCGGCGGGGCAGGCTTCGGATTCGGTGCGAACGTCGTGGTCGGCGATGGGGTGGAATCGGGGTTGGTGTCGCCGCCGAAGAGCAGGTAAGCCGTGAGCGCGGCGAGCAGTACGGCGCCGACGCCGAGTCCGGTGAGCCATTTCTGAGTGGTGCTGAAACCCTTGCCGCCACCGGGCGGTTGATCGGCCGCGCCGCGGCTGAGCACGGTGGCCGGAGCCGCGACCGTGCCGGCGCGATTCGCCGCTCCTACCGCTCCTGCCGCGGGCGTGGAGTAACGCACCGTCGCCCCGTCGAAGTCGGACGGCGTCGAGGGGATCACGGCGGTCGGGCCGGGCGGGAGCACGCGCGTCGCGCCGGTCAAGGGCGCGGCGGGGTGCATGCCACTCGGCGGCGGCGGACGGCGGCCCGCCCGCACCGCGGCGACCGCGTCGGCGAACTCGCCACCGCTTGCGTAGCGGCGCGCCGGGTCCTTCTCCATCGTGATCTCGATGAGTTCGCGCACGTTGCCGGGCAGGTCGGCGGGCATCGGCGGCGGCGTCTCGCGCACGTGCTTCATCGCGACGGTTAGCGCGCCGTCGCCGGTGAACGGCCGCTGTCCGGCCAGCGCTTCGTAACCGACCACGGCGAGCGAATAGACGTCGCTGGCCGCGGTGGCGTCCTCGCCGACCGCCTGTTCCGGCGCGATGTACTGCGCGGTGCCCATCACCATGCCGGTCTTGGTCACCGGGGAGGCGTCCACCGCCTTGGCGATACCGAAATCGGTGATCTTCGCCTGCCCGGTCGGGGTCACCAAAATGTTGCCCGGCTTCACGTCGCGATGCACCACGCCCGCGCGGTGCGCCACCTCGAGCGCGCGCCCGGTCTGCTCGAGCAGGTCGAGCCCCTGGGGGACCGACAGCCTGCCCAAACGGTTGAGCACCGTGTTCAGCGGCTCGCCCTGGACGAATTCCATGACCAGGTACGCGATCTCGCTGCCCTGCGGGTCGATGGTCTCGCCGTAGTCGTAGATGCCCGCGATACCGGGGTGATTCAGCTGGGCGGTGGTCTTCGCCTCGGTGCGGAATCGATGCCGGAACGTCGGGTCGGCCGAGAACTCCGATTTCAGCACCTTGACCGCGACCCTGCGGTCCAACCTGGTGTCCAGCGCTTCCCAGACCTGGCCCATGCCGCCGGTCGCGATCAGTCGCTGCAGCCGATACCGGTCGGCGATCATCGCACCGTTGTTCAGCATCGAGGTCCCCGTACCTTCACTCGCACATCCATATCGTTCAGCCCCCTCGAAGACCGGCGTCGAGAACCGCGCGAGCCACCGGCGCGGCGACCGAACCACCGGTCGCGGCAAGCGCCCGGTCCCCACCGTTCTCCACGATCACCGCGATGGCGATCTTCGGGTTCTGCGCGGGGGCGAACGCGATGTACCAAGCATGCGGCGGCGTGTTGCGCGGGTTGCTCCCGTGCTCCGCGGTGCCGGTCTTGGACGCGATCTGATAAGGGGTCCGGTTACCTCCAGCGGTGTTGCCCTCGGACGCGATCATCATGTTCGTCACGGTCGACGCTACATCGGCGCTGACGGCTTGGCCGACCGAGACCGGCTTGGTCTTCGACAGCTCGCTCAGGTCCGGGCCCTGCAACTGATCGACCAGGTACGGCTCCATCCGGACGCCGCCGTTGGCGATGGTCGCCGCGACGACCGCGTTCTGCAGCGGGGTCAGCGCCACGTCGCGCTGCCCGATGCTGCTCTGGGCCAAAGCGGCGTCGTCGGAGATGGTGCCGACGGTGCTCTCCGCCACCGGCATCGGGATCCCGCGGTGCGGGCCGATGCCGAACGCGGCCGCCTCGTCCTTGAGGGTCGCGGCGCCCACCTTGACGCCGAGTTCGGCGAAGGCGGTGTTGCACGAGCGCCGGAACGCCTCGAGCAGCGAAGCGGTGGGGTTGGGACCGCACGTGGAGCCGTTGTAGTTCTCCAGCGTGGTGCTGGTGCCCGGCAGCGTGATGTTCGGCGCGGCGGTGAACTGGTCGTCGGGCGTCGCGACGCCGTTGGCCAGCGCGGCGGCGGTGACCACGACCTTGAACGTGGAGCCGGGCGGATAGGTCTGCGAGATGGCGCGATTCAGCATGGGATGGTTCGGATCCGCGCTCAGGGTTTCCCACGCCTGGGTGCCGCGCGCGCCGTCGTGCCCGGACAGCAGGTTCGGGTCGTAACTCGGCGTGGAGACCATGGTGAGGATCTTGCCGGTGCTCGGCTCGATCGCCACCACCGAACCGGTGTAGCCCTTGCTGGTCATCTGGTCGTAGGCCACCTGCTGCATCACCGGATTGAGCGTGGTGAGCACGTTGCCGCCGCGCGGATCCCGGCCGGAGATCAGGTCGACGAGACGGCTGCCGAACAGCTGACTGTCGGAGCCGTTGAGCACCGAGTCCTCGGCGCGTTCCAGTCCGGTGCTGCCGTACTGCATCGAGTAGAAGCCGGTGGCCGGCGCGTACGCCGCGGGCTCGCTCGGGTACGTGCGCAGGTACTTGTAGCGGTCATCGGTCGCGACCGAGCTGGCCAGCACGGTGCCGCCGGCCGAGATCTGCCCGCGCTGACGGGCGTACTCGTCCAGCAGCACCCGGGAGTTGCGTGGATCGGAGCGCAGATCGTCGGCCTTGATCACCTGGACGTAGGTGGCGTTCGCCAGCAGCGCGACGACCATCACCATCACCGCGATCGCGACTCGGCGTAGTGGAGTGTTCATGTCAGCGGCCCCGCCTCCGGTCGCCCGCCGTCGCGCCGCAGCAGTTCGGTCTGCGCGTCGGCGATCGGCGCCGGTTCCTTCTTGCGCACCGGGGCGGGTGCGCGGGCGGCGTCGGAGATCTTGATCAGCAACGCCAGCAATGCGTAGTTGGCCAGCAGCGAAGATCCGCCGTAGGACATGAACGGGGTGGTGAGACCGGTCAGCGGAATCAGCTTGGTCACACCCCCGACCACGACGAACAGCTGGATCGCGATGGTGAACGACAGGCCGGCCGCGAGCAGCTTGCCGAAGCTGTCGCGCACCGCGAGCGCGGTGCGCAGTCCGCGCACCACGAACACCAGGAACAGCGCCAGCACCGCGGCCAGCCCGATCAAGCCGAGTTCCTCGCCGATCGTGGTGACGATGAAGTCGGTCTTGGCGAACGGCACCTGGTTCGGCCTGCCGCTGCCGAGGCCTGTGCCGGCCAGACCGCCGGTGGCAAGGCCGAACAGCGATTGCGAGATCTGGTAGCCGGTGTTGTTGTAGTCGTCGAACGGGTGCAGCCAGGTCTCCACCCTGACCCGCACGTGGCCGAACAACTGGTAGGCGAAGACGAAGCCGAGCGCGAGCAGTCCGCCGCCGATGACCAGCCAGCCGACCCGTTCGGTCGCGATGTAGAGCATCACCAGCACCGTGCTGAAGATCAGCAGCGAGGTGCCGAGATCCTTCTCGAACACCAGCACGCCGATGCAGACGACCCAGACGGCGAGAATCGGGCCGAGGTCGCGGCCGCGCGGGAACTCCATGCCGAGCACGTGGCGCCCGGCGGCGGTGAAGATCTCGCGCTTGGCCACCAGCACCGAGGCGAAGAAGATGATCAGCAGGATCTTCGCGAACTCACCCGGCTGGACGCTGAACCCGGGCAGCCTGATCCAGATCTTCGCGCCGTTGGTCTCGGAGAACGCGCTGGGCAGCAGCGCCGGGATAGCCAGCGCGACAAGGCCGATGAGGCCGAGGGTGTAGCTGTAGCGGGCCAGGGTGCGGTAGTCGCGCAGTGCGATCAGCAGTGCGATGAACACGATCGTGCCCAGCGCGGTCCACAGGATCTGCTGATTGGCGTCGGGCGACGGACTCGCCCACGAGTTGTAGGCGGCGGTCTGCTGGTCGGCCAGGTCGAGGCGGTGGATCAGCACGAGGCCGAGTCCGTTGAGCAGCGCCACGATCGGCAACAGCAGCGGGTCGGCGAACGGCGCGAACCGCCGCACGGCCAGGTGCGCCACACCGAACAACGCCAGGTAGGCCAAGCCGTATTTGGCGATGTCCAAGGTGATCGACTGTTCCTGACTGGCCTCGACCAGGAACAGGGACACGGTGGTGATCACCGCCGCCGCCCCGAGCAGCAACAGTTCGACGTTGCGCCTGGTGCTCGGCGGTGGCGCGGGAGCGAAGCCGCCAGGGGGACTGGGAAAAGCCCCAGCCGACGGCGGTGCCGGCGCGGACATCAGTCCGTCACCCGGCAGTTCTCCCCCGCGGTCTGGGGGGCGGGCGATGTGCTGGTCGGCGCGGCGGGAGTCGACGTCGTCGGCGTCTTGATCTCGGTGCCCCTGGCGTCGCCCTGCTCGGGCGCGGGCGCGCCGGTGGCCGGAGCGGGCGGAGCGCCGTTGGGCGCGGGCGCCGCGGTCTCGGCCGGCGACGGAACGACTCCCGGCTGCGGCGCTGATTCCTTGACCGCGCACGGCGGCAGCAGTTCGCGCTGGGCGAGGTAGGTCATCGAGTCCCTGGCCTTGTCCAGCGATCCGGGCGGCAAGCCCTTGTCCACCTGGTCGCGGCCGGTCTGCTTGAGATCGGTGACCTTCAGCGGCTTGCACGCCGACGGCACGTTCTCGCCGGGCTCGGTCAGGGTGAGTTCACCGTTGCGGGTCACGCATCCGACCAGGTTCACGTCGTGGATCGAGTAGCCGAGGATCGAGCCGGGCAATCCGCGCAGGATCACCACCGAACCGTCGTCTGCCCCGACGTAGTAGTTGCTGCGGATCATCTTGTAGCCGACCACGAGACCGACGCAGACCGCGACGACGAGCGCCAGCGCGAGCACGATCCAGCGCAGCCGGTGCGACTTCTTCGCGGGCGGCTCGGGCGCGGCGGCGGCCCGGCGCGGCGCGGCGCGCGGCGGGCGCAGCGCCGAGGCCCGGCCCGCGGCGGTGTTCGGCGGCGGTGTGTCCTCGTCGACGCCGGACGCGGCGCCGGCGACGATCGGGTGGCTCTGGCCATAGTCCAGGTCGATCACGTCGGCCACGACGACGGTCACGTTGTCCGGGCCGCCGCTGCGCAACGCCAGCTCGATGAGCCGGTCGGCGCACTCGTCGGTGCTGCCCTCGCGCATGGTGTTCGCGATCGTCTCGTCGCTGACCACGTCCGACAGGCCGTCGGAGCACAGCAGGTAGCGGTCACCGGCGCGCGCTTCGCGCATGATCAGCGTCGGCTCGATCTCGTTGCCGGTGAGCGCGCGCATGATCAGCGAACGCTGCGGGTGCGTGTGCGCCTGCTCCGGTGTGATCCTGCCCTCGTCGACCAGCGACTGGACGAACGTGTCGTCCCGGGTGATCTGGGTGAGCTCGCCGCCGCGCAACAGGTAGGCGCGCGAGTCGCCGATGTGCACCAGGCCGAGTTTCTTGCCCGCGAACAGGATCGCGGTGAGCGTGGTGCCCATGCCGTCGAGCTCGGGCTCCTCCTCGACCTGATCGGCGATGGCCGCGTTGCCTTCTCGGGTGGCCGCGTCGAGCTTGCCGAGCAGATCGTCGCCGGGTTCGTCGTCGTCGAGATGGGCGAGCGCGGCGATCATCAACTGGGACGCGACTTCTCCCGCGGCATGGCCGCCCATGCCGTCGGCGAGTGCGAGCAGCCGGGCGCCCGCGTACACGGAGTCTTCGTTGTTGCCTCGGACGAGACCGCGGTCGCTGCGCGCTGCGTAGCGGAGAACAAGTGTCACGATCGCAGCTCGATCACTGTCTTGCCGACACGGACGGGCGTGCCGAGTGGAACACGGACGGCGGTGGTGACTTTCGCGCGATCGAGATACGTGCCGTTCGTCGAGCCGAGGTCCTCGACGTACCAGTCGTCACCACGCGGAGACAGTCGCGCATGCCTGGTCGAGGCGTAATCATCGGTGAGTACCAGCGTGGAATCGTCCGCACGCCCGATCAGCACCGGTTGGGTGCCGAGCGAGATGCGGGTGCCGGCGAGTGAACCCTGAGTCACCACAAGAAATTTGGCGCCCTTCTGGCCCCGGCTGAAGGAAGGCAGCACCGCGGAACCGCGTGCGGCCCTGGGCTGAATCCGAATGCCGGATGCCGCGTAGATGTCGCTGCGCAAGGTGCGCAGCACAGCCCACACGAACAACCACAACAGCAGAAGGAACCCCGCACGGGTCAGTTGCAGGATCAGTCCCTGCACGGCGCTCCACCTCCTGTTCGACCGTGTACGTCGGTGCCGTAGGTGCGGTTCGACCACCCCCACCAGCCTGCTGGTCTTGCCGGCCCCGGTGTCGGCGCCGCGCGTGTGTTGGCAGCATCATAGGGCCGTCGGTCGACTTCGATCACGATACGACCGACGAATCCCTCGAGAGCCATGTCGTGACCTGCACCGCGAGCTTACGGGATCAGACGATGCGGATCAGGATCTCGGAGTGCCCGGCACGGATGACGTCGCCGTCGGCGAGCTGCCAATCCTGCACGGGGGAGCCGTTCACCAGGGTGCCGTTGGTGGATCCGAGATCGGACAACATCGCGGTCTGCCCGTCCCAGCGCACCTCGATGTGCCTGCGCGAGACGCCCGTGTCGGGCAGGCGGAAGTGCGCGTCCTGGCCGCGGCCGATGATGTTGCTGCCTTCCCGCAGCTGGTAAGTGCGGCCGCTGCCGTCGTCCAGCTGAAGTGTCGCGGAGTAGCCCGAACCGGCCTGCGGCGCGGCGCCGTAGCCTTGTCCGCCCGCGTAGCCCTGCGGCGCGCCGTACCCGGGTTGCTGGGAGTATGCCTGACCGTAGCCGCCCTGGTCGTCCTGGCTGTAGCCGCTTTGGTCGGCGTAGTTCGGGTCGCCGTAGCTGGGATCGGTGTACCCCGACTGACCGTAGCCGGGCTGACCGTAGCCTGGCTGGCCATAACCCGGCTCGGCGTAACCCTGCTGGCCGTACCCGGGGTCGCTGTAGCCTTGCTGGCCGTAAGCCGGGTCGGCGTAGCCCTGCTGTCCGTAGCCGGACTCGCCGTAGCCTTGCTGGCCGTAGCCACGCTCCCCGTAGCCGCTCTGCTGGCCGTAGCCGGACTCGCCGTAACCGCCTTGCTGGCCGTAGCCGGACTCGCCGTAACCGCCCTGCTGGCCGTAGCCCTGGCCGCCCTGGGGGTAGTCGTAGCCGTTCTGGTAGTCGCCGTAACCCTGCTGCGCGTCCGGAGCCTGGTAATCCGCCCCGTACGCGCCGCCGCGGCCGTAGTCGTCGCGGTACGCGCCGTTCTGCGGGCCGCCGCGTCCGGCAGGCGGTGGTGCGTACCCGCGGTTGCGTGGATCGGACTCCGCGGGCTCACGGCTCGGGTCGTAGCCTGAGTTCTGCGTCATGGGGCCAGCTCCTGGTTGCGGGTGTGCAGGTCGTTGTGGCGGTGATTCGGGGCCGCGAGCCGCGCTGGCTCTGTGTCCGACGTCGGGATCGACGCGGCCACTCGCCCTGAACTGTCCGGTGTGCAGCGTAGGTGATGCCTCGAACGCCACGTGTACTTCGCCGTAGGTCTGCCAGCCTTGCTCGCGGATGTAGTCCTGTAGATGTTTGGCGAACGCGCGGGTGGTGAGGTCGTGGTCGGCATCCAGCTGCTGGTGATCGGAGGTGTTGATCGTGATCACATAGCTGTTGGGTGCCAGCAGATGCCCGCCGCCCAGGTCCTGGACATGATCGGCGGCCTCGCGTTGCAGCGCCGCCTCCACCTCCTGGGGCACGACACTGCCGCCGAAGACTCTGGCGAACACGTCACCGACGGCGCCTTGCAGGCGACGCTCGAATCGCGAAACGATGCCCATCTCGGCCTCCCTTCGGTGCGCGTCTCTTCCTGATTCGTAACAACGACACGCGTGTATGGCGTGTCGTTGATCGACCACGTTCATTGCATGATATCCACGATCGTCCACACCTGTAACTCTTGGCGACGGCCCTGGGTTCCCGGACCCGTTCAGCCCCCGGTCAGGCCTCTGAAATGGCGATTTCGTATCCGGCGCGCGGCCGTGATACTGTCTCCCAGTCGCTCGGGCGAGTGGCGGAATGGCAGACGCGCTGGCTTCAGGTGCCAGTGTCCTTCGGGACGTGGGGGTTCAAGTCCCCCTTCGCCCACAGACGAGAAACCGCGCATCAGGTGCTGATGCGCGGTTTTTCTTTTGCCCACGCAGGGGTGTGACCGACGTCGCCGCGCCGCCGGTCAGCGCCTTCCCACCGCGGGTGGCAGTCCGTCAGGCCACCGGCCCGTGACGGTCGAGGAAGCGTTGTTCGAACGCGGCGATGAATCGCCGCTGGTCGACCGACGACGACGAGTGCGCGAACTCGCCGTCGTCGGCGAGGTAGAAGATCGCTCGGGGAGGCTGCGCGTTCTCCCGCGCCGGCACGTGCACCTTCCAGCCGAAGCGGAAGCGGTCGGCGGTCAGTTCCGACAGGGGGTAGCCGGTGGTGTCCAGCTGCCGTCCGGTGATGTAGTCCCGCACCCGGCTGATCGCCTGTTCGGCGGGCATCGGCTCGGGCAGCGTCGACCGCAGCCCGGCCACCGAGAACTGGTAGAGCGCGCCGTCGATGTCGTAACGGTCGTCGTCGCCGAAGACGGCGACCAGCTCCGCCCGCGTCACCCTGCCCGCCTCGGCGGCGGACAGCAGCGCGTCGACCGCGTCGGTGTCCGTGTTCTCCGCGCATAGCCCAGCCACGATCTTGATCGCCGTGTCTCGCGTCCATATGCCCGGCACCGCGGGCGCGCACTCCCGTGCGGACGGTGACTGTCCGCGGTACCAGCGCCCCGCTTCCCACCAGTAGCAGAACGACAGCAGGCCGGAAGCCGCCCGCGGATTCAAGACGGGGTCGGCGACCCAGTCCGGCGCGCCGCCGTACAACTCCGGCATCGGCGCGCCCGCGTTGTACACCGCGTCCAGGGTCGGCGCGTTCCAAACTCCGCCGGAGAGCACGGCTCGTCCGGCGGGGAGCGCGTGCAAGGTCGACCCACCGCGCGCGGTGCCTTCGAAGACACCGACCCAGGGCAACATCCGCGGACCCCACTCCGACTTCGCCGCAACGAAGGCCGCGGCGATGGTCGTCCAACGGGCCCACATCTGCGGGAACGGAGGGAACTCGTTCTCCGCGAGTACGGCCCACACTCCTTCGGCCCGGTCGGCACGGGCTCGGGCTGCGGCCTGCTGTGGGGTGCGCCGCTGCCGGTCACCGTGGCCGATATAGGCGGCCAGCCACACCGGTACTTTCCGGCGGGGATACGCCTCGAGGTCGGCGCGGTATGCCTCCGGGACGAACAGCTGGCCGTCGGGGAAAGGTTCGTCGCCGTAGTCGTAGGTGACCTCGACCTCGCCCGAACTCGTCATCGCCATCACCAGCCGCCACCACGGTTCCGCACCGGAGCCGGCCGCGAGCGCGCGGTGCTCCCGCACGAGGGCGAGCACCGGCTCCGGCGGGTCCACCGGCATCACTTGCTCCCCGACCGTGTAGACCAGCTGGGCGACCTCGCTCACCACCGTGACCGCGAACACCGCGTCCACCCGCTGCCACCCGGTCGGCGCGTGCGCCGCCAGCGCGCGAGCCAGCGGGTGCTCGGCGGTCAGCCCACCGGGTTCGTCTGCCACGTCGTCCTCCATGTCGATATCGAGCCACTGATCTCGCCGCACCGAGCGGCGTTCCTGCGCGGTGGCAACGCGAACGTCGAAGATAGCTTGCTTTCAGGGTCGCCAGGAGCGAAGAATTTCGAGCTCGGCGCGCGGCGGCAGTAGATCGGAGTGCCCGGACAGCTGGCGCATCTGGATCACTGCCTCACTGAATTCGGTCTCGATGAATTCGATCAGTTGCGGGGTGAGTCGGCCCGCAGCGGCCAGCGGCGCCAGTTTGACGGTGTCGTTCATGACCCGCTTGAACTTCTCGACGCGGGCGAATCCGACCATGTCGGGACCGCCGAGTTCGTAGGGCACCTCGATCTCCGGGACGAGATGGCCCAACCTGGCCCAGTCGTAGGCGCTCGGACCGGTGACGACGAGTTCCCAGTCGATCAGCGTTATGTGGAGATCGTCGCTGATGAGGAAGTTCCCCCCGTTCGGGTCGCCGTGCAAGATGTGGTGGCGGGAGTCCCGCATCGATCGAGCCTCATCTCTCAGCGGCTCGAAGGGATTTCCCCGCAGCAGGCCGAACTCGTCGAAGAGGCGCCCGAAGCGGGCGTAGTGCGGTCGATAGAAATTGTCGGTGTACCAATCGATATGGTTCAGGTACCACCCGGCGGTGTCACCCGTCGCCACGCCTGGCGGTGTCAGTCGAGCCAGCAGCGGATGGTTCTCCGGCATCGCGCGCAGCTGCTCGTGGATGTTCGCGAAGGTGCGCAGTATCAGAGCCTGATGTGACCGGATCGTTCGCCGGTCGGCTCGCCGGAACGTCTCGGCGAGATTGTGTCCGCGGGCGAGCCTTTCGATGAGAATCGGCGCCGATTCGTCGACGACGCGCCCGTCCGGCATGCGGCCGTCGAGGACTTTCAGCAGTTGCGGTGCGTTCCGAACGTATTGCGAGATGACAGGCAGGGTTCTGTGCTCGGGTCCGAAACGTGGATCGTAGCTGCCGGTATCCGGTTGGCCGATGCGCAGGACCAGGCCGAGGTCTTCGAGGACGACCGTCGTGTTGTACGTTCCCGACAGCGCATCGCGCAGCACGGGTTGTGCAGCTCGGTACACCGTCAGGCCCTCGTCGTGAGTCATGGTCCATCCGAGGCTGCCCCCGACGGGCCGGTATTCGTGCGCGGGAAGCAGCTGAGACAGATCGCGCACGCTGGTGGGGGTCTCCATCAGCGGAGCGGTTGATCGGCCGGAGGCGTCGGGTGCGGATTCGATATCGGCGCCGTGCCCGACCGTGATCAGCCCTATGGTCTTCGGATCGTCGTTCTGGTCGCGGTGGGGGTTGAGCGTGTACACATTTTCGGTGCCGATCCTGAGCTGACTGGCGGTGGGAAGCCGGTCGCCGGCCGAGCCGGGAACCAGAACGATCTGGTCCACGGCTCGGCTCAGCAGCAGGGTATCCGCGGCCGAGCGCAGCACACCGATACCGTCGCCGTGCCCGATCGCGGTGAACAGCTGGGACCTTCGCGACCAGCTTTCGTCGCTGCCATCCGAAGCCAATTCGCGAGTCGCGTCGTAGGTGAGGAGTTCCCGCGCCACGATGTCCCCGGCTACGGCGCGGGCGTCGACGACGGCGTCCTGTGCCATCGCGCCCGGCTCAGCGGTGCGCGAAGGCGCCCCCGCACCACGCGGTGATCCGGCAGTGAACATGATGGCTACGCGGGTGTCGGCGGGCGCATGCCGCTTCGCTTTCTCGTACTGCAGGCAGGCGTGCACCGACCACTGCGCCAGATCGGTAAGCGGGGTGTCGGCTCCCGCGACGTTGAACGCGATGAACGATGCGGCATCGGCCTCGCCGATCGAGACGACAGCCCGGCCCGTTCCGCCTCGTGTGACGGGGTCATAGGAGACCAGCAGCACCGGTGGCGCGGCGGAGCCGGGGACGGCGAGTCCGTGGGCGCTGCGTCCGATCTCTGCCAGCTGTGTGCGCAGTACGTCGAGCTCACGTCGGCGCTCGGGCGGGAGGCGGGAGGACTCGAGGTCACGGGCGAGCGACAGCCGATTCGCCAGGTCCCGCGCCCGATAAGGGATGCCGCCGACAGCGCCGATGATGTGGGGATACCGCCTCAGCACCGCCAACTGCATCTGCGACACCCAGAAGTCCGTGGCTCCCGCCAGCAGGCTGCCGATCGGAACGCCCCCGCTGATCCATCTTCCGAGCGCGATCCACCATCGCATGTTCCTCCCGACGCTGTCGAAGGTGCTCCGGAAAAGATCGACGGAATCGATGGGGGCCAACAATGACCGAATACCGCCCTCCGGTGCGCCTGCGATCTGTAGCAAGTGCTCCGCGGTCGCGGTGAGGGCACGCTCGTCGTCGGTGATACGCCAGTCCCAAGGCGCATCGACATCCAGACGGTGCCGCGCAAGGGCGTAATCGATACCCGGACTCTGACTACCCAGCCCGTGCAGTGCCCGCATTCCCCAGCGGAGAGATCGGACGATGGAGGACTCGAATGCTTCGTGGAAATAGTCCGAAAGCACATCGTGTATGCGTCGCGCGCGGTTTTCGGGTGATCGGCGGGAGTCCGCGAGGATGATGTCTTCGTACAGTCTGTGTACGTTGTCGGAAGCGTCCCGCAGCGCGTGGCGGGCGGAGCTGTTCGTGAAGCGGGTGCTGGCCTCGGCCAGCAGACTGTCGGCCTGCCTCAGGTAGTCCAGCCCCAAGGCGGAATTGCTGGTGGGTAGGAGGTAGAACGCCGCGTCGAGCAGGTCGGGCACCGCGACGGCGACCGTCGCGGCGAACAGCCGGTCCGAGCCGGTGCGCGCTCGATCGAGCGCAACGGCGTGGACGGGCAGCGACTCGAAGATCGTGGCGTACTTCGGTGAGAAGAGCTCGCTCGATCGCAGCTGGAGCAGCGTATTCATGACATAGGCCCACTCGGTGACCATTCGAGCCATCGTCGGGCTGCGCACTTGGTCCCCCAGGAAGGACTTCACAAGGCGCACATGTTCCGTGTCGAGGGCGTCCCCCGGCCGGAACGAACCTTCCTCGCGCCAAACGCCGTGCCGGTCGGCTTCTTCGATATCGCGTGCTATCTGCGCGATATGCGCTGGGACCGTATGGTGCATGGCAGCCACCGACCAGCGGTGCGCACCGGACGTGCGGATCACCGCGAACGCGGCGTCGAGCACGGCGGTCATGGCTGCATGCAGGTCGGAGACGGTGCGCCGGCTCGCTCGCAGCCACGGCGCGGTAGCGAACAACTCCCGATAGGTGGTAGGCGTGGTGGTGGGAACGCTGTCGCCGAAGCGGCGAGTCGCTTCCGCCACGATCGCGCCCAACAGGCGTGCGGGATTGATCACCTGGTCGGTCAGTGTCGGCGGATCGCCGCGATGAATGGCCGAGATCAGTTCGGTGACCGTGCGGGTGAAGCCGGTCAGCAGCTGGTGGAGGTTGTCGTCGGTGAGACGTGCGGCCCAATCCTTGAGGTCGCTGAATGTGGCATCGACACGGAAGTTCGACAGCGCGGCCCTCGCGATTCGCTCGCTTCGTCCACCACCGAACGCTCCGCCGTCCGGGTCATCCGGATGCGCGGCATGTGCCACCACGCCGTCGGGCAAACCGCGAAAGGGATCGGCCACCGCCGGGGCCGGGCCGAAACCGAGCCCGTCCAGACCGCGGGCACGCTGCGGTGGAAGGTCCAGTGCCGTAGCCGGATCGAATACCACCTGCGGATAGGTGCCCGGGCGGATCTCTTCTGCCCGTTGGGCGATCCTCTGGCCGTGGCCCAGAACTCGCGGATCAGCCGGAGGCGCGGGACGGTTGGCGGTGTGCGGAGTGGCACCGTCGCCTGCGGGTCCAGGCGGAACGAGCAGTTTGCGCTCACCCGAGCTGCTGTGCGCGGCCGGTAGCAAGGCAGCGGTGTTCCGGCAGGCCGCGCAGTTGTCCAGGTGCTCCTTCACCTCGGCGCCGACCCTGCGGCCCAGGCCTCGGAGTGCCCAGGCGCCGAGCCGCTCCGTTGTGGTGCGGCAGGACTCCGGTAGGTAATGGGTCAAGTCGTGGAGCAGTACCCTGCCCGCCGCCACACCTTGACGGCGCAGGTACGGACGGACGACATCGTCCAGGTACCGCACTTCCAGCGGTTTCGTGGCGATCTTGTCGAAGATGGCGATCGTCAGATAGCGGGTGAGCAGGAATTCCGGCGACTGCGGCTCCAGCTCACGGCAGCCGGGGAAGTGCAGGGTCCACAGCGCGTCGTGGTTGAACATCAGCCACAACGCGTATTCCTCCGGCGTGAGCACCGGGTCGCGCCCGGACACCAGCAGTTCGTAGCCTTCCGCGTAACGCCCCGCCACCATGAGGTTGTGGCCCTCCGCGCGCAGCAGTCGTCCGCCGTTGTAGGCCATCTTTCCCTGGCGAATCAGCTTGGTCTGCGGTAGCTCGTCCCCGGAGACCGCCGCCCAGAACCGCCCGAACGGCGTTCTCTCCTCCGCGTTGGCGGGGGACGCCTCCCGTACCTGCGTGTCGTGCCGCATGGTTCGGTTCTTCCCGGCGTCGATCGGCCCACGGCCCGGAATGACCCGGCGTTGCTCGATGGTGGCCGGTCCAGGAGTCGCATTGGGGGCTCCGAGCAGTCGCTCGGCTGCGAGCGTCAACCGGACGGCGGCGTCGACGCCCGCATAGAGTGGCGTGCGCCGCAACGCCCGCCGCCTCATCCAGGCCTTCCGCTCCGCACTTTCGATCCATGCCCGGCCGGACAGCTCTCCTTCCCGAGGCATCGGGAATTCCCAGAAGTAGTGGAAGATCTCCTTCCACGGGCGCAGGCGTTCCATGAGTTCTTCGAGCGACGGATCGGCGGGTATCACGTACGCGGCGGGCACGATCAGGCTGTCGGTGGGGTCGGCTGGCACGATCAGGCCCGCGGGCGATGTGCGGATACCGCCGCTGGTGAAGCCGCGCCCAGCGGGTTGCCCGCCGTTGCCGCCGGTGCGGGATGCGCGGGCGGCCGTCGAATCCGCTGCGGCAAGCGGTCTTACGTCGAATGACGGTCGGGGTTGCCGACCGGGGCGTACGAACGCGTGCGCGTCCGGTCCCACGTTCGGGCCGAAGGCGTGGAGCATGCCGGGGTCGAACCGCTGCCCAGGCGGCGTGGTCTCGACCCGCGGCCGCGCGGTGGCGCCCGGTGCACGGCCCGGTGCCGACCGCACATTCGAATCATCGGCCCCCGCATCGGGTGAGACAACGTCATCGTTTGGCCGTCCCGGTCGATCTGTCTCCGGTCCGGGTGTGCGCCCGGCCGGGTCCGTGCCGGATCCGAAACCGGGATTCAAGCGCACGGTGATGAACCGTGGACGGTACTTCGAGACGTCGCCGATGACGCCCTCGAAGTCCAGGCTGTTCACGTTGTAGCTGACGATCAGCGTGTCTCCGGACCGGAGGTCGGGATGTTCATGCGCGTTGTATGCGTACACGTTCCGGTCGCCGTAGGTTCCGTCGATGCCGGCTTCGGGGGCTCGGTACACCACGGTCGGTGTGGTGAACGGGCCGGTGGGCGCATCCGAGAGATACGCGCGGATCTCCGCGCTGAACGGGACGCTGGTGTCCTGGGTGATCAGCAGGTAACGGTCGCGCCATCGGGTGACGCTGTACTCGTTGGCGACGCCCGACAGGAGGGGCGCGGAATCGCTTTCCTCCGGCGACCAGCCTTCGCCGTCGAAGAACTCCCATGGTGCGCGAAGGTCGTCGCCGAGCACCCTGGCCACGTGCATGTACTTGTCGCCGCCCGAGTCCTTGGTGCCGTAGACGTAGGTGTGGGTGCCGTCGTAGTCCAGCCACGCCGACCACATGACCCCGGTCCGAGATGGCATCGGGGTGAGGTCGATCAGCCCGAGGTTCTCCGCGTCGAATCTGGCGAGCCGGTTCTCCTTCCAGGAGATGCCCCACATGAGATCGTCCGGGTCGGTGTTGACGAACCGAACCAGCATGACGTTGAGGACGTTTCCCGTGACGTATCCGCCGCCGACCCAGAACATCTGCCCCTCCGGCGCCGGCACCACCGCGGTCGGGGCATCTGCCGTCCCGCCATGAACGGTCGACATCCGGCCCCGGTCGTCCACGACGAAGGTGTTCTTCACCATCGGGCTCGTCGCGGGTCTCGACCCGTCGGGGTGCACGGTGCCGAGGAACGTGTCGGAGAACATCCACAGCTGCCTGCCGTCCGGCAAGCGCCGGGAGTACGTGCTGTCCGCACCGGTCCAGCCGCCGCCGGTGTCGCCGTATGTCGCCAGCGCGGCCGTGAGTTCCGTATGGGGGACCGCTTCCAGGATCAGCCCCGTCCCGGATTCGGCCGTATCCGAGAGTCCCGACGCGTTCGCGTCTCGTCGTGCTTGCTCCGGCTGCGAGCGGTCGGCGGACTCGCTCGCCGCACGCCGTTCGGGAGTCAGATGCTTCATCAGCAGCGCATAGAGCACTCGCTGCCCATCGGTCGGCTCTTCTGTCCGCACGACTTCGACGACCGACTCTGCGAGAGCCGCTTCCTCGTCCAAGTACAGATATCGATGCGGAGACTTGTCGTCGTCGCGCTGGGCCGCCCGGCGGCTGAACCGGGAGAATTGAGATCCGAGCCACGGCCCGAAATCCTTCTTATAGCCGTGTTGCCCGCTGGCCTTTCCTTGCAGCCAACGAGTGAGCAACGCGGGAAACACATCATCCAGAATGGCGCTACCGGCATCGGCGACCATGACCGTTGCGAAGCGATACATCGCCTCGTCATGAGTGCGGTGAACACCATATCTGAATCCCGCTACCCGATCCGTTGGGTACTCGTTACGCAGGTACTCTCGGTTGAAGACTATTTCTTTCGGATCCTCGCCCTGCATGGCCCTGATGGACAGGTTCATCGACCGAAAAGTCACTGACCGGATTTCGACGTCGGGGAAAACGTCCCATATGGCGTGCAGTCCTCTGAAGAGCGCACGCACTTTCTTCCCATCGGCATCCGAAAAGTCGGCCCCTATCACCGGGATGCCGCGTTCGGCCGCGAACGTCGCCGCGAGATCCCGCGCGTTCTCGGATCCTCTGCCCCACTGGATCCGCGCGTGCCGGGCGACCTCCGGCAGAGCGGTCTGGAGAAGATCCAGCGACGTCGGATCGCTACGCAGCTGCGCGAACAGCAGCCGATGCAGTGTCCGTGCCGCGTCCGAAGCGTTGCCCCGTCCGTTGACTTCCACCTCCGCGACCGCCGCTCGCGCGGCCTGCCAGACATCGAAACGGCTCGACAGACTACGTCTTCTGAGGTGAATCCGGCTTCGTGGCTCGAAGACGGAATCGCCCAGCTGGCCGCGTAACCAGTCCTCGAAAGCGGTGTCCTGATCGCCGTTGCGATCGGGTCGCGAGCCGAGGTAATGCGAATACAGATAGTCGAAAGCGCGTTCTCGCACGACGCCGACTCCGGCGTCGACCAGGACGGCACCGATCGCACCGACGATCGAGCCATAGAGTTGTTCACCTGCGGACTCGGACGCGGAGCCGAGCAGCCGCGGGTCCACGGTCATCGAATCGATGAAAATCTGGCCGCTCTCGTCACGATGGACCGCCACATGGATGCCTTTACCGCCGCCGACTCTGCCGACCGCGACGACGGCACCGCTGCGTGCGCTCAACTTCCGGTATTCGGTGAACATGTGGTCGATGCCACGAGCCACATCCCGGGCCCGCTCTTGCTCATCGAAGCCGGACAGCTCTACCCGCCACGTCCGCCGCAACCACACGGCGACTTCGACAGCCGTACCACTGCGCAATACCTCCACGCCCGACCGGTCCTGGGGCCCGCCCACCGCGTCTTCCAGGAGTTCAGCGGAACGGTCGGCACCGAGCTCCGCTTCGGATCGGTCGCTGTTGTGCTCGAGCCGCACCGTCTTGCCGTGGTGCAGGTCGCCGCCCGCGCCAACGGGGTCATCCGCGATGATCCGGAGGTCGTCGGGGATGTAGCCCAGCTCTCGAATCCTGACGAACCTGGCCAGAGCTCCCTCGACACTACCGTGGTGCAGACCGGCGTCTTCGAACGCGGCCCGCATGTGGTCGATGTCCACGGCGCGCATAGCGTCCAGAACTTCTGGTTCGAGTGGATGTTGCTCCCCTTGGTGGGCGGCGACGAAGGGGGAATCGATATCGATGTCGAATGGATCGGCGGAAACGGGAAACGACCAAGCGTGGTCGATGGCGAGGAGGTCGCGCTGGACGCCGCGCTTGACGGTGCGCCAGTTGCCCCGGCGGTCCGATTGGCCGATGGTGGCGTCGATAACAGCCACCTGCTGCTGCTGTACGACCGAATACTTGTCGATCGCCTCGCCTGGTGTCGAAACGACGAACTGCTGGATCATCCCTGGCCCCGAGCTGTCTTCCGGGCCGATGACTCCCTCGGTGCGCGCGGTCGCAGGTATCCGCCCGAAACCGACGATCTCACTGAAGCGGTAGGCCGCTACCTCGTTGGCGGTGTAGGTGTCCAGTTCGGGGTTGACGCTTTCGGCCTCCTTATTCGCCCCCGCTTCGGGTTTGTAGATGTTGATTTCACCGTCGCTGGAACGCATTTTGCGGACCACCGAACTGGTGTTCCCCTTGTCGGGGAACTCGACATCGGTGATCAGGCGCCGGGCCGCCATGGTCGCTTCGGCGACGCTGGGTTGGTAAAGGGCGCGCGGTGGTGCGGGGCCGGGCGAACGTGTTGTCGCGGCGGGGTTTTCCGGCCCGGTGCGGTCGGCTCCGGTGTGGGGGTCGGTCGTCGCCGCGGTCGAATCATCGCCTCGGTTCGAGTGTGGTCCAGCTGTCGCGGTGGTCGGTGGTTCCTCGGCGACTTGCGGTTCAGGAGGTTCCCCTGCGGGCGGACCGGCGTCCGGCCGAGTACCGTCGTTCGGCGCGGGTCTGCCGTTCTCGTCGAAGAACATCGCGCGCACGCCAGGCAGTTCCGGTGATCCCAGCGGCAGATGGTGGTTGGCCCGCAGCACGCCTTCGCCCGGATTCCTGACCTCGATTCGGGCCGTGCCGCTTTCGGTAGCGCGACGCACCAGCAAGTAGGAGCGGCCGTCCTCGACTACCAGCGCCGATACTCCGTCACGATGGCTGTCCGGTGAGTGGTCCCAAGCGCGAAGCTGGGTGATGACCTCCCCGACATCGGTGAAATGCCGCAGCTTGTGGCCGGTCGCGGTCTCCAGTACGTCGGCTGCGCTGTCCTGTGGGCGGAGCCCGGCAGGCACCTCGATGTCGGCGCGGCCCGTGACATCCCTGAAGTCGTGCAACAGCAGCAGAACACTGCGGCCTTCCCCGACCACAGCGGCCTGTCGCTTCGCCCACTGTGCCAACGTCGGCGCAGGTGACGAACCATCACGCGTGACTGTCAGCCAATGCAATATCCGCGCGGGATCGGTCAATGTTGAGGAAGATCCCACCGCACCGGCCCTGGCCCCTTCCGGTACTCCCTCGACCGGATTGAACGTTGCTGTCTCGGAATGCGGATCGGACAGCAGCGCGTATGTGGGAAGAAGTGCGAGCCATTCGGTGAATTCGACATCCGCCGGGATCAGCTCCGAATCACGATAGAGCGCATAAGCCGACCGCAACAACGCCATCGCAGGAGCATGGAGCATCCAGTTGCCATCGTCCACGACCACGTGAATGAACTCGTGGTGGATCAACTGGTAGATCAGGTCTTCGGCCGACTCCGCATAACGGTGGTTGGAGACCTGCTCCGCCCACTCCCGCCGTACTTCCGGGTCGGTGAAGATCCTGCGGTTGACCGTGATCGACGTGTAGTGATCCTTCGCATCCGGAGTCGTGGTGCCGAAACTCCGGGTCAGGCCGAACTCCTCGATGTCGTCGAACGTTACGTCCCGTAGGGCGAACCGGCTGCCGTACTCCGCTATCCGGTCGCGCAGCGCGCGGTCGACGGATTCGACGGCTTGCGCCGGGACGACCGAGTCCTCCCATCCCACAATGCGGATGTGGTGGTCGTCGTACAGTTTGCGCACGATGCGGGACTTGGCTGCGAGATCACCTTGCGGCGGCGGCTCGTCGACAGCGCCGTCGGCGTCCGATCGCGGCTCGTCGAAGCGAGCCCAGATCTCGCCCCACTGTTCGACGTCGGACACGGTGGCCGAGTCGAGCAAGGTCCGTACTCCTGCCTCGACCTGAACGTCACTGAACAGCGGAGCGTGCCAGGTGAACAACTCGTCGTCGGGAGATCGTTCGGGACGGTACTGTTCGATTTCCAATGCCATGTACAGCGAACGGGCATCGGCCTGGGTGGACAGCCGCAGCATCAGCTTCGCCTTGATTCCGTGCAGGGCTCGCTCTTCGTCCCACTGCGAGACGCCAGCTCGCTGCAGCGCGCGGGTATAACTCGTCATATACCTGACCGCGTTGAGCCCGGCCGCTCGTACCAGCTCGGCCGCGGCCTCGATCTGGGCCGTATCCCGCCAGTTGTGCTCGCGCAGCATGTCGCCGACCGCTGTCGCCACCGTCTCCACGTCCTCATCTGTCGTCAAGCCATCGGACGCGAAGAACGGCAGGAAATCGAGGTTGAGTTCGGGACCCAGTGGTCCCGCGGTCGTCGGGAGATCGCGTACCGCGGCGGCGGCAGCCTCATCCGGCGAGGGATTGAACAGCAGGTCCGAGTAACGCACCTGGTTCCGCACCACTCCGGCGCTCGGCGGGTTCTGCGGATCGGGCCGGTTACCACGGGCAAAGCCACCGCCGTCGATGTGCGGCTCCGCGAGTCTGTCCGTCCGTTGGTGTCTCGGCACCCGGCCGCCGCGGTCCCAAGGCGCTCCGCGGTCGTCCAAGGGGTTGACGAGGTCGGGAACGTTGCCGATCATGTTCGTGCGGGCGGGCGCCGGGTTGGCCGGAGCATCGTCGGAACGCGGTTGGTCACGGGCAGCTTCGAATGCCGCGATCGCGGCGGCCGCGCGAGGCTCGCGCTCGGGCACAGCGGCGGTATCGGACGTGTGGCTTCGCAGCCAATCCTGTAGTTCCGGTTCGTAACGACGACCTCCACGCCCCCATGGCCCGGGGCCGAACTCGACACGGACCGAATCGTCGTCGTCGGGCGCGGTCGGATTGCCGGACCTGGACAGCTGTGCTGCCTCGGCATCGACCGTCGAAACCCGGACGGTTTCGACCATCGGCCAGGACCGGTACGGCCAGAATGTGAACACTTCGGGAGATCCGTCGACGCCCAAGCGCCCGGTCGCCACTGCCACATGACCGAGTCCATCGAAGAACACCAGGTCGCCGCGGTGCGGCAGTATGGTGTTCGGCCTGTCGGCGTGGTACTCGTGTACGCCGTGCGGCGCGAGGAACAGCAATGACAAATTGCCGTGCTGGCCCACTTCCTCCGCGGTGATCTCCGTGCCGTCCTGCCATTGCATCGCCGTGCCGCTCGCCTGCGGGACGGCAATCGTGTTCCACCACTCGAACCGGATGTACGACTGCAGATAACCACGGTCGAGCACCTGGGCGAGAACGCCACCGTACAGCGGCAACTTGATGCAGTTCATCATGTTGTTCACGGTGACTGCCGGCGGGCGGGAATCAGGCGTGGCCGTGAGCGCCCAGCGGTCGAATCCGTGGAACTCGAGTGGGAGTTTTCCACTGGCCCAGATCGCTTGTCTGCCGAGTAGTTGTGTTTCGATCACGTCCGCGACGATGGATCCCGCTTCGGCGGGGGTGAGATCCTCGGGGTAGGCGATGGTCGGTACCTCGGGGACGGTGAGTTGTCCGGGATCCACAGTTATCGGCGCACCGGCTGCTCGGTGCTTGGCCGCTGCCTGTTCCAGAATCGCGATCAGCGACATTCGGTCGGTGTGACCGACATCTGCGGTCGCCGCCTTGAACTCCTGTAAAGCAGCCGGATCGTCCAGATAACGCCGGTATGCCCCGGAGAGCACGTCGTCCGGGCCGAAAGGCAAGCCTGCGGTCCTCTCCCGCAGGGTATGCCACGCACGCTCGCGCGCCCGCACGGCGGCCTTCCGCAGTTGTTCGGTCAGCCAAGCGGCGGGCACCTGCGCAGCGGGGCCCGACGGCTCGCCCGTATCCGGCGCATCCTCGCCGGCAGGTGTCGTCGCCCGCGGTTTTGCGGATCTGTCTTCGGCGACGGGCAGCTCCGATCCGGCTTTCCCACCTCGGGTGAATCCACCACCGTCTATGTGTGTTTCCGCGATCCGTTCGATCCGCTTGTGCCTGGGCACCGGGCCGCCGCGATCCCAGGGTGCGCCGCGGTCGTCGAAGGGGTTCACCAGGTCGGGAACGTCCCCGATCAGACCTGCAGGCCGGGGGGCAGCGGGTTCGGGCACACCGGTGGTCGAGGCTTCCGGTTGCTTCGCCGGGGCGGGCGGATCTGCGGAATCCAATTCATCGGGCGCCTCCGAAGCGTCTGAGGCGCGCCGGACTGCGATCGCGGTGAGCACCGTGCTGCCACTGACGCGGAATCGCCCGGAAAACAGCGGCGAGGTGGACGCGTCCGATCCGGCGATCACCGGAAGTATCTCGAAGGAGCCGGAATCGGGATGCGCGGGATCCGGGCGGAGGACGACCTCGATTTCGTTGTGGCTCAACTCGGTCTCGGTCAGGCCGGACTGCACGTCTATCGCGTTGTCCTTGGCGGAAGCCAGCACCTGAGTCCAATAGATGCCGGGATGCGCGGAGGATAGTTCCCGCAGGTGCGAACGTTCTCGGTGTCGTGTGATGCTCGGGATCGCGGCTCGGCTGACCGGTTCATGATCCTTGGCATCGAGACCGATGGCGCGGTACATCTGGCCGGGGGCGGCTGCCACAGCCGCATATCTGCCGGTGCCGGCGGTATCACCCACCAAATCCGCAGGCCAGCGTGGTTTTCCGGTGGGCCATGACGGAAGCGGCTCGTTTTGCAGTCCCAGATCACCTAGCAATTGCTCGGCGGCCAGCCGCACCGTCAGCGCCGGGCTCCGTCCGCTGTCGAGGATTTCGGCGGTGTGCACATCGGCGGGCAGCACCTGCCGGAGGATGGGCTGCCCGGTCGGCTCGGTGGTGACCTCTCCGATGCTCCCGTTCGGCGCATGGTGGGACGGACTGTGCTCACGGGCCTCGGTCACGATCCCGCCGTTGTCGACAGTGACTATTCCGAGACGAATGGCCTTCATGACCATCGGTAGCTGTCCGGGGGCCCCCAACTCCGCACCGATTCGAGCGGAATGGCGCTCGACGGTCTCTGGTGTCACCTTCCGTTCCCGCGCGATCTGCTGGGCCGTCTTTCCTTCGGCCAGCAGCTGAAGCAGCTTTCTGTCCTCGTCGGACACAGTGAAAAGAGTCGATTCCTCCGTGCCGGTATCCGTCAGCAGGCCCCAGCGCTTGGCTTCGACCACGGTGGCGATCACGCCCACCGTACCGAGCTTCTTGGCGGCGCTGGCGCGGTAATTGGTGACCGTCTCCGGCCGCAGCCCCAGTCTTTCCGCAATCTCATTGCGCGACAGGCCCTGAAGGGTCATATCCAGCACCTCGACCTCGCGAGGCAGAATCCCGATGTCGCCCATCGGCTTAGCTCGTTTGCGGGGGCCGTCCGCCGGGGATCCGGTCGTCGAACTCACTGCCGCGGCGGACGCCGACGTGGCGTCGATGAGTCCCTCTCGCGGCCCTGGCCCGGCGGCCGGACGGTCCTGCTCCGCGAGCCGCTGCTCGTCCGGTACCTCGGAGATCTCGTGTTGCGGCTCTGCCTCCGTCCTATCGCCGGGTGTGCCCCATTCTCGGCCGTCGTCGGGGTTGTGGTGAAAGGCCAGTGCGGGATCGAGTCCCGGAAGCCCGCGCATGTGGCCGAATGGTCGGCGGCGTTGACGGACCGGCGGCAGGTCGAGCGCCGCGCGCTCGTCGACGATGTCGTGGAAGTTCACTTCCGGGCCGGGGTGCGTGCCATCGCTTCCGCGACCCCCACCGGCCGTAGTTCGTTTCCAAGGCGTAGGGCTGCTGGGTTTGTCCTGCGCGAGCGGTGCGGTACCCGGCCGGGACGACGAAGCGGCGCCGCTCCACGGTGTCTGCCTGCGCTGCTCCCCACGGGATTCCTGGGCCGGCGCGTCTTCGGTCGAAAGCCTACGGCGGTGGGCGTCGAAGATATCCTCGAGAGAAGCTGAGTCCCGAGCCGGGAGGCCCCAGAATCGGCGGGCTATGGCGTAACTCGTCGCGTACTCCGCGATTCTGTGGGGGTCCGGTCGCGGCTGCGAAACCAGTTCCACCGCGCCGTGAACGGCTCGACGGACGTGCAGCAAGCTCGCGTAAATCGGCATATTGGGTGGTCTGAGGCGCGACGGCACGTAATCACCGGCCCCGCGGTGGTTCAGCCACGCCCAATCCAACGCCGGATCCCCGATCAAGGCTCCCGCCCAACCTGTTATCGCCGCGATCCGGCCGCGATCGATCCGGATGTGCTCTCTGCCGAGACTCCCGTGCAGCACCTCGAACCGCGCCGGGATCATGAAGATCGCGCTCTCGAGTACCGCGGCCAACGGGTCTCGGCCGGGGATCTCCAGGTCGGTGAACATCTCGGCCCAACCCGCTTGCCGATATCGCGAGAATTGATCGGTCCACTCATCGGCGAGAAACCGCAGGAATCCCTCTGTGTCCCGATCCTCCGGGAATCCGGGAAGCCACTGTCGCAGCGGTTCCACCGGTACTTCGCCCAGCGCTCGCCGCAGCCCTTCGATACTGCGCAGCACCATGGCGCGCAGCCGATCGAACTGGAAATCGGACACGACGGCGCCCGGCGGCCGCTGCTCGATGAGCGCTGGCGTCGAAGAATCCAGCACCCGGCCATCCGGGAGCCGGACGTCCGTCAGCAGGTGCAGAACCTTGCGGAACCGCTGGACGTGGGGCGGCATCATCTGCCACAGCCGATGCTCCGGAAAGAGCGGTCCGCCATCGGCCGCGGACGCATCCGGGATACGCACGATGAAATCACCGACCGTTGGATTTCCACTGCGGACCGCGGCTTCGAACAGTACGTGGGCCTCGTATCGAGTCATCCGGTATCCCGAGTCGCCACCCATATACCGGTACTGGTCCGCAGGGCCGACGACGCGAAGCGGCGGTGCGACTCCTTCGCGCTGTACGAAGGTCACCCCCTGCCGGTCCGCGGCTTCCAGAACGCGACGCTTGGTCTCCGGTGCGAAACCTCCCGCACCGCGCAGCACCTTCTCGGCAGTACTCTGACTGACCCCTGCCTCGCGGGCGACATCGCTCGTGGTGGCCGTCTGGAGCAGGCCTCGGCTCGTATAACTCTCGCGCAGCTCCGCGGGAACCTTCTGAGCCAGGAATTGGGCCACACGGTACACCCGCATGTAGATCGTCTTCGGCTTGATGCCTTGCGCGGCGGCCATTTCGTTGACAGTCCGTCGTTGTATGAAGAACTGCTCGA
Organism: Nocardia sp. NPDC003726; assembly: GCF_053586955.1. Lineage (NCBI taxonomy): Bacteria > Bacillati > Actinomycetota > Actinomycetes > Mycobacteriales > Nocardiaceae > Nocardia > Nocardia sp. NPDC003726. The sequence goes on along the minus strand of NZ_JBSFNF010000015.1, from coordinate 57,960 downwards.
ATGTGTTCTGGTAGAGCGGATCGAGTCCCCGCACATAAGGCGCCAGCACAGCCGTGTCGTGCCGTTGCGCGGCCCGCGTGAGCATCACCGCCTCGTGGTCGGTGAGCAACACACCACCGGTGAGCAACGTGGCCAAGGCCGGGACGATCTCCTGGTGCAAGGTGGCCTTGAGTCTTCTGGGCGAAGTGTCCAGCGCCTTCGCCGCTTTTCCAGGTGGCGCAGTGCGCAGCAGCAGGAGAGCGGCGATCTCGCGCTGTCGCTCGGGAAGCATGGGGATATGCCGCTCGAGTTCGGCCGGGTCCGCCTCCTGGACGGTCCGCCATTGCTGCTGGCGCTCGGCACTCCGTCCACCCGCGACCACACCGAGTTCTCCGGCGACCACCTCGACCACGCGCTGCGCGGCCCTGCGCTCCAATTTCCGAACCGTTCGTGAGCCCCAAGAGGACGGCATCGATTCGGCGATCTGCGTCGCCGACTTGCCCTGCTCGAACCGCCAGACGAGGACCTTCCGATGGTCGGGCGGCAATTGGCGCACAGCACGCAGTACCGTCGCGCGATCGGCTTTCGCCAGCAGTCCGCCGCGCGGACCCGATGCGGTGTTTCGCGAGCCCACGTACGAGGCCCATATCCCGTCCCGCAGCCGTTCGTATCTTTGCTGCTCGACCAGAACATTCCGCGCGATGACTCCGAGCCACTGCTTGATGTCCTGTCCTTCACGCAGCTGCCCGATCCTCGCGGCAGCACGAGCGAATACCTCGTCGGTCAATCCCTCGGCCGCCGCTCGATCGCCATCCACTCTGGCCGCCATCCACTGGACGATCGGCTCCGCCAAGTCTGCCCGTAGCCGGTCGAACGCGACGCTGTCGCCATTCCGAGCCGCGCGTACCAGCGCAGGCGAGTCGGGCACTCGCCGGCCGGAGTCGTTCGGGGCCGTCGGCGATCCGGTGGTCCGAACGACTGTCCCGTCCGGCGTTCGATCCGGTTCGCCGCCCCGTCCCGGCTTCTTGAACGCCCACGCCTTCGGGTCCACCTTGTCACCGAAGGCGTTCATCATGCCGGGATCGGTCCGCCGCGCGCCGTTGCGATCCGGACGGTGGACATCGAGTGCGTCATCCGGCCGGACCGGACCGTTTGCGGGCGCAGCGGTGGGCGGCTGGGGAATACGGGCGCCGGGTGCCCTGGTCTGTTGCCAAGGTGTCGGGCCCGGTTTGCTCGTCGCACCGGATTCAGCGGCGCTCGGCGGGCGATCCGAGTTGTCCGATGGGCGCTGGCTCGACGGCCCGCGCGGGTTGCCGGAGTAATCGGAGGCCATCGACCAGGGGATGCCTGCCTCGGCCAGGGCTGTCTCCAGTCGGTCGTCCGGCGGCTCCCGATGGAAAACCACATGGTCGATGTCGGCGATCGTGACACCACCGTGGATCTGGGCTTCGATGTAACTGTTGCGAAGGAACCTTTCGCCCGCATAGTCGCGGTCGATGCCTTCGAGTCCGAAATAGGCGAGTTCGCCATGGTGGCTCGGCGTAGCAGCGAATGATTCGGGCTGGGGATCGGTGACGCTGCTCGGAATGGCCTTCACGCCCCATGGACTGCCGACGCTCGCCGTAGTCCTCGACGCGACAGCGGATTTCAGTACGACGTCCACGCCGCCGTACTCGTCTGCCACTTCGCCCTCGTGCTCCCACGAGCCACGGGTCGTACGGACGCGTGCGTACACCGGCCGCGATTCCGCCGCGAGATCGAGCGCGTATCCGAACAGTTCCCGTTCGAGCTCTGCCCTGCGCTCCAACTGCACTCGGCCGATCACGCTTCGGGCCGCGGTCTCGAAGACGGTCTTGAATCTCCGGCTGTCGATGACCTTGTGCAGCGTCATGGCTCTGACCCGAATGACGATGTCGCCACTGAACGCACGCCGCAGCTCCGCTGTCATCAGCGCGCGCAGCTCATCGGCCGTGATTCCCAACTCCTGGGCCAACGCCGCGGCCCTGCGCTCGTTGCCGACGTAACGCTCGGCGTAAGCACGCTCTCCGTCGTCGGGAATGAGTCGTTGCGCCTCGGCTCGCAGTTCCCGCGCCCGCGGATCGCCGGCTTGCTCGGCATCGAGAATCCGCTGCCACAGCTCCATCGCTTCGTCGCTCGGCCTGCGGAACTCCGGCACTCGACTGTCGACAGTCGGCCGGCCGTCCACATCGTGCGTGATTTCGGGCTGCTCGGTCGTCCCAGTCCCAACCCCTCGTGCCGTGACCGGGATAGGGGTGCCGTGGACCGCCCTGAGACCGGCCATGCTGAAATCCGGCCCCGATTCGTCGAACTCGAACCAGGTAGCGGTTTCACCGTCGGATTGCCCGTACCGGTGCGTCATCAGATGGAGTTTGCTCAGGGTGTATATCTTCGCGAAATCCGGGATTTGCACCGATGGTTCACCGTCCGAGCCGGTTATTTCTACGCGCATGATCCGGCGGCCCGGAGTCCCGGTCTTCGCGGCCGTGATTTCCGCACCGTCGGTCAACCCGGTATACATCGCTGCCAGGTCCAAGGTCAGCTTGATGAACGAACGAGCATGGTCGTCGTTGGCCCAGTCGTCCACGAAGGCTCGTACGTCACCCTCCAAGATCTGGCCGGACAACGCATTCCGCTGACTTCTGTGCGGTACGGTCAGGTGAATTTCGGTGGTCTCTTCGGCGTGTCCTTGCGGTGGCTCATGTGGTCTGTACTGCCAGTCGAACTCCGGCTCCGGGGCCGGGGTGAATTGTGCGATGTACGCATCTTGTTGTGACGCGGTCAGTCGTACCGCGGGGCCCCACCCGACGATCTCCCGATCGGCATCGGGCAGCCAGAAACTATCGGTGTTGCCGAGGTGAAGCAAGAAATCGGATCCCCACCGTGGGAACTTCCCGCCGGCACGCCGGAATTCCTGTAGATCAGCGATAAACGTTTGATCTTGGAGATCCAAACGCTCCACGATGCCGTTGATGGGACCGTCTTGGCCGGTGTCCCCACCCCAGATCGAGATGGATTTCGTCGTGAAACCGGCTTCCCTCAGGCGGGCATGTAACGGCATCCCGGATGTTCCGGTAGTTCGCTGCCATATTTCCTGGTCCTCGGTGATGTGATCCATCCCGATCTGGACCGCGATAATCGCATCGGGGTCTTCCGCCACGATCTGGGAAATTGTCTTGGTGATGTGCGACTCGCGAATATCCCGCAACGGCGATCCGTGTTCCGAACCGGGAATCCTGACGTCGAACGGTACGATTTTTATTCCTTGGGCCGACATCGCCCACACGAGACCGAGGTATCCGTCCCGGGCCGGACCGAGTTCGACGCCGGAAAGGTCCATCGGTATACCGGCGTTCACCGCATCGATGGCCGGATGTGGCGGCGCCTCGATGCCGAAGTGCGTGACACCGGCACGGCGCAGCGCTGCAGCCTGCCGCTCGAGGAACACTCGTCCGGATATGTTGCTGTGATCTTCACCGAGCAGGAGGATCTGCGTATCTCGCGTCAGCGCCTGCCAGTCCACCGGTTGCCTCTGCTGCACCGCATGCCCGAGAAGCCTCGACGCCTCGGGAAGATCCGCCAAGAGATCATCGATCGCTACGGGACCCGGTACATCGTCTCCGATCTCATCTCCCTGGTCCGCGAAGGGCAGCGATTCGGCGGATTGCGCGACCGACTCGGCGTCGCCGACCGGGCTATCAGGTTGCGTCCACCCGGGTTGAGCAGGTGGATCGGACGCATGCTCGTCCTCGGCCGCGCCCGGCGTCGGCGGTACGGCATGGCCGTAGGGACGGGCCAGCGGGTCGTTCTCGTCGTGGTGGAAGACGCGGGGGTCGGGGCCGGCTACGCGCCCGAACCGTCGGTTCCGGGCGGGCAGGCCGAACGGATCGACGTCCTGGAAGGAGACTGTCGGGCCTGGGGTCTGTTCGCTGCCACCAGACCGCTTGGGCTGGTCGGGAGCGTCGGCGCGGGAGGTGTTCTCGTCGTTGTTCGCGTCCTGCTCGGCCGCGGCCCGATCGGCGGCCACGGGAAGTGCCGTCCGCAGCCTTTCCATGGCCGCCGCCATGAGCTGCTGAGCCTTGGTCAGTGGGATGCCCAGACGTTCACTCACCTGAGCGAGCGACAATTCCGCGTCATCGAGAAACTGTAGTCGCAGTATTTCCTGTGCGAGATCTCCTTCGGGAAGTTCGGAGAGAGAATCCCATGCCTCCGTCAGTCTCTCGGTAGTGAAGGATAATTCAGCCGGTTCGGAGTCGGTGTCCTGTGCCGGTTCCTGCGCGGGGATCGCGACATCGTATTGATCGCTCTTCGAATCCGCTCGGGTCGGTGCGTCCAGTCGTGTCGGTCGCCCCGCCAGCGCTCGTGCGCTGGTGACTTCGGCCGTTGCTATCCCCAATACTTCCGCTACCTCGGAATCAGCAGGGTATCGCGCGGTTTCGCGGTACTGTTCGTCCCGGTATCTGTCTATCTTGCCGAGCAGGTTGCGGGTATCTCTGTCGGTGATGCCGGGATAGCGGTAGTCATAGAGCGTGTCCAGCATCGCGTGGCGCGCATGGGATGCGGCGAACGAAGCAAAATTCCCGGTGAGTGGAACGAAGTTCGTAACAGCTTGCAGAATGGCGATGTTGGCGATTTGAATGAGATCTTCGCGTTGCTGGTCCGGAATGCGCCAGTAACGTGTCGCTATCGGCGCGACCCAGGCGTAGCGTTCGATGATCCGATTTCGGACCGACTCCTCTTCTGCCGAGCCGACCGGGGTGGCTATCAGCTCCCAAAAAAGGGCCTCGTCGGTTTCGTCGATTGGCTCGACGCCCGGTCGAGCGTAATAGAGCCGCAGGGCCGAGACCAGCGTATCGTTCGGCATCTCCAACGTGTCCCTGAGCTCTCGAAGGAACCGCAGACCCGGTCTGCTCCTGCTCTCCGCGTAGACCAGACCTCGCTTACTCCTGCCGACCCGCTCCGCGAACTGCTCCTGGGTCATTCGCTGATGCAGTCGCAGCGCCTTCATCCACTCGTGCACCGTTCGGTAGTCGGCCGGATCGGGAAAGGTTTCGCCCGCGGGATTCATGCGGTAGCTGTATCCCCACGCTTCGGCCAAATCGTTCCACGGGCCCGCACGATGCAGCACACGGTCATAGGCGGCGAGCATTTCGAGTTCTTCGGAGCGTGCCGTCTCGCCGGCCTCGTGTGAGCGTATCGTTTCCGCCGTGTATCCGAGGATGCGCGCCGCGTCCGCAGGCTGAAGATTATTCAGGCTTCGGAAGATCTTCAGATACTCGCCGAATGACCTGGCGACCCCCGGATTCGGAAAGACCGGTGCTTCTCTGGGCAGGTACGAGAAGGTCTCGGTGATCTCGTCCACGGTAACGCCGTAGGTATATCGCAGCTTCTCCAGCATGGCGGTGATCATTTTCTTCGCGGGTGAGCGTGTGCCCCGCTCCCAGACTTCGACAGTGCTCTTGGACTTTCCGAGCAGCTGAGCCATCTGTGCTTGCGTCAAACCGTTCGACTCGCGAAGGAACCGAATATATTCGCCGATCCGCGCATAACCTTCCGGAAATATCTTCTTCCCCCAGCGCGACAGCAGACCCGGATAGTGCGCGGCCACGTCCGTGTAGATGGTGTGTCCCTCGGGAAGTATTCGGCGCAGCAACGCCCGGACGTGTGCTGTTTCCAGGTCCGTTTCGCCCAGCTCTGCCGCCTGCCACGTGCCCGGCGTCGCGCCGACGAGCTCATCGAGTTCTCCCGGCGACAAACCCGAATATCGGCGAACCGCGGACAGCCATGCCGTGGTGTCGGCACCTTCCGGCCGGGGGATCGGTACTGCCTGTGCCGACGCATCGTTGCTCGCCGGACGTTCGGCAGAGTCGGTAGTGCTCCGTACCTCGGGTGCGGGCACGTTCTCGCTCGCCTCGGCCGAGTGCACCGAGTTCTGCGGTTCGAACGCCTGCCGACGTTGCTCGAGTTCGGTGATGATCGCGTCGACGAATTCACCGAGTGGCAGCATCCGGTCGTTGCGCCCGGTCAGGTCCAGCTGACTCAGTCCACTGCGGAAATCCTGGTCCCAGAAAGGGTAGATATCGAGCTCGACCACAGAGTCGCCGGAACGGTACACAGTAGGCTCGGCCATGACGTTGCGAAGCGACGCGTGCAGCCGCCCGCGGTTGATTCGCGCCCGATGGCGCAATCCGCGGTCGATACCATCTTGTGCGACGTCCGCCGGGATACCGAGATGGTTGAGCGGAGCGAGGGCTCTGGCGATCTTGGGGATATCGCGATACCGCACCGCGATGGCCAGCTGGCCGGGAACGTTCAAGCGCAGGTGGCGGACCGGTTCTATGGCATCGGCCAGCCATTGCGGCAGCTCGTGAGCTTCCCGCACTTCGAAGCTGGAATCCCCGACCGTGACGCGTAGCAGGCGTTCACCGGGATCACCACTTTCCTCCAGCGCTACCCGGACAGAACCGTCGTCGCTGTTCTCCAGTGTGATCATCACATGCTCAGCGAGTTCCAGTCCCGCGTCATCGATCTTGTCGGCAGGCCAGTCGAACAGCTGGTCACTCAACTGATCCCAGGCTTGTGAGCCCGCGCGCATCCGCGCCGCCTCGGCCCTCGGGTCAGGCCCTTGCGCACGCACCACGAACTCGATCGCGGTGGGCTGGTCTCGGGTAGGCGTCGTGTCGACGGCTGACGCGGGAGTCTCCGCAATGCCCGCGGTCTCGGCATTGTCGGGTGATGGTGACGCCGGGTCGTCACCGCGCGGCCCATGCAGCTCGAACCAGGTCGATTTGCCGTTCTCGTGCACCGTGGCCCCGTGGGCGTCCGACAGCATGGCGACGAACTCGCCGCCGCGCCCGCGCTCGGCGTCCCAGTCCGGCATGCCGGTCCGCTCCGGGACGACTTCGCTGTCGTCGGTGACCGTGAATCGGGTTTTGCGGGTGTCGTCGGTATCGGTCGCCGTGGCTATGACCGCGACCTTGCCTTGGGTCCACCGCAGCGAATTCGCCACCACCTCGGAGAGCAGCAGTTCCGCGGTGTCGATCTGGTCTTCGCTGAGCCAGGGCAGCTTCTGTGGCAGCGACCGCACCCATCGCCGGGTTCCGGCGGCACCGCGGACCCGCTCACCTTCCTCGCCGATCGCGCCGATCGCTTCGCTGTCCTCGCGGACGACGAACTCCTCGCGCACCAGGGGTGCTGATGGCTGGGGCCGCTTGCGTGGCTTCGGCCGCGGGACCGGTTTCGGTGTCGGCGTCGGCACCGGGGGCTCCGGCGTCGGCTGTGGGGGCGGAGGCGGGGGCGGTTGTTGTTTGCGGGGGCGCTTGCGCTGTTCCGGTTCCTCTGGATCGGCACCCATTCGGGTGACCAGGCGCTTGGGCTCCGTCTTCTTCGGTGGTGGGGCGGGTAGCAGGGGTGGGACGCCGCCTATGGCCGGAAGGCGGCTGGGGTCCTCGCTGTATTCGAGGGAGTGTGGATTCAGTTGAGGGGCCGCGGGTTTTTGGGGAGCGCCGGGGGCATCGGGGCTCGGTTCGGTCGCGTACCGGCTCGGCATCGTGAGTGAGTCGGGCGTCTTTCCCAGTCCGGCGTCCAAGCCGGTTTCCGGTGCGGCGAGATGGCGATCCGACAGGGGATTGGTGATGTCCGGAGCGCGCGAAGAGGTGGGGCCAGAGGTGTTCTCCGGGTCGTCGGGGTTCTGGAAGGCGCGGCCCAAGTCGACGGAATCGTTGGGCAGGGGTGTCAGGGCGGGTGTGCGCGGTATGACAGGGATGGCGTCGGCGGGTGGTTCGTCCTCCAACGGGTAGGAGACGCCGGGGATGGTTATGTAATCTCCGGACGGCTTCTTCTGGACGTTGTGGTCCCGGGGGTCTTGTTGGACGCTGTACTCCCTGGGGTCTTTCTGGACGTTGTGTTCGCGGGGGTCGTCCACGACGGTTCCCGGTGGTGTGGGGAACTCCTCCGGATCGGCGGCGGGTTCGTCGTCGGCGTCCGGCTGCGCGGTCGCGGCGGTGGGGGTCGTCGGGGTCGCGGACGAAGTCGGTGTGCTCGCGTGGGCGGCGGGGCTGTGGGCGTCGGGTGCGGCGCCGGCCAGCGGTGCCGTGTGTGGGCCGGTGCTCCGCGAGCCGCTCGGCGGTGTGTGGCCAAGCGGTGGCCTCGGTTCGCCGGTGGGCGAGGCGCCGCTCGTAGTCGTCGGTGCGGCCGATTGCGGCGGGTTCGATGGGGCGACGGGGTTTCGCGGCCCCGGCGTCGCGTGTCCTGTCGCTGCGGGGTCGGTCCGTGGGCTCGGAGAACCCGCGTGTGCGACGGGGTTTGGCGGCTCCGGTGTGGCGGAGAAGGGCCCCGACGGTGCGGGGTCGGCCGTCGGGCTCGGCGCACCAGCCTGTGGGACGGCATCGTGCCCGTCGGTCCCGCTAGTTATGGGTGGCGCATCGGCAACCGATTGCGCGTGCCCGGCGACGTCGTCCGTTCCAGCGGGCGACGGTGTGGTGTCCGCCCCTTGAAGCGGCGCTTCCACCGATGACGCGGTGGCATCCGCACTCGACGGCGGGGTGTTCTGCGCCAGTTCCGCTTCCAGTCTGGCGATCTCCGCGTCGAAATCGATGTGGTGCAGCGGTTGTCCGTCTTGGGTGGTCGCCCCCTCCTCGAGCGTTCCACCGACCGGTCGGGGTCCCGCCGCGTCCTGGGCGGGATTGCCTGCCATCTGCTCCGGCGCGAGCAAGTACATCTCTCCGGCAGGTCCGTGTTCGATCATGAACGGACTCGTGTACGAACTGCTGCCGTCGTCGAAAAGGACTTCGGGGCCGAGCGCGGGAGTGTCCGGTTGGGTGAGGGTCCCATCGGCGATCAGATCGACCCGCTGGTCCGGACGTACCTGAGGATCGCTGATCTGGAACTGACGGCTCGGCATGGGCGTGACCGAACCGCCTTCGGGGTGGGCTGCCACGGCGACCGGAGTGCGCGCGATCGCGGTATCGCGCCACGCGGGCGGTGCGCCGCCGTGCCCGGACGACGACGGCGAAGAGGGCGACGACCCGCCAGAGGGGTGGTCGGGCGCGCTCCCGAATGTCGTTCCGCCGGTGCCGTCCGACAGGGGTCCGGGATCCTCGCCCGCCATGATCCGGGCGATGGCGTCATCGACCATATTGCGGACGATTTCGTCGCCCGCGGCCATCATCTCCGGCGACAGATCGTCGGGCGGGTCCATCGACCCGTCTCCGGACTCGGCGCGCCGCGCCGGCGGCGCGTCCACCTCGCTGGTGGTGGACGTTGGCTCGGGCGCCGCCGTACGAAGCTGCGGCGGCCGGCCATCCCCTGGCGCGGAAATCCTGGCCGGCGGCGCGGCGTCGGGCGGCAGGCTCGAATCGAGGGCGGGCACCGGTTCGCTCAGGTTCGTGTTCGCACCGGCCCGTCCGGCTCGCACGGACGCCCCGACCGACCCGACCAGGCCCGAACCGAACCCGGTCCACACCATGGTCGCCAAGTCCTTGCCGCGCAGTTCACCCCCCGTGAGACCCCAGGCGGTGAGCCCGCCCGCCAGGCCGCCGGCCATACCGCCGACGCCGCCTGCCGCCACGGTGCCGAGCACACGCCCGCCCGCTTTGATCGCGAAGGGCGCGACGCGACGACCGACCTCGACACCGACCAGACCGCCCGCGGCGCCTGCCGCCGCTCCGATCCCGACCTTCTGCCAATCGATCTTCTCTCGGTGGCCTTGGGCCATCTGGACACGTTGCGCCACATAGGGAACGCCGCCGCCGATCGCGGTTCCGAAGAACACGCCCTTGGTGGCCAGCATCAAACGCGGATGTTCGGCGACGAACCGCGCTGCCTTCCCCAGTATCGCCACCACCAGGTCGCGGCGGGCGAGTTCCATCCCCACCCTGGCCTCGGCGCGATCGGAGATCGCCTTGACGATGCTGCCGGGCGGCGGCATCGCCATATCGATGATCACCTGGGCCAGCAGCGCCGCGGCGATGCCGACGATGACGTACTGCTCGTACTCGATGGCCGTGGCGTTGTCGTACAACTGCCGGGCCATGGCGTTGTTGAACTCGATCTGCGCCTGGATCTGGTCGAGGACTTTGCGGTACTGCTTCTGCATCTCCGCGCCGGCCTCGCCCTCGACCGCCTTGTCCAACCGCTCCAACGCCGCCTGCAGCCGATGCCGCACCGGTGCCAGCGCGTTCGCCGCGTCCGACCACGCGTCGCCGTCGCGGCGCATCCCCTCCGGATCTCCCTCCGGAAAGTGCCCCAGCACCATGTCGGTCAGCCAGCCGGGGAAAGAGTCCGGAATCTGCACCATCAGGCGCTCGATTGTCCGCGGGCGTGCTCGATCGCCAATCGGTGCAGCACTTTCGCGGGCCCGCAGGCGCTCTCGCCGCGCAGTTCGACTTCGGTGAAGGCTTCGACCACGGCCGCGCGGGGATCGAAGCGGTCACCGGGGAAGCAGGCGCGGACCAGTTGGGCGCGCCACTCCCGATAACCGCGCACGATCGCAGCCAAAGTTTCGCCGCGGTCCCACGGGCCGCTGATGCGCCGGTACTCCATCAGCAACGATCGTTGCGCCGACTGCCGCACGTGGGCACCGGCCGCCACTTCCAGTATCCGGCCGAGGTCGCGCACGATCGTGGCATACATCGGCTGCTCCGCGGGCCCGGCCACACGTTCGCCCGACCGAACCGCGGCCTCGACCTTTTCCGCGAGCAGTGCCGGATTCCCCACCGCGACCCGGTCGAGCAGGATCCACCCACCGGTGACCGCATCAGCTGTGTCGTCGGACGCGCGACCCGGCGCCACGCGCGAGACCGTGCCGTCCCGCAGGTCGGTGATCTCGATACCGCCCAGCTTTATGAACGGATATTTGCCGAGGATTCCGTCGACGGCCGCGGCGATCTCATCGACCGTACGTCTCGACACGCCGGAGTCTTCGAATCCGGCGATCCGGAGGCCATGGCGTGCGGCCAGCGCGCGTGCGGCGGCCACGGCGTCGGGATCGGTCCGCACGTGGGAGCGTTTCGCCTCCGCCGGCGCGGGTTTCGGCTTGCCCGCCTTGTGGCTCTTGCCCGGCCCGACCGGTTTCCCCGCGTCGGGCCGAGGCTCCTTGCGGCGCGGCGGAAAGACTTGACCCGGTGCTCGACCGCCGTCGTTTCGCGACCAGGGCGTGCCGGGCGCGTTTCGCATCCACGGCGATTCGGTGGGTGGCCTCGTCCATCGGGTCTCCGGCGACCGCTGGACGGCCGCCGGTCCGGACGCGCCGGGTTTGGGTGCCGCCGCGGGCGACGGTTCGGTGGCGGTAGGCGTGGCGGTGGCCGGTGACGACGGGGTACGCCCGGTCGGCGCGGCGTCCCGGGCGGTCGGCGTGGCACGGTCCTGGACAGCAGGAGTCGAGCCGGGGTCGGCGGCCGGCTGTCCGGACGCGCCGGCCGGGCCGTAGTCACCCGGGTTCATCGAGCCGGGCCCGTACGGGTCGCCGGTCGGTTGATAGCCGGGTTGCGCGGTTCCCCGCGCGGTGGTGGGGTCACTCGCCGCAGCGCTGGGGTCGGCGGCCTGAGCGGTGGGCCTGGAGGGGACCGTCGGTTCGTCTGCGGAAGTTGGCGCGGTGGCGGCGGGAGCGGGATTCGGTCTGCCGGCTTCGGGTGTGGAGGGGGCTGGCGACGGCGCCGGATCTCGCGGCTGGTCGTACGGCGCGTTGCCGACCGGGGTGGAGTGGAACGGATCCTGTTTGCGGAGCTGGGAGCCGATGTTCCGGTCTTGGTCCAGCATGACCTCGCCGGTGTCGGCGACGCTGCTGCTCATCCCGTGCAGATTGTGGACCAGGTTCTCGAAGCCGGTGATGCCCTTGTCGGCGGCGGGCTCGTAGCTGTCGCCGAAGGCCCGGCCCGGCTCGTCGTCGCCCCAGCAGTTGCCCTCGGCGGCGAGTCTTTCCTTCAGGCGGGCGAGTTCCTCCTGCGCGGTGTCGGCGATGGCGGCGAGTTCCGGGGTCAGCGCTCGCAGCAGGTCGGTGTCCACCCGCAACGCTTGACCCATGTCCCGGCAAACCCTTCACCTGCGTCGACCACACCGAGAGAAGACATTGTCCCCTCGGAGCGCACCTACCCGGTGTTCTCTGTTCTCAGCATTGGGAACGGTCTTCGGCTGCACCGTGACGCACCGGGTGCCGCGCACCGCACGGCTGCGGGCCCGGCGACCGCCGCATGCCGATCGTTGGCCGCCCGTATGCCGGTCGCCTTGGACCGGCGATCGGGATCGTGTGGTGTCGCTGCGCCAACCGGCGACGCCCGTGTCGCGATCAGGCGACCAATGGCGGGCGAGCGCCGCAGGATGCCTCGTTGTCGCGTGCGGTGATGCGGGCATACAGTCGCAGCAGCACCTCACGCAAGGTGACGCCCAGGTCGGTGGCCCGAATGGCGGCGAGTTCGAGTGCGAGGTCGTTGGTGAGCGTGCCGGGATCGCTGAGCATTTCGTCGAGCACCATCCCGCTGACAGCCTGTTCGCGGGTCAGGGGGACCGTGGGCAGCCAGCTGAGTTCCCAGGCGGCGCCGAAGGAAAGCAGCCGTGCGGTTTCCGGGGTGACGTCGCTGGTGATGATCGAATCGGTGATGTCGAGTGCCATGATCCGCTCTCATTCACTCTCGTGCGGGTTGACGCGGAACGGCCGCCGGCGCGGAGGGCGGTGGCCGTGCTCGGCCACGGCCCGTACGCGGTGGCTTCGTCCGTGCCTTGATTACTCGGTGCCCGAATGTTTCGGGAGACCGGCGCGAGCGCGGTGGGCGGGGTGGTCACGCCTGGCGTATCCGAATCGGCTCGCGCGGTGACGAGGTATCCGTATCCGGCACCTCCTAGAGTTGTCGAGCCACCCGGCTCCGCAGGTGGGAAAAACCCTGCGGCGAGCTGGAATTGCGGTGGCTTCGAGAACAAGGCTAGGGAGTGACACCTCATGCTGTCAACGAAGCTTTAGCGCTTCGTGATGATATTTGATGAGCATTCGCGCTTCGCAAAAGTCCTTCGGCTCAAAACTTGTCGACGATGGGCTTTGATAACGGCCCTGGACCGCCAGAGGAACCGGTCGAAGCGTGTTGGAAAGCGAATGTGGCAACCTTCGATCGCGCGGCGTCCGGCGAATTGATCCTCCGGCCGCATTGCTTGTTGGCAACGAAATTCGCCGGACGCGATTCATCCGACACCGCTTGCCATTTGATGACTAAAATGTCGCATCGTGATACGCCATGAGCATGCGTACGCAAGGTGCAGGATGGGAGGCGCGGGATGGTTGACTCGGGCTCGGACGAGCAGGTCGGCAACCTGGTCCGCAGGCTACGACTGGAGCGCGGCTACACCCAGGCGTCGCTCGCCACCAGAGCGGGCTGCTCCCGCAGCCTCATTCAGCAGATCGAGAACGGTAGCCGGATTCCGCCACTCGCGCTGCGCGAACGCCTGAGTCTCGCGCTCGGCTCGGAGCTGCCGACCGACGGCAGCGCCGATCCGGCGACCGATCCGACCAGCAGCGCCTACTACGACCTGCGGATGCGGTTCAACGTCCTGCTCGGCAAGGACCCCGAATTGGTCTCCCGCGCACTGAGCATCGCGCAGAGCCTGATCGACGCCTCCGGAGCGCGGGCGGAGATCGAGCCGCTGCGCCTGATCGCCGACCGGCAGTTGGAACGCGCCGAGGAGATCCTCGCGCAGATTCCCTCGCGCAGCGCCACGGTGTGGGAATGGAACACCGTCACCGACTGGCTGACCATTCTGGAACAGGCCACCACGTCGGTGCGGGCGATCCACACCGCGGATCTGGGCACGATCGGCGGCGACGTCGGCGACGACTATCACGCGGCGATCCTGCGCCTGGCCGACAAGGCCCATCCACCGAAGATCGATGTGCGGCGGATGTATGTGCTGGACGACATCTCGGATGTCTGGCCCTATGACGACAAACTCTGGAAGCAGGCCCGATCGGGCGTGGAAAGCGTGCTGGTCAAGCGCGAGTACGCCCGTAACGCGCAGAGCATGCTCGTGGTCGACGATCGCTACGTCGCGGTGGGCGAGTACGACTACTCCCGCCAGGCCAGGGTGGCGACGCGCTTCTCCGCGCTGAAGCACGATGTCGCGTTCGCGGTCCGGCGTTTCGAGAAACTCTACGACCTCAGGCGCGCCGGTACGGCGATCGTGGTGGACCAGATCGTCGCGCAACCGCCGCTGGCGGAATTCGAACGACTCGCCGAGGGCAACTGCCGCAGCCTGTTCCGCGCCGCGCTCGAGGAGAGATGGAACACCATGCCCGCACCGGGAGACCCTTCAGAAGGCGAGGTTCCGTGACTCAGAGCCAGGTGCTCACCGATCCGCTCGCCGACCTGGCGACGCTGACCAATCGCTCGGAGGCCAGGAAACGTGAAGTGCGCGGCCAGGTTTCCCGGGACGCCTGGTTCGCCGGGACCGGTGGCCGCCGGTACTCGGGCGTCATCGACGCCTACCACGGCGAAACCGGCCTGGCCCCCGACGCGCACGCGATCGCGGCGCTGGACCGGGCCTGGCGCGAAAGCCTGCACATCGCACCCTCGGCGGAGTATCTCGACGGCAGGCTCTACGACAAGCGGCAGCCGCTGATCCTGCGCGAACTCGCGGCCCGCAAGCTGTTCGAGCGCCTGTCGCATCCGGTGGAGGGAGTGCCGGGCGTCCGGGTGCGCCCGGATGAGGTGATCGTCTGCCCGTACTCGAGCACGATGCTGCTCGAGGAGGCGGTGGCCACCCTGGCCAGGCCGGGCGGGGTGATCGTGTGCCCGGAGGGCTTCTACAAGAGCTCCAGCATCCACGTGGAGAAATTCGGCTTGCGCATCGTCTCCTGCCCGGTGGCTCCGGACGACGGGTTCAAGATCGATCCCGCCCGGCTGGCCCGCTGCCTCGCGGACTTGCGCGCGACGGGCGAGCTGTGCGGCGTGCTGCTCACGCTGCCGGGCAACCCCGTTGTCGCGGACTACACGGCGGCCGAGCTGGCCGAACTCGGACAGGTGCTGCTCGACTGCGGTGTTCCGGTCATCTGCGACATGGCCTTCGACCGGCTGGTGGCCTCGCACATCCCGATCGCGGCACTGCATGTGGAGACCAAGCACGGCATCCGGCGGCTGTACGACGTGGTGCTGACCCTCACGGGAAACTCCAAGGCCTACAACGCCTTCGGTCCGTGCAAGATGGGGGCGGCGTGCACCGGCGACAGCGCGTGGCTGGCCCGGATCCGGGAAAGGCTCACCATCTCGTTCCAGCGCGAGACCACCCATCTGGCGCGCGCGATCCTCGAACACACCGCCGACGATTACTTCGACCGCAATCACGCGCTGATGCGCGCGCAGATCGAGCGGGCGTGCGGCCACATCGCCGCGATCAACAGCAGGTTGGGGACCGACGTGCTGCGGCCGCTGGGCAACCCCGAGGGGATGTTCGTCTCGGTGGTGTTCGACCGCGCGCTGCTCGACCAGGCCGGTGTGCGCACGAGCGCGCAAGTGGAGGACATGCTGCTCGCCGTGGCCGGCGTGGACAGCGTCGCGCTGGACCGGACGGGTTCGCTGCGTCCGGGCGTGCGGTTGAACGTCCTCGCTCCGCGCAAAGCGCCCAGGCACGAGTCGCCCGATCTGATCGATGAACTCTTCGACCGGCTGGAGCAATTGATCCATGACATCCTCGGTGGGCTCACCTATCGCGACGCGCTCGCCGATCGCGGCCTGACCGCGCTGGCGGGGCCGGGTGCCGCGCGGTGATCGTCGGAGTGCCGCGCGAGACCGCGCCACGGGAGACGCGCGTTGCGCTCACCCCGGAGGGGGTGCGCACGCTGTCGGCGGCGGGCCTGCGCGTCCTCGTGCAGGAAGGCGCGGGGCGAGGCGCGGGTTTCCCGGACGAGGAGTACAGCGCGTCGGGTGCGGTCGTCGTCGAGGATCGCGCGGCGGTGTTCGAACGCGCCGGCATCGTCGTCTGGGTGAAACCGCCTGCCTTCGAACTCCACTCGATGCGGCTGCGGCCGGGGACCACGCTGCTCGGCTTCCAGGACCCGCTCCACCGTCGCGACGAGATCGACCGGTTGCGCCGTCGCGGCGTCGAGTCGGTGGCGTTCGACGCGGTGCCACGCGACGACTCGACCACCGAGTTCGACGCGCTGTCCACGATGAGCCGGATCGCGGGCGCGGTGGGTTACGCCGAAGGCAGGCGACTGCTCGCTCCGGCGCGGCGCACCCGCCCGGTCCGTGCCCTGGTGCTGGGGTGCGGGGCCGCCGGACTCGCCGCCATCGGGGCCGCGCGCACGTTCGGCGACGAGCGGCCGACGGCGGTCGGCAACCGCCCCGCACAGCGGACCGCCGCGGTCGAGGCGGGTGCGGGGGAGTTCCTGCCGAATCGGGACGACAACGCGGCGCTGCTGGACGCGCTCACCACGACGCCGCCCGACCTGGTCGTCTGCACGGCCGTGCACCGCGGCTCTCCGGCGCCTCGCCTGCTCGGGCGGGCGGCGCTGGACCTGCTCGGCTCAGGGACAGTGATCGTCGACCTGGTGGCCAAGGCGGGCGGCAACTGCGTCGCGACCGTGCCGGACCGGACGGTCACCCTGCCCAACGGCGTGGTCGTCACGCATCGCTCCAACTATCCAGCGGTCCGTCCGGCCGCGGCCAGCCGCGCCTACGGCGCGGCGGCGGCCGCCATGGTGCTGCGAATAGCCGAGCAGCGACGGAAGTCCCTTGACGCGGGATGAGAACGTGTTCTAATTCTTGGCATGCGCAGATATGACGGCCGCCGCGTGGTGGTGACGGGAGCGGGATCCGGCATCGGTCAGGGCATCGCCCTGCGGCTGCTGGACGAAGGGGCGCAGCTGGTCGCCGCCGACATCGACGCGGCGGGCCTCGCGGCCACCGCGGCGAAGGCGGGCGACGGCGCGGAACGGCTGCGGACGGTCGAGGTCGACACCGCCGACCCGGAGTCGGTGCGCACCGCGACCGCAACGGCGCTGGAATTCCTCGGCGGACTGGACGTGCTGGTCAACGCGGCGGGCATCCTGCGACCCGCACGCACCCACGAGATGCCGCTGGAGGTGTGGGACCGGGTGATCCGGGTGAATCTCACCGGCACCTTCCTGATGACCCAGGCCGCGCTGCCCGCGCTGCTGGACACCGGACGCGGCGTGGTGGTCAACATCTCCTCCACCGCGGCCTTCAGCGCGGCGCCCTACCTCGCCTCCTACGCGGCGTCCAAGGGCGGTGTGAACGCCTTCACGCACGCCATCGCGCTGGAGTACGCCAAGCAGGGTCTGCGCGCGGTGAACATCGTTCCGGCCGGTATCACCAGCGGCATCACGACGAAGTCCATCCTGGACCAGCCGGAGGGTTTCGACCCGCAGCTGTTCTCCCGGATGACCGGATGGCTCAACGGCGGCGCGCTCGGTTCTCCGGAGGACATCGCCGGAGTCGTCGCCATGGTCGCCTCCGACGACGGCAAATATATGACCGGCACCGAGATCAGGGTGGACGGCGGCGCGCTGATGTAGGTCAGCGGGGCGTCGCCACCAGCAGATGGTGCGGAATCGGCGCGCTGCCCAGCCGCCGGTGCTCGACCGCGCAGCCCGCCTGTTCCAGTGCCGCGATCACCTTCGGCACCGGGCGCAGGGTGAACCCGTACGACGTGAACGGAAGCTTCGCCATCGCGTCCGGATCACCGATGCCGATCACCAGACGCCCGCCCGGCCGGACCACCCTGGCGAGTTCGGCGCAGGCCGCCGCCAGGTCCGGCACGAAGTAGACGGTGTTGACGGTGATCGCGGCATCGAGACTGTCGTCAGGCAGCGGCAGCGCGGTGAGCGAGCCTTCCGCCAGCCGCAGGCGACCGGCGGCGATGTCGCTTCCGTGCTTCGAGCGGGCGCGAGCCAGCATGTCGGCGGAGATCTCGACACCGTGCACGACGCCACTCGCGCCGACTCGCTCGAGCAGCAGGGACAGGCCCGCTCCACCGCCGAACCCCACGTCGGCCGCGGCACCGCCCGGCGCGATGTCGGCGGCCTGCACCGCCCCGGCGATGGCGACCTTGTTGCCGCGGTTGAGCACGAAGGCGACGCCCTTGCCGAGCACGCCGTGCGGATTCCCGAGCTGACCGGCGAGGGTGGACAACAGACGGGCCCGGACCGAGTTCATGCGCATCATCGTAACGACCGCTGCCGGGCGGGTGGCGCGGCGAAGATCCGAATACTGTTGCCTCCGGTATCCGTTCGGGTACGGCTTCGCCCAGGGAAAGAGGATCGCGATGCGCCGGCCGATGACCCTCCTCGCCGCCTGCGTGCTGGCATTGCTGCCCACCCAGCCCGCTTCGGCGGCCGGACCGTGGGGTCCGCTCGCGCCGCCGAATCCTTTCCTCGGGCCGACCGGCGGCGCCACCATGCACGGCGACGCGGGGTCCTCGGACGCGACGCCGCTGGCCGGGCCGGACGCCCGCGCCGCCGCGGTCGGCGCGTACCCGCTGGCTTCGGCGTGTCCCACCCTGCTGGAGGGATCGGACCGGCTCGTGGTCGCCCTGTGCACCGCGATCGCGGGACAGACCCCGACGGTGCATCTGCTCGATCCGGCGGCGCCAGGCCCGCTGGCGCCCTCGCTCGCCGCGCTGCCGTTGGCCAAGGGCAGTCTGCTCGGGGGTGTGTACGCCTACCTGGATCAGGACGACCGTTTGGTGGTCGTGGACGGCACCGACCGGTTGCTCCTGGTGCGGCACGAACGGGACGCGGCGGGAACGTGGCGGCTGATCGGCGAAGCGTCCGCCGACCTCGGGCCGGTGATCCCACCGGGGGACAACGTGACGGGACTCGTCCCGGACTGGTCGGGCAACGTGTGGTTCGCGACCGGCCGCGGCGTCGTCGGATTCGTCACCCCGGCCGGGCGGGTCACCGCGTTGACGCTGCCGGCGGGGGAGCAGGTGGCCAACAGCATCTCGGCGGCGCCGCGCGGGCTGGTCGCCGTGGCGACGACGCATGCGCTGTACGAACTGCGGGTCGGCGCGTCCGGCGCTCCGGAGATCGCGTGGCGCGCGGCCTACGACCGGGGATCGGCGCGCAAGCCCGGACAACTCAGCTGGGGCACCGGATCGACTCCCACCTACTTCGGTCCCGAGACCGGCGCCGACTATCTGACCATCGTCGACAACGCCGACGGACAGGTGCACGTCTTGGTGTTCCGTTCCGGCTCCGGCGAATTGGTGTGCACGGCTGCGGCGCTCGGCGCGGGCGGGCCGGGAAGCGAGAATTCGCCGGTCGGGATCGGCCGCTCGATCTTCGTGGCGAGCACCTACGGCTACCCGTATCCGGCGCTGCCCGAGGGAGCGGGACCGGCGTCGCCGCCGGATGCTCCGTTCACCGGCGGGATGACGCGGGTCGATGTCGCCGGCGACGGATGTCATGTGGTGTGGGAGAACGGGATCCGCAGTGCGGCCGTTCCGCGGTTGTCCACCGCCGACAGCCGGCTCTACACGGTCGCTCGCGTCGGTCCCGACCGCACCACGCCTGTGGACGGGTACGAGTTCACCGTCGTCGATCCCGAGACCGGTGCGGTCATCGCCTCGCACCCGCTCCCCGGCACCATCGTCGACGATCCGCTGCAGACCGCACCGTTGATCACTCGGGACCGCCATCTGCTGCAAGGCACGGTCACCGGGATACTTCGCGTCGGTTGAGCCCCCTTACCACGGTGAAGGTGATTCAGGTCACTTCCAGGGAGTGATTCGAGCCCCGGGGTTGCTGTTGCGCCGCGAAGGCATGGACGCTCCGCGACTGTGACGCGCGTCTCTTCAACTCGGGTGCCACGGTGTCGATTTCGCGTCGCTCGACGCCTGGTAACGGCAGGTGAGGCGAAGATCACATCCCCCGTTATGGTTGCGGCTCCGGTGCTGCACCGAGCGTTCGGACCGGGTGAACCAGATCCTTTTCACTCATTGGTTAATGCGGAGCCTGTCGGGGAACTGCCCGGTCTTTCCAGTGCGCCGCTATGTCTATACCCGGTTTATTACCGCGTAAACAAACTTGTGGTCTCTTTCTATTGACGGGTGCTCAGCAATCGATCTTTCGTGCAAATGAACGTGCAGGTGGGGAGGGGTGTCGGGCACCATGGAGAGGTCTATCCAACTGCTCGGCTAACGCCCGCGGCGAGCGCCGATTCATTGCCGGGAAGCAATCTTGGCGACTTTTCGCTCCGTTTCGCCGGAGCGCTGTCCGCTCGCCGAAACCGCGGTCGCGCGGGTCGCATGCGGTTAGCTGGCACCGGGCTGAAAGGTGCTGCCGCCAGGGTTTGCTGAAGCGCTGCTTAATACGCTTGACCTCGGCAGGGAGGGTTGCGTAGGGGTAACGATTGTGTAGAGTTGACGGTAACGCTGGCCGCAGCTAGAGCAGCGACTCGCTGCGGCCAGCGGAACTCAAATGGGGGACTTCCGAACCGATCTGGCGTCGCTTAGCTGCCGATTGTCCCAGTCACTTCACTCAGCGTGTGCTGAATGTTGGCTGCGTCACAGCCACCGGCTGACTGCTCGATGCCCCGGCTCCTGGATTCGCCCGCTGTGTGGCCGCGCGGCGTCCCACTCCGAACACATACACCAGGAACAACGCCTCGGTGGTGAACCCGATCGCGATGCGAAGCGGCGCGGGCAACGGGCTCGGCGTCACGAATCCTTCGATGCAGCCGCACACCAGCAGCACTCCGACCAGGCCGAGCGCGACGGTCGCGGTCGCCCGTCCCTGCCTGGCCACCGCCTCCACCCGGCTGAGCCGTCCCGGATCGATCAGCGTCCAACCGAGTTTCAGGCCGACGCCGCCCGCGACGAACACCGCGGTCAGCTCCAGAGTGCCGTGCGGAAGGATGAAGCCGAAGAACGAATCCAGCCGCCCCGCCTCGGCCATCAGCCCGGCGCTGACGCCCAGATTGAGCGCGTTCATGAACAGCAGATAGACCGCGGGCAGGATCAAGACGCCGGTGAACAAGGCGATCGCCGTCACCCACGCGTTGTTGGTCCACACCTGCGCGGCGAAGGCCCCCTGCGGATGCTCCGAGTAGTACGTCTCGAACGCGCCGCCAGGTGCGGTGAGACTGCCTGTGTCATCGGGGATGCCGAGCGCATCCCGGGCGGAATCGAACCGATCCACCCAGACGGCCAACCCGGCCGACACCGACAGGAACGCCGCGGCCACGCCGGCCCACCAGGGCCACGACCGGTAGAGCGCCGCGGGGAAGCGATGGCTGAAGAACCGCCCGATCTCCTGCCAGGTGTCGGCTCGCGTCCCGAGCACCCGGCCACGCGCACGCGCCAGCAGAGCGCTCAGCCCGGCGATCAGCTCCGGGTCGGGGCTGTGCGACTGCAACCGCGCCAGCTGCTGGGAGGTGCGGCGGTAGAGCACGACGAGTTCGTCCGCCTCCGCGCCGGTCAGCTTGCTCCGTTTGGACAGATAGTCGAGCCGGTCCCACGCCCTGCGGTGCGCCAGGCTGTATGCGTCCACGTCCATTCGGTTGCCTCCCACTCCCGCCGGTCGCAAGAATGCTATCGACATGGCTGAGTTCACCACCGGCGAAGCAGTGGCCTTGGAACTGCCGATCGCCCGGATCCCCACCAGGGCCACCGCGTTCCTGATCGACGTGCTGGCCCAGTGCGCGCTCGGGTTCGTGCTGTTGTTCGCGATCGTCACGCTGCTGCTGCCCGCGGGCGTCGACTCGGCGTGGCTGGACGTGGTCGTCCTGGTGACCATCGTGACGGTGCTGGTCGGCTACCCGGTGGCCTGCGAGACCGCTTGGCGCGGGCGGACGCTGGGAAAGCTGATGCTCGGGCTGCGGGTGGTGCGCCAAGACGGCGGGCCGATCGACTTCCGGCACGCGCTCACCCGCGGCCTCGCCGGCGCGATCGTCGATTTCTGGATGCTCGGCGGGTTCGGCGCCATCGCGGTGCTCACCTCGATGTGCTCGCCGCAGGCGCGGCGGATCGGTGACGTGCTCGCGGGCACCGTGGTCGTGCACGCGCAACACCCGCTGCCGCCGCCCGCGCTGGCGATCGCGCCGCCGTGGCTGACCGGCTGGAGCGCGCAGCTCGACCTGTCCGGGCTACCGGAAGACCTCGCGCTCGCGGCGCGGCAGTACCTGACGCGCTTGCGCACGCTGACGCCCGCGGCGCAACACCAACTGGGCACGGCGCTCGTGACCGAGGTGTGCGACCGGTTGCGCGTCGCGCCACCGGCCGGGTATCCGCCGTCGCAGGTGCTCGGCGCGGTCATCGCCGAACGGCAGCGCCGAGTGCTGCCGCGGCCGCTGTTCCCGGTGTTCCCGCCGCCCGCCGGTCAGCCGTTCGCCGCCAGGTAGTCGTCGATCTCGCGCAGATAGGCGTCCTGCCGGGCCGGGGTGATCCAGGAGGCGCGGAACGAGTTGCGGGCCAACTCGGTCAGCTGATCCACCCCAAGACCGCCCTCATCGGCGAGCGCGAGGTAGTTGTCGGCCACGTACGCGCCGAAGTACGCGGGGTCGTCGCTGTTGACCGTCACCGTCAGCCCGCGGTTCAGCAGGCCGACGATCTCTTCGGCTTTCATCCGCGCCGTGACGAAGGAGTTCGACACCGGGCAGCAGGTCAGGGCGATCCCTTTGGACGCGGCCAGTTCGACCAGACGGTCGTCCTCCACGATGTTGGTGCCGTGGTCGATGCGGTCGACGGCGATGTCCTCCAGCGCCTGGCGGATGTGCTCGATCGAAGCCGGCTGGTCGATGTCGCAGTGTGCCGTCAGCAGGAAGCCTTCCGCGCGGGCGCGCTCGAAGACGGCGGCGAACTTGCTCGGCGGGTTGCCCCGCTCGTCGGAATCGAGCCCGACGCCGAGAATCCAGCTCTTGTACGGCAGCGCTTCCAGCAGCGTCGCCATGGCGTATTCCGCGGAGTGGTCGCGCAGGAAACACAGGATCAGTTCGGCGGACATCCCCAGTTCCCGCCGCGCCCGAGCGATCGCCGACCGGTATCCGCTGATCACCGTGGGGAACGGGATGCCGCGTCCGGTGTGGGCCTGCGGATCGAAGAAGAGTTCGGCATGACGCACGCCTTGGCCGTGCGCCCGGCGCAGATAGTCGAAAGCGAGGTCGTGGAAGTCCTCCGGGCGCTGCAAAACGCGCATCGCGGGGTAGTAGACCTGGAGGAACGACGTCAGGTCGTGGAACCGATAGGTCTGCTTGACCTCCTCCACGCTCTTCTCCGGCAGTTCGATGCCGTTGCGCCGGGCGAGGCGGAACTTCAGCTCCGGCTCCAGCGTCCCTTCCAGATGCAGGTGCAGTTCCGCTTTGGGCAATCCGCGGACGAAGGCGGCGAGATCTGAGGCCATGGGGTCATGATCCTCCTCGGCGGGCGCGCGAGGACGCTCTTCGACGAGTCCGCGGCCCGACGGGAAGACTCAGAGGGCTCCGGATTGCTTCAGTTCCAGGTATTCGTCCGCCAGAGCCTCCGGCAGGCGTTCCGGGGACGCCGCGACGACCGCGATCCCGCTGCGGCGCAGCGATTCCTGAACCAGTGCGCGTTCGGCGAGCACGGATTCGGCGGCGGCCGCGGCGTAGAGGTCGTTCAGGTCTTCGCGCCGGGCGGCCGCCGCGGCGACATCCGGATCGGTCACCGAGACGATGAGCACCCGGTGCCGCTGCGCCAGGACCGGCAGCACGGGCAACAGGTTCTCCTCCACCGCGGCGCCGTCGAGGCTGGTGAACCAGACCACCAGGCTGCGCCTGCGGGCGCGCTGAACGGCCGCTCGCACCAGTCCGGCGCTGTCGGTGTCGACGAGAGCGGGAGCGATTCCGGCCATGGCGTGCAGCAGCTTCGCCTGCAGACCTCTTCCGCCTGCACCGCGCACCTCGGCGCGCGCTCGGCGGTCGTAGGCGAGCAGATCGACCGAATCGCCCGCGGCGACCGCCAGACCGCCGAGCAGCAGGGCCGCCTCGATGCTCGCGTCCAAGCGCGTTCCGTCCCCGACCCGTCCCGCGCTGACCCGGCCGGTGTCCAGCAGCATCAGCACGTGCCGGTTGCGCTCCGGACGCCAGGTGCGGACCAGGACGTCGGTGGCGCGGGCGGTGGCGCGCCAGTCGATGGCGCGCACGTCGTCGCCGGCGACGTACTCGCGGAAGGAGTCGAATTCGGTGCCCTGACCGCGCAGGTTGGCCAGATTGCGGCCGTCGAGATGCTGCAATCGCTTGACTTTCGACCGCAGCAGCCGCTCAGCGCGGAACGCGGGCAGCGCCCGCACCCGGGCGGGCACGTCCCGTCTCGTCTGCCTGCCCGCCAGTCCGAGCGGGCCGAGCAGTCGCACCGTGACCTGGCCGGCCACCCGGTCGCCGCGGTAGGCGGGCGTGAGCGTGGTGCGGAGACGGACTTTGGTGCCAGGGGGGAGATCCAGGCCGTGCGTGCGGTTCTCGGCGCGTGCGCTGCCGGGCCAGTCGTCCCAGACCGTGCCGCGCAGTCGGCGCGCTCCGGTGTTGACCGCGACGAGTTCCACTTCGACGGAGCGCCCGAGCCGCACCGTGGTCAGTGCCTCGCGGGAAAGCGTCAGGTCCCGCGCGCGCCCCACCGCGGCGAGATCGATGAGCAGCCCGGCGGCCAGGACGCAGGTCACCACGACCACGCCGAGCACGGACGGCAGGACCAGGGTGACGAACAGGGCCGCAACGCCTGCCGCGGCGGCCAGCCGACCGGTGACGACCATCGGCTACACCGGGACCGGAACCGAAAGCAGCAGCGACGACAGCACGCCCTCGGTGGTCACGCCGTCCAGTTCGGCTTCTGGACGCAGGTGCAGGCGGTGCCGCAGCACGGCGACGGCGACGGCCTTCACATCGTCCGGTGTGACGAAGCCGCGTCCGTTGAGCCAGGCGAACGCGCGGGCGGCCGCCATCAGCGCGGTCGCGCCACGGGTCGACGCGCCGTGCCGCACAGCGGGCGAGGTGCGGGTGGCCCGGCACACGTCGACGGTGTAGGCGAGCACCTCGGGGCTGATCGTGGTCTGCGCGATCGCGGCGCGCGCGGCGGCGATGTGCGCCGGGCCCGCGACCGGGCGCAGCCCGGCGGCGGTGAGGTCGCGCGGATCGAAGCCCGCGGCATGGCGTTGCAGGATGCGGAACTCGTCGTCGCGGCCGGGGAGGTGGATGTCCACCTTGAACAGGAACCGGTCCAGCTGCGCCTCCGGCAGCGGATAGGTGCCCTCCTGCTCGATCGGGTTCTGAGTAGCGACGACGACGAACGGATCGGGCAGCGGCTGCGGCTTCCCGTCCACCGAGACCTGGCGCTCCTCCATCGACTCCAGCAGGGCCGACTGGGTCTTCGGCGGCGTGCGGTTGATCTCGTCGGCGAGCAGCAGGTTGGTGAACACCGGACCCTGCCGGAAGGTGAACTCGGCGGAGTGCGGATCGTAGATCTGCGACCCGGTGACGTCGCCCGGCATCAGGTCGGGGGTGAACTGCACCCGCGCGTGCTCCAGGTCGAGCGCCGTGGCCAGCGCCCGCACCAGCAGTGTCTTGGCCACCCCCGGCACGCCTTCGAGCAGTACGTGGCCGCGGCACAGCAGGGCGAGTACCAGGTACATGACCGCGTTGTCGTTGCCGACCACCGCTTTGCCGATCTCGGCGCGCAGGGCGTGGAACGCGGCGCCCGCTTGCTCGGCCGTCGGGGTGGTTTCGGTGCTGGTCATTGCGTCTCCTGTGGTTCGCGGGCGTTCCCGCAGGCCATGAGCCGGACAAGCGGTGCGCGACGGCGTCTCATCCGACCTCCGATTCGATCCGTTCGAGCTGAGCGGCGACCATCCGGAGGGTCTCCGGATCGGGCACCCGGCCGAACAGCGCGGCGCCGATCCGGGCGGGGTCGGCGCCGATGCGCGCCGCGATCACGGCGACGATCCGGTCCGGCGGGGTGTCGGCCGTGATGCCGAGCGGGGTGCGAACGCGGCGCAGCGTGGCCGCCCGCAGCTTCCCCGCGACGTGATCGTGGTCCTTCGCGCGGCGGTACAGCGCCGCCTGGCCCGCGAGCAGTTCGTTCGCGGCCACCTCGACCGGCCGCGGCTCGCGCACCAGAGCACCCCGTCTGCGGGCACGCCACCACACCACCACCGCGGCGGCGATGAGGAACTGCACGCCGCCGTAGAAGACCGGCGCGGGCAGCCGGTCCCAGATCGCGTCCTCGCCCGTCCCGAAGCGGGGGCGGTCCGGCGGCGGGACATCGGGCAGATCCGGGGGCGGTTGCGGTGGCGGGGCGGTCGGCGCGACCGGCGCGCCGCAGGACTGCAGAGCGCCGTAGACCAGCAGCAACACCGCGGCCGTCACGGCGAGCACCGCCCAGAACCGGGGGTCGCGCAGCACCTTCGGCAGCGGCGGCAGTGTGCGCCCGGTGCGCGGAGCCCGCTCAACCGCCTCGATCTCCACCGGTTCCGGTGCGGGCGGGGGAGCGGATGCGGAGAACCGGTCGGCGTACTCCAGCCTGCGGTACTCGTCCTCGGTCGCGCGGCGTCCGCCGTAGACCACCTCGTCGAAACTTTGTGCGGCCGGCTGGATCTCGGTGGCGGTCTCGAGCGGCAGCGCGGTCGTCACGTCGTCGGCGGTCTCCCGCGCGGTGCGCGACCGCCGGACCTCGAGCACACCGCCTTGCTCCAGGCCGCGCAGCACGGCGCGGAAACGTTCCCGCAGGGCACGGTCGAAATCCCGCTGCCGAGCGGCGGATTCGGCGGCGGCGCGATGTTCGGCGGCGGCGCCGAGTCGTGGGGTGCCCGGCGCCGGGTCGTTCGTGGTGTGCCGACCTTTCGACAACACGACCTCGGCCGGTCGCTGCCCCGGCGGGGCGGGATCGCTCATCGCGCCTGCCTCCGGGGAATGCGGATGTCCAATCCCTCTCTGCGACAGCGCCGATCGACGTAGCACACCACGCGCGACGAAGCCTCGACCACTTCGCCGAATGCCGTCAGCAGCAGAACCGCCGACGTGACCAGCACGAGCACCGGCCAGCGGTGGGTGCCGGAGAAATCCGAGACGAACAGCGGAATGGCCAGCAGCGGGACCGCGAGCAGCGTGAACAGCGCCCGCTGGACGATCCAGAGCCCGGTGGTCGGCCACTCCGCGCCCTCCGCGAGCAGTTTCGCGCGTGCGACGCCGTCGCGATGCGAAGTGCGCTCGACGAACAACACCGGCACCGTCACCCAGCGGCGGGCGCGCAGCCAGCCCAGCCAGATCCCGGCGAGCGGCAGCGTGACGATCGGCAGGCCGCTCACCGCGAGCACGCCGACCCCGACCACGGTGAACAACAGTTGGAACACCAGCAGCGGGCCGAGCGTCGCGCCGAATCGGCGGAGCGCCGTCCCCTGGCCGATCGGCGCGCCGCCGACAGTCGCGAGCCCGAGGGCCACGGTCGTGCCGCGTAACGCGAACCGCAGCAGCCACGCGCAGGCCGCGGTGGCCAGGATCGCCGACCACGCGGTGCCGGTGTCGGAGCCGCCGGTGAGCGCGGAGCCGCCCGCGGTCACCGCGACGACCACGGCCTCGGCGAGTAGGAATCCCGGCACGCTCACCCAGGCCAGGGCGCGGATGTTCGCCTGGATCAGCGCGAACGGCACATCGAGCAGTTCACGGAAACTCAGCGGTCGGATCGGCACCGTCGTTCCAGGAGACCCCGGTACCGGATCTGTTCCCGCCCCGACGGCGCCGGCCGGTTCGGCGGCTGGCAGCACGGGCCGAGTCTAACCGTCAGCGTCGCAGTAAGCGGTCCACCACGTGCCGGTAGCGAACCGGATCGATGGGCGGGAGGCCGAGCAGCGCGCGCAGGTAGACGCCGTCGCCGACCAGCCGGATGAGGTCGGCCCGCACCGGGTCGTCGACCTCCTCGTCCAGACCGTCCGACCAGGAAGTCATCATGTCGGCCAGCGCCCGCTGCACCTCGCCCGGCTCCGGGGTGGCGTCGATGGTGCGCATGGTCGCGAGCATCGACCGGTAGAGCTCGAGTTCTACCGCTTCCGCCTCGTCGGCCGGGTTCGGCGTCTGCAGGTACCACTCGGCAACCGAGCCGCCTTTGGCGACCGCGCTGTCCAGCTGCTGGCCCGCACGGTCGGCCAGTCTGCGGACCAAGCCCGCTAGCAGGGCGTCTTTGCTCTTGAAGTGATAGAGCAAGCCGCCTTTGGAGACGCCCGCGGTGGCCGCGACGTTCTCCAACGTCACGTGCGCCATGCCTTTTTCCAGGAGCAAGGTCTCGAGCGCGTCCAGGATGCGGTCGCGGGTGTCAGCCGTCACCAGGATGACTATACCGTCCGGACGGTTAGGTGAGTACTATACCGTCTGGACGGTAAGAAACCAGACGACGGAAGTCGAGAAAGTCATGACCCCCCAGACCACCCCGGCCACCGAACTATCGACCAACGCCCCGCCCCGCGCGGGGGCACGCGAGTGGGTGGGGTTGTCCGTGCTGGCGCTGGCCCTCCTGCTGCTGGCCGTCGACGCGACGGTGCTCGATCTGGCCGTGCCCGCGATCAGCGCCGATCTCGCGCCCACCACGCCGCAACTGCTGTGGATCATCGACGTCTACTCGTTCGTGCTCGCCGGACTGCTCGTCGTCATGGGCAATCTGGGCGACCGGATCGGGCGGCGCAAACTGCTGTTGCTCGGCGCGGCCGGATTCGGCGCGGCCTCTGTGCTGGCGGCGTGGGCCCTCACTCCGGAGATGCTCATCGCGGCACGCGTGCTGCAGGGTGTCGCCGGCGCGACGTTGATGCCCGCCACGCTGGCGTTGATCCGGTCGATGTTCCTCGATCCGCGGCAGCGAACCGTCGCGATCGCGGTGTGGAGCGCGATGGCGGGCGGTGGCGCCGCGGCGGGACCGCTGTTGGGCGGCTGGCTGCTCGAGCACTACTGGTGGGGTTCGGTCTTCCTGGTGAACCTGCCGGTCATGCTGGTGCTGATCGGACTGGGTCCGGTGCTGATCCCGGAGTCGCGTGATCCGCGACCCGGTCGCTTCGACCTGCTCAGCGCCGTGCTGTCGATGCTCGCGCTGGTGCCGGTGGTGTACGCGGTGAAGGAATGCGCCGCGCACGGTCCGAGCGTGCGGGTCGCGGTGGTCGGCGTGCTCGGCCTGCTGGCCGGCGCGTGGTTCGTGCGCAGGCAGCGACGGCTGGCGCAACCGATGCTGGATCTGGCGCTGTTCGCGCTGCCGAAGTTCCGTACGGCGGTGCTGACCAATCTGCTCGCGGTGTTCGCGCTGGCCGGTGTGCTGTTCTTCGGCTCGCAGTATCTCCAGCTGGTGCTGGGGCGCTCCCCGCTGCAGGCCGGTTTGCTGCTGCTGCCCGGTCTGACGGCCGGGATGATCGCCTCGCTCGCCGCGGCCTGGTTGGTGCGGCGACTGCGGCCGGGCACGGTGCTCGGCGGCGCGCTGATCACGGCGGCGGCGGGCGCGGCGCTGTTCGGCTTGCTCCGCCCCGACGCGGCCACCAGTACGACGCCGTTCGTGCTCGGTTTCCTGCTCATCGGGGCGGGAGTCGGTGTCGCGCTGACCGTGTCGTCGGATCTGGTGGTCGGCTCCGCGCCGCCGGAACGCGCGGGTGCGGCCGCCGCGGTCTCCGAGACCGCGTACGAGACGGGCGTCGCGCTGGGCGTCGCGATACTCGGCAGCGTGGTCATGGCGATCTTCCGCAACGGCATCGACCCGACCCACGTGCCCGGAGACCGGATGGCGGCCGCGTCCGAATCGCTGGGCGCCGCCACGGCTTTCGCCCGTGAACTGCCGGAGGCCGCCGGGCGCTCGTTCCTCGCCTCGGTGCACGAGTCCTTCGTCTCCGGCATTCACTTCGCGGCCGTCGGCACCACCTCGATTCTGTTGATCGCGGCGGTGGTGGCGTTCCGGTTGCGCCGAGTGCGTGGATGATTTCTGTCAGGTGGGCGGCACGCGCTGCGCCCATGTCGGTACCCAAACGTCTGCGGCGGGTGCGTGCGCTCGCCTCGCGTCGAGGTAGTCGCGAAGTTCGACGAGGGCGGGATGGGGATTGTCACCGCGCCAGATCATCGACATCGGGTAGACCGGCGTCGGCTGACGCACCGGAATTCGCCGCAGGTCGTAGCGGTCCGGCCACAGATACCGCGACCCTTCGCCGATCAGGGTCGCCAGGTCCGACGCCTCCGCGATCTCGTCCAGCAGAGCCTCTTTCGCGAAGACCGGGCCGAGAATGTCGATGGTGAACCCGAAGGTGGTCGCGAATTCGGCGTAGTAGTCGGCCACCTCGCCACGGACAGGCAGGCCCGGCATCCAGATCCGGTGCCCGGCAAGCTGCCAGGGCGTGACGGCGCGGGCGGTGGCGAGGGGGTGGCGGGGGCCGACCAGCAACTGGTGCGGCTCGTCGATCACTCGGGCAGTGCTGATCGCATCGGGGAGACGCTGCCGCGGGGGGACGGCGTGAAAGGTGGCATCGATTGTTCCGGCTTCCACGGCGGCGATCGCCGCGTCGAGGTCGGCGTCGAGGGTGACGACGTCCAAATCGATGCCGGGATGCTTGCGGTGGAAATCCTGGAGCAGCACTCCGGTCACGATTCGCCGGGCGACGATGTCGACACGGAGCACGCGCCGGCCAGGGCGCACCGAGGCGTCGGCGCGCTCGGCGACCCGGAGCAATTCACGGGCGTGCGGCAGGAAGGCCTGACCGTCGATGGTGAGTTGAGCGCCGCGTGCGGTGCGGGCGAACAAGCGCACGCCGAGGTCTTTCTCCAGCGACGCGATGCGCTTGGAGACCGCCTGCTGAGTGATCGCGAGTTCCGCGGCGGCTTCTTGGAATTGGCCGGCGTCCGCGGCGGCGACGAAGGTGCGCACGGCGTTGAGATCCACGCGGAAACCCTAGCCACACAACGAATCGTTGTGGCTCGCCGCCCGATCGGTTGTTTGATTCGGCGTCATCGGTCTTGCTTTGATCACGGCGATCAACAGCGAGTTGTCCGAAGCGGGAGGTGCGCAGCTTGGCGACCGGACGATCCCTGGGGCGGCCGTTCGGTTGGCTGTGGACGGCCTACGCGGTCAGCGCCTACGGCTCCGGGCTCGGATTCGGCGCCTTGCCGCTGATCGCCGTCCTGGTGTTGCACGCGGGACCCGCGCAGGTGTCCGCGCTGTCGGCGGTGGGGCCTGCGGTGGGCGCGCTGATCGCGTTGCCGCTCGGGCCGTGGGTGGAGTTCCGCCGCAAGCGGCCGGTGCTGATCGCGATGGACCTGATCCGGTTCGCGGTCATGATGACGATCCCGCTCGCCTACGCCTTCGGCCGGCTCGGTTTCGTCCAATTGCTGGCGGTCTCCGCGGTGGTCGCGGCGGCCAAGATCGCTTTCAACGCGGCGAGCGGCGCGTATCTCAAAGCCATCGTGCGGCCGCAGGACCTACTCGTGGCCAACGCGCGGTTCGAATCGACCACGTGGAGCTCCATAGCCGTCGGGCCGCCGCTGGGCGGGGCGGCGATCGGCCTGTTCGGACCGGTCACCACCGTGGTTGCCGATGCGCTGAGCTACCTGTGCTCCGCGCTGGCGGTCACGGCGATTCGCGGCCGGGAGGACACCCCGCGGCGAACCGGCGAGCGCAGGATGCGGGCCGCTGAGTTGCTCGACGGCTGGCGGCACATTCTGGGTCATCCTGGCCTGCGGGCGCTCTACTTCAACCAATTGCTGGTCGGCGGGTTGATCATGGCCACCGAGCCGTTGCTGGCCGTACTGCTGCTCGGTGAGCTCGGCTTCCCACCCTGGCAGTACTGCCTGGCGTTCGCCGCCCCTTGCGTCGGCGGGCTGATCGGCGCACGCCTCGCCGGTCGTGTCGTACGGCGGTACGGCCGGCACCCGGTCCTGCGTACCGTCGGCACGCTGCGCGCGATCTGGCTGATCGGCCTCGCGTTCGTCCAGCCAGGTGTCGCGGGCCTGGCGACGGTGATCGCTGTCGAGCTCGCGATCATCGTCAGCATGAGCCTGTACAACCCGGTACTGGCCACCTATCGGCTCGAGCACACACCGGAGGACCGCGTCGCCCGCGCCTTGTCGGCCTGGTCGATCAGCAGCAGCGCCGCCATCGCCGCGCTCAGCGCGCTCGGCGGACTGCTCGCCGACGCCACCAGCCCACGCACGGCGATCACAGTCGCGGGACTGCTGATTCTCGCCAGCCCGTTGCTGCTACCCCGCCGCGAGGATTCCGCTCCCGACCAGGCGACAGCCGATGCCCGGCCACCGGCAGCGAGCGTTTCCCGCCGCACGACCGGTCGCTGAGACCGTCGAAAATGCTCGCCGGAACATCTGCACGGTGAAGACGTCGTCAGGCCGGGCGGGCGAGCCGGGTCGGCGCCAGGCGGCCGCGAAGGGTGACGGAGTCGCCGAGCTGCCAATGCCGCGCCTCCGGCTCGGCAGCCGCCGCGACGGTCGTGCCGGAGGCGAGCAGCAAGCCCTCTTGCTTGGCGAGTTCGCACAGGCGGGCCGCTTCGTTGACCGCGTCGCCGATGACGGTGAACTCGTAGCGCTGATGCGCGCCGACATTGCCCGCGACCACCCGGCCCGCGGCCACGCCGATGGCGGCGACGAAATCGGCCGCGTCGCTGTCGAGCCTGGCCCGGATCGCGCGGGCGGTGGCCAGCGCCGCGCCCGGTGCGTCGGCCAGCGGCGCGGGCGTGCCGAAGACGGCGAGGGCCGCGTCGCCCTCGAATTTGTTCACCAGCCCGCCGTGGCGCTCCACCTCGTCGACGACGATGCCGAAGAACCGATTGAGGATGGCGACCATCTCCGGCGCGGGGATGCTCGCGGCCATCGTCGTCGAGCCGACGATGTCGATGAACAGGGCGGCGGCATCGGTCTCCACACCGCCGAGCGTCGGGTCGCCCGCCAGTGCGGCCGCGGCGACCTCGCGCCCGACATGCCTGCCGAACAGGTCCCTGATCTGCTCGCGCTCGCGCAGCCCTTCCACCATATGGTTGAAACCGCTCTGCAGCTCACCGAGTTCGGTGCCGTCGTAGACGGCCAGCGCCACATCGAAATCGCCGTCCTCCACCTGACGCATCGCCCGGCGCACGCCGCGGATGGGAGCGACGGTCGCGGCCAAGGTCTGCGTCATCAGCAGCAGACCGAAGACCAGCGTCGCACCGCCGAGCGACAGCACGCAGACCGCCAGCCGCGCCTTGGTGACGTCCTGCATCGTGAGCGCCAGCACCGCGAGCACCATCATCCCGGCCACCGGCAGGCCGGAGCCGACCATCCAGACGATGAGCGAGCGCCCGAAGACGCCGATGTCGCGGCGCCGGCCGGAATCCGCCGCTTCCAGCACCCTGGCGGTGACCGGCCGCAGCGCGAACTCGATGATCAGATAGCTGTTGGCGCACACCACGATGGCGCTGAACGCGATGCCGAAGGCCACTTTCGGGATCAACCGCGGTTCGGCGAGGCCGTACAGCGTGGTCAGCAGCACGAGTCCGCCGCACCACAGCAGCGCTTGATCGCGCACCAGCTTGCGGGGCACCGCCGCGGCCGCGGCTTGCTCGTCCTCGGTCGGCACGTGCTCGGGGTCGGTGGCCCAGCGCAGAACGCGCAACCCGCGGCTGGTGCCCCACCACAGCCCGAGCAACAGCGCGCAGGCCGCGTACAGCGGCGCGGCGAGCGCGTCGAGCAGCAAGAGATCCTGGGTGAACACCGATGGACCCGGCAGGACGAAGCCGACCAGGACGATCGACACGACCATGCCGGTGAGATTGCCCAGCAGCGTGGGCACCGTGAGCAACAACTGAACGCGGATACGGCGCACCCCCGACGACTCCTCGGCGGACCCGAGCAATCGCGACCCCCACGGCGCCGCGGCGAGCGTCACCTCCCTGTGCTGCATGGGTGCAGCGTATGCCGAGCAGCGCCGCGGCGTGGCGGACGCGACCCGGCGACCCGGTCCGCGAATCGTTTCTGCCGTACGCGCCGAAGGCAGGTTCCAGGCGAGGACTCGTCGAGGCCGCAGAAAGGGCCGATCGGTACATGCGCGGACGTCTTGTGGCGTAGTCGAAATCCGAATCGGGTCCCGAAGGGCGCGGCGCGGTCGTTACTCGCGCTGTGCCGTCGCGCAAGGCCCGATCCGGCGGGGAGGCCCCGGCTGCGCCGATCCGCGGGCAGTGTGCCTGTACAGGGCCGATCCGCAGTGGCGGAGCATCCCTCCGCAGGTCTTCCGGCGCGACAGACCGGCGGTGCCGTCAGTGTCCGGCGGCAGGTCGCACCTCCGCAGGCCCGTCCGGCGCGGCAGACCTGCGGTGCCGTCAGTGGCCCGGTGGCAGCTCGCGGCGATTGGGCTCGGGAAGTTCGGGACGGTGGTGGCCCGGCAGTTCGTCCCTGCGGGCGCCGGTGGGCAGGCCGTAGCCGGCGGCGCCGGTGGGTGGAAGCGAGGAATAGCGCGGCGCGGGGTAGGCGGCGTCGACAACGGTCGAAGCGATGTGCTGGGCGTGCGCGATCTCGGGCGCGCCGGGCTGCAGCTGGTAGCCGACGGCCTGCGGGTGCGAGGTCTGGCCGTCGACGGTGACCTTGCGGGTGCGCCGCAGCGTGAAGGTGATCTCCTCGACCTCCTCGAACGCCTGCCGCGCGGTGCGCAACGGATGCGTCGCCGTGTCGATCGCGTTGGCGACGAACGACGGAACCAGCGGCCGGATGAAACGCGCCGCGGTGTCGGTGAACGGGATCGCGCCGATCAGCGGCAGCTCGAGACCGCCGCTCGGCGCCGGCGCCACGGCGGGCGCCTGCGGGTGCGCGCCGGTGGGAGCGGGTAGGTTCGGCGTCGCCTCGTCGGGCATGGCGCTGTCCTTTCGGTCGTCCGCCGCGGCGGCGGGAAGTTCGGGGCGGCGCGGCGGCTCGGTGATGCCGATCTCGATGCCGCCGATGGCCGCGATGATGCGGGTGCGCTGCCGTTCCCGGTCGATGGCCGTGTCCGCCTCGACGGCGAGGCGGGCGGCGGTGAGCTGCTGCTCGGCGCGCATGGCCTCCGCCTCGGCGCGCACTTCGGCCTGCTTGACCGCGATCGCCGTGTCGGCTTCCCGCTCGGCGCGGTCGAGCACGGTGCGCGCCGCGTTGTGCCGGTCGAACGAGGTCTCGCCACGCCACCAGCGCAGTGCCAGCGGCAGCAGGGCGAGCGCGACGAACGCCACGATGGTGAGGACGCGCAGCGGCAGCGCGTGGTGCACGGTGTAGTCGTTCATCGCCTGCCAGCGCGCGCCGAGCCCGCGGTCGGCGTCGTCGAAGGCGGCGGTCCGTGCGGCCGTCAGGGCGGCCTGGCCCGCGTCGATCCTGCGGTCCGCCGCGTCGACCCGGTCCCGCGCGGTGGCGAGCTGCTTACGCGCGTCGTCGAGCATGGCGTCGGCGGTCCGTGCCTCCGGTCCGCGGCCCGGCACGCCGGTGATCCTGGTCCGAGGGCACTCGGGGGTCGGGTTGAACTCACAGCGCGCGATCACCAAGGCGTGATCGATATCGTTCTGCGCCATGGCGATCGCCTGTTCGAGCGCGGCGCGGTCGGCCCGCGCCCGGTCCAGTTCCGCCTGCGCCGCGACGACCCGCGGCGCCGAATCGAGCGAGCGCTGCGCCTGCTGCTCGAGCACCCGGTCGACGGACCCGCTGAACAAGACGATCGCGGCCAGTTCCGCGAGCAATCCACCGGCCAGCACGGCGACCGCGCCGCGCGCGATCGACCCGAGCCGATCCGGTCCGCCACTCGGCCGCGCCGTCGCCAGCGCACGGGCGAGCGCGCCGATCAGCGCGGCGAGCACGATGCCGCAGACCACGGCGGCCCACCAGGGCCACGCGGAGGCGGCGGCGAGGGCGGCGACCACACCGGAGATCGTGGCGAACAGCAGCACGACAGCACCGGTGACGGCGTATCCGGCGCGCTCGTGGCGATCCTCGACGGCGCTGGTCCGGCCGCCGCCGAGCCAGGTGAACAAGCCGGTGACGGTCATCGGAATGCACATCCTTCACGTCCCAGGCGCATCACGGGCGCGACGAAACTGTCACGGATTCGTTGTGACAGCGTGACAGGCTCGCCCGCTGCGCAGCGAGCAGGAACGGCTCGATGTGGCCAGGCTCACAGCTCATTCCGCGTAGGGCGCGGCGCGGCCGGTTCGTTCGCCTACGCTGGCGCGGTGATTCGTATCGGGGTGGGCGATTGCGGGAGGTCACGACGTGCGCGGACTCGGGTTGACGCTGCTGGCGGCGGCGCTGCTGATGTGGCCGGTTAGCGCGGGCGCCGGCCCGGCCGAGCCATCGCTCGACCGGCTGGTCGCGCTGGTGGCCGAGCGCTTGGACACCGCCGACGCGGTGGCGGCGGCGAAGTGGGTCGCCGCGGGCGAGCGCGGCATCGAGCCCGCCATCGACGATCCGGTCCGGGAGGCGGAGGTCTACAACACCATGGCCAGGCTCGGCCACGATCGTGAGCTGCCGGAAGGCTGGGTGCGGCAGGTCTTCTTCGGGCAGATCGAGGCCAACAAGACGGTGCAGCGCGGGCTGATGGCGCGGTGGCGCTTCGACCCGGCGGCGGCGCCGAGCGTGCCGGTGGGGCTCGATTCGGTGCGCCCGGTCATCGACCGGGTGAATGTCGAGATCCTCGATCAGCTCGCCAGGCACCGGGCCGAGCTGACCGCGCCGGACTGCGCGGAACAGTTGGCGCGCAGCGTCTTCGGCGTGTTCGCCACCGACCGTTCCGACGCGCTGCACCGAGCGGCGCTGGTGCGCGCCGCCGTGTCGCTGTGCCCGGCGTAGGCCGCGCGGAAGCCCCGCTGGGCGCCCCATTTCCGAAGATGTGTCCAACGCCACTGCCCGATATTTGCTGGATATGTGCTGAAGCCCACAGTGGACAAAAGAGGCCGGACGGTCGGATCATATTCACTGCTTGTCACGCAGCTGTCGGAAATCTCTCACCGGTGCGATCGCCGAGTTAGCCGCCGCCACTTGGTTTGCCGGGCGTCCCACGGGGGAAATCCATTTCGACGCAGGTGAGGGCGGTTTCGCGACCTTGTGAGGAAGGTCTCGGGTCGGTGTCGCGCGCCGGTTTTCCCAGCTGGCACCGGGTGCCAAGGGGATCGATCGCATGGCACTCGCTGCTTTACACTGGACGACGCGCACACGTGGAGGACCCGATGCAGAAGCCCAGCTAAACCTGGTTATTAGCACTACCTAAGTTGGTTGGGCCCTGGACCTGACTTATCGTTTGCTCTTACGCCGAACACAGAACGTTCGGCTACCTCGCCCGCTCGGGCAGCCCTAGCCAGGTGCTCAGCGTAGCGGGCGAGCACCCGCTCGGAGGTAAGGATCTTGTTAGGGATCCGTTACCGAAGGGCACCCACTACGTCACAGAAGCGGGTGGACAACTGCACACCTGATCGCACGCCGAAGACCATCAGCGCGGCTGGCTTCGGAACGTATGGGCGCAGTCTTGTACGGAGGCGTTCGACGAAAGGCCGTTTTTCTTCGAAGGCCGACTTTCTTGAAGGCAGAGGCATGACGCAACTTCCTGGCCACCGGTCACCTGGACCCATCGGGCTCTACGACCCGGCGAACGAGCACGACGCCTGCGGCGTCGCATTCGTCGTCGACATGCACGGCCGCCGCAGCCGCGACATCGTCGACAAGGCTATTACGGCTCTGTTGAACCTGGAGCACCGTGGCGCCGCCGGCGCCGAGCCCAACAGCGGCGACGGTGCGGGCATCCTGATCCAGGTCCCGGACCGCTTCTTCCGCGCCATCGTGGACTTCGAGTTGCCGCCGGAGGGCTCCTACGCCACCGGCATCGCCTTCCTGCCGCAGGCCCGCCGCGAAGCCGCGCGCGCCGCCTACGGCGTGGAGAAGATCGTCAAGGAAGAGGGCCTCGAGGTCCTCGGCTGGCGCGAGGTGCCGATCGACGAGTCGTCGCTGGGCGCGCTGGCGCGCGACGCCATGCCGAGCTTCCGGCAGATCTTCATCGCATCGCCGAAGGGCGCCTCCGATCCGCTGTCGGACATGGATCTGGAGCGTCGCGCCTACGTGGTGCGCAAGCGCGTCGAGCGCGAACTGGGGTCGGCCGGAGCCGGTGAGGGTGCGGTCGGCAGGGAGTCGGTCTACTTCCCGAGCCTGTCGGGGCAGACCTTCGTCTACAAGGGCATGTTCACCACGCCGCAGTTGCGCGCGTTCTACCTGGATCTGCAGGACTCCCGGGTGGAGAGCGCCCTCGGCATCGTGCACTCCCGGTTCTCCACCAACACCTTCCCGTCCTGGCCGCTGGCGCACCCGTTCCGCCGGGTGGCGCACAACGGTGAGATCAACACCGTCACCGGCAACGAGAACTGGATGCGCGCCCGCGAGGCGCTGCTGCGCAGCGACGTCTTCGGCGTCGACTCGGCGGGCAAGAACCGGCTGGAGAAGATCTTCCCCGTGTGTACCCCGGGGGCGAGCGACACCGCCCGGTTCGACGAGGTGCTGGAACTGCTGCACCTCGGCGGCCGCAGCTTGCCCCACGCCGTGCTGATGATGATTCCCGAGGCATGGGAACGCAACGAGACCATGGACCCGCAGCGGCGGGCCTTCTACGAGTACCACTCGATGCTGATGGAGCCGTGGGACGGCCCCGCGTCGGTGTGCTTCACCGACGGCACCGTCGTCGGCGCCGTGCTCGACCGCAACGGCCTGCGGCCGAGCCGCATCTGGGTGACCGAGGACGGCCTGGTCGTGATGGCCTCCGAGGTCGGCGTGCTGGACATCGACCCGTCCAAGGTGGTCAAGAAGGCGCGCCTGCAGCCGGGCCGCATGTTCCTGGTCGACACCGCCCAGGGCCGCATCGTCGGCGACGAAGAGGTCAAGTCCCAGCTCGCCGCCGAGCACCCGTACCAGGAGTGGCTGGACGCGGGCGTCTCCCGCCTCGCCGACCTGCCCGACCGCCCGCACGTGCACATGTCGCACGACCGCGTGCTGATCCGTCAGCAGATCTTCGGATACACCACCGAGGAGCTCAACCTGCTGATCTCGCCGATGGCCAAGACCGGCGGCGAAGCGCTCGGCTCGATGGGCACCGACACCCCGATCGCGGTGCTCTCGGCCCGTCCGCGCCTGCTGTTCGACTACTTCTCCCAGCTGTTCGCGCAGGTCACGAACCCGCCGCTGGACGCGATCCGGGAAGAGGTGGTCACCAGCCTCAAGCGCAACATCGGCCCGGAGGCCGACCTGCTGCACCCGGGGCCGGAGTCCTGCAACATGATCGCGCTGGAGCAGCC
Organism: Nocardia sp. NPDC003726; assembly: GCF_053586955.1. Lineage (NCBI taxonomy): Bacteria > Bacillati > Actinomycetota > Actinomycetes > Mycobacteriales > Nocardiaceae > Nocardia > Nocardia sp. NPDC003726. The sequence goes on along the minus strand of NZ_JBSFNF010000015.1, from coordinate 18,746 downwards.
GATCCTGGACAACGACGAGCTGGCCAAGCTCGTGCACATCAACGACGACGGATCGCACCCCGAGCTGCGCTCGGTGGTCGTGCGCGGCCTGTACCCGGTGAAGAAGGGCGGCAAGGGCCTGCGCAAGGCGCTGGAGGCGATCAACACCCAGGTGTCGGCCGCCATCGACGGCGGGGCGCGGATCATCGTGCTCTCCGACCGCGAGTCCAACGAGAAGCTGGCGCCGATCCCGTCGCTGCTGCTGACCTCCTCGGTGCACCACCACTTGGTGCGCGAGCGCACCCGCACCATGGTCGGCCTCGTCGTCGAAGCCGGTGACGCCCGCGAGGTGCACCACATGGCCACCCTGGTCGGCTTCGGCGCCGCCGCGATCAACCCCTACATGGCCTTCGAGACCATCGAGGACATGCTCGAGCGCGGCGCGCTGGAGATGCCGGGCAGCACCGGCGACCTGGCCGCCGACTACCGCAAGGCGGTCGCGAACTACAACAAGGCCGCGGGCAAGGGCGTGCTGAAGGTGATGTCCAAGATGGGCATCTCCACGCTGGCCTCCTACAACGGCGCCCAGCTGTTCCAGGTGATCGGCCTGTCGCAGGAGCTGGTGGACGAGTACTTCACCGGCCTGCGCTCGCACCTGGACGGCATCGGCCTCGACGAGATCGCCGAGGACGTCGCCCAGCGGCACCGCATCGCGTTCCTGGAGAACCGCAACGAGCGCGCGCACCGCGAGCTCGAGGTCGGCGGTGAGTACCAGTGGCGGCGCGAGGGCGAATACCACCTGTTCAACCCGGACACGGTGTTCAAGCTGCAGCACGCGACCCGGTCCGGCCAGTACTCGATCTTCAAGGAGTACACCAAGCTGGTCGACGACCAGTCCGAGCGGCTGGCGTCGCTGCGCGGCCTGTTCAAGTTCAAGCACAAGGCGCGCAACCCGATTCCGATCGAGGAGGTCGAGCCGGCCTCGGAGATCGTGAAGCGGTTCTCCACCGGCGCGATGAGCTACGGCTCCATCTCGGCGGAGGCGCACGAGACCCTGGCGATCGCGATGAACCGTCTCGGCGGCCGGTCGAACTCGGGTGAGGGCGGCGAGTCGCCCGCGCGCTTCGAGCCGGAGGAGAACGGCGACTGGCGGCGCAGCGCGATCAAGCAGGTGGCCTCCGGCCGCTTCGGCGTGACCGCGCACTACCTGACCAACTGCACCGACATCCAGATCAAGATGGCGCAGGGCGCCAAGCCCGGTGAGGGCGGCCAGCTTCCGGCGCACAAGGTGTACCCGTGGGTCGCCGAGGTGCGGCACTCGACGCCGGGCGTCGGCCTGATCTCGCCGCCGCCGCACCACGACATCTACTCGATCGAGGATCTGGCGCAGCTGATCCACGACCTGAAGAACGCCAACCCGCAGGCGCGCATCCACGTGAAGCTGGTCGCCGAGCCGGGCGTCGGCACCGTCGCGGCGGGTGTCTCCAAGGCGCACGCCGACGTCGTGCTGATCTCCGGCCACGACGGCGGCACCGGCGCTTCGCCGTTGACCTCGCTGAAGCACGCGGGCGGCCCCTGGGAGCTCGGCTTGGCCGAGACCCAGCAGACGCTGCTGCTCAACGGGTTGCGCGACCGCATCGTGGTGCAGGTCGACGGTCAGATGAAGACGGGCCGCGACGTGATGATCGCCGCGCTGCTCGGCGCCGAGGAGTACGGCTTCGCCACCGCTCCGCTGGTGGTCTCCGGCTGCATCATGATGCGCGTCTGCCACCTGGACACCTGCCCGGTCGGCGTCGCGACGCAGAACCCCGTGCTGCGCGAGCGGTTCACCGGCAAGCCGGAGTTCGTCGAGAACTTCTTCCTGTTCATCGCCGAGGAGGTCAGGGAGCTGCTGGCGCAGCTGGGCTTCCGCACGCTGGACGAGGCCATCGGCCGGGTCGACCTGCTCGACACCTCGCGGGCCAAGCAGCACTGGAAGGCCAGCAAGCTGGACCTCTCGCCGATCCTGGACGACGTCGAGACGGCGTTCATGTACCAGGACCGCCGCTGCACCAAGGCGCAGGACCACGGCCTGGACAAGGCGCTGGACCAGCAGCTGATCGCGCAGAGCCGGGACGCGCTCGAGCGCGGCCAGGCGGTGAAGTTCGAGACCAAGATCACGAACGTGAACCGCACCGTCGGCACCATGCTCGGCCACGAGGTGACCAAGCTCTACGGCGGCGCTGGCCTGCCCGACGACACCATCGACATCACCTTCACCGGTTCGGCGGGCAACAGCTTCGGCGCCTTCGTGCCCGCTGGCATCACGCTGCGCGTGCAGGGTGACGCGAACGACTATGTCGGCAAGGGTCTTTCCGGCGGCCGCCTGGTGGTGCGCCCGTCGCTGAACGCGCCCGGCGAGTTCGCCGCCGAGCAGAACATCATCGCGGGCAACGTGATCCTGTTCGGCGCGACCAGCGGTCAGGTGTTCCTCAGCGGTGTGGTCGGCGAGCGGTTCGCCGTGCGCAACTCCGGCGCCACCGCGGTGGTCGAGGGCGTCGGCGACCACGCTTGCGAGTACATGACCGGCGGCCGGGTGGTCATCCTGGGTGAGACCGGACGCAACTTCGGCGCCGGTATGTCCGGCGGCGTGGCGTTCGTCTTCGACCCGGAGGGCACCTTCGCGTCGAGGCTCAATCCCGAGCAGGCCGACGCCGTCGAGCAGTTGGCCGGCGACGACTTCACCTGGCTGCACGACATCATCACCCAGCACCGCGACCAGACCGGTTCCCCGGTCGCCGAGCGCATTCTGAGCGACTGGTCGCAGCAGGTGAACCACTTCGTGAAGCTCATGCCGCGCGAATACAAGAAAGTTTTGCTCGCCATCTCCGAAGCTGAGAAGAGCGGCAAGGACGTGGACGAGGCGATTATGGAGGCCGCACGTGGCTGACCCCCAGGGTTTTCTGAAGCACACCACACGGGAACTGCCCAAGCGGCGCCCGGTGCCGCTGCGCCTGATGGACTGGAAAGAGGTCTACGAGGAGAACTTCTCCCACGAGACCTTGCGGACCCAGGCCAGCCGGTGCATGGACTGCGGTATCCCGTTCTGCCACAACGGTTGCCCGCTGGGGAACCTGATCCCCGAGTGGAACGACCTGGTCTACAAGGACCGCTGGCGGGAAGGCATCGACCGGCTGCACGCGACCAACAACTTCCCGGAGTTCACCGGGCGGTTGTGCCCCGCGCCGTGCGAGGCGTCCTGCGTGCTCGGCATCAACCAGGATCCGGTCACGATCAAGCAGGTCGAGGTCGAGATCATCGAGAACGCCTTCGACGAGGGCTGGGTGACCCCGGTCTACCCGACCCGCCTCACCGGCAAGAAGGTCGCCGTCGTCGGTTCCGGTCCGGCCGGTTTGGCCGCGGCGCAGCAGCTGACCCGCGCAGGCCACACCGTGACCGTGTTCGAGCGGGCCGACCGCATCGGCGGTCTGCTGCGCTACGGCATTCCGGAATTCAAGATGGAGAAGCGCTTCATCGATCGCCGTCTGGCGCAGATGGAGGCCGAGGGCACCATCTTCAAGACCGGCGTGAACGTCGGCGTCGACATCACCGCCGAGCAGCTGCGCGAGCAGTTCGACGCGATCGTGCTGGCCGGTGGCGCCACGCTGGCGCGTGACCTGCCGATCCCCGGCCGCGACCTGGACGGCATCCACCAGGCCATGGAGTTCCTGCCCTGGGCCAACCGGGTGCAGCTCGGCGACGACGTCACCGACGAAGAGGGGCTGCCGCCCATCCACGCGAAGGGCAAGAAGGTCGTCATCATCGGCGGTGGCGACACCGGCGCCGACTGCCTCGGCACCTCGCACCGCCAGGGCGCGGCCAGCGTGCACCAGTTCGAGATCATGCCGCGTCCACCGGAGGAGCGCGCCGCGTCCACCCCGTGGCCGACCTACCCGCTGATGTACCGGGTGTCATCGGCGCACGAGGAGGGCGGCGAGCGGGTGTTCTCGGTGAACACCGAGCGCTTCGTCGGCGCGGACGGCAAGGTGACCGGCCTGCAGGCGCACGAGGTCAAGATGGTCAACGGCCGCTTCGAGAAGGTCGAGGGCACCGACTTCACCCTCGAGGCCGACCTGGTGCTGCTGGCCATGGGCTTCGTCGGTCCCGAGAAGCCGGGCCTGCTCACCGATCTCGGCGTCGGCTACGACCAGCGCGGCAACGTGCAGCGCGACAAGAACTGGGCGACCAACGTGCCCGGCGTCTTCGTCGCCGGTGACATGGGCCGCGGCCAGTCGCTCATCGTCTGGGCCATCGCCGAGGGCCGCGCCGCGGCCGCGGGCGTGGACCGGTACCTGGAAGGCGAGACCGCCCTTCCGGCGCCGATCACCCCCACCATGGTGGCTCAGCGCTAGGTCCCCTCTCTTACCGGAGCGGAAACGAAGGCGCCTGTGGACAACTCGTCCACAGGCGCCTTTTTCGTGCCCGAATCGGACCATTCATCCCTCGATTTCCCGGCTTCGAGTCGCCCCGGCGACGGAAATCCGACACACTACGGGGTTCGAATGGCATTGCGGCGGGCGTGGCCTTATTGTGATCTCCGGCGTGCTGCTGATCTTGGGATGCGGTTGTGAGTGCACGTCATCCGGTCGGGTGACTTGTGTTCACCCGGCGTGCACTGGAACGACATCCAGTGAGTTCAGCATTGACGCGGCAACTCGGCGGGAAGTTCGACGAGGGCGAGGTTTGGAGCGGTATGCAGTGGAAGAAGGTCGTCGCGGCTCTGGGCGCGTCCGCGACCGTGATGTCCGGCTTGGTTTTCGGTAGCGGTTCGGCGATCGCCGCGCCCGGTTGCCCGAGCCTGTACGTGGTGGCGATCCCGGGCACCTGGGAGACCGGGCACGAGAAGAACCCGCAGCCGGGCATGCTGGCCGGCGTCACCCGTGGCCTCCCGTCCTCAGCGGAGGTCGACTACGTGACCTACGCCGCGACCGCTTTCCCTTGGGAGGGCGAGATCTACGGCAACTCCAAGAAGGAAGCGGTCGACAACGCGCGCGGCCTGATCGCGAACATGGCCCAGCGGTGCGGCGCGACCAAGATCGCGCTGGTCGGCTACAGCCAGGGCGCGGACGCCGCCGGTGATCTCGCCGCCGAGATCGGCACCGGTCTCGGTGTGGTGCCGCCCGATCGCGTCGCCGGTGTCGGCCTGATCTCCGATCCGCGCCGTTCGCCCACCGACATCCAGGTCGGCCCGGTCGCGCCGGGCGCGGGCGCCGGTGGTCCCCGCGTCGGCGGCTTCGGCTGGGTCAGCGATCGCACCCGCACCATCTGCGCGCTCGACGACCTCTACTGCGCCACCGCGACCGAGGACTTCGTCACGCGGTTCGCCGGATTCCTCGCCCAGGCCTCGGACGCCAACCCGGCCAATATGTGGCGCTACCAGATCGAGGCGGGCAACATCCTCGGCGACCTGATGAACTCGGGCGGCGTCCCCGTCCTGCAGGCGCAGCTGACCGACTCGGCCAACGAGCAGCGGGTCAAGGACCTGGAGCGTTTCTACAAGTCCCAGGCGCACACCCTGTACGGCAGCTACCCCGTCGGTGGCGGCCAGACGGCGATCTCCTGGATGCACAACTGGATCGCTGGCATGGCCTGAGCGAGCAACGAAACCGAGGGCCCACCTCCGAATTCGGAGGTGGGCCCTTTTCGATGTGGTGGGGACTAGCTGGATCCGGTCGGCGGAAGCACATGGAAGAAGTGCCGCTGCCGCGGGCCATCCGGCCACGGGCCGCCGTCCGGCCCGCGGTCCGGGCCGTCGTGCCGTTCGAAACGTTCGAAATGACGCGGGCCGCCGTCGATGTCGGCGCCCTGCTGCGGTGCGTCGACCAGCTGGATCTGGCCCTGATCGGCGGGAGTTTCGGCGGACGCGGTCGCGGCGAGTGCCGCGAGCGGGACGGTGACGAGCGCGCCTGCGGCGGCTATTCCGGCCAGCCGCCGCAGCGGCGTAACGGTTTTGGAGAGCGACACGGAATTCCTTTCTCTCGAACCGTGAGCCGCTGTTCGGCAGCGGCTCACCGGTCTTATCGAAGATTCCGTCACTGGGACATCGGTGCGATGGACCTGGCAATCGGCTGTGAATTCTCGCCGCGTAGTGATAATGCCGCGCAAGGGATCCCAGACCTGCCATTCTCATTGGGGGCCGCGCTTCGACGGCGATCTCCTGGATGCCCAGCGGGATCGCAGGAATGGCCGGGACAGGCGCCGAAACCCGCAGGGCCCGCCTCCGAACGAGGAGACGGGCCCTGCGGTTGCGATGTGACCGGCCGGGTCAGCTCGACCCGGTCGGCGGCAGGAACTGCTGCGGCGCCGGGCCATCCTGCCTCGGGCCGTCGTTCGGTCCACGGCCGGGTCCGTTGTCCGGGCCACGACCCGGGCCGTTGTCGGGACCGTGCCCTGGGCCGTTGTCCGGTCCACGACCCTGATCGTCGTGCCGTCCGTCCCGGTCGAAATCGCGGTCGTGGTCGGCGACCTGCTGCGGTGCGTCCACGACCTGCACCACGCCCGGCGCTGCCGGGGTTTCGGCGGACGCGGTCGTCGCCAGAGCGGCCAGGGGGACGGCGATCAGCGCACCGGCGACGGCCACACGGGCCAGACGCCGCAGTGGCGTGGCAGTTTTGAGAAGCGACACGGAATTCCTTTCGTTGGGACCGTGGGCCGCCGATCGGAGCGGCTCACGTGTCCTATCTCAGATTCCGTGACTGGGACACCGGTTCGATACGCCTGGTAATCGGCTGTGAGTGCTCAGCGCGCGGCGATATTGCGCGGCAGCAGATCCCAGACGTGCCCGTTCTCGTTGACGGTCGCGGCCGTGCGACGCCCGGTGCGGGAGAACAGGACGCGGGTGATCGAGCAGTAGTCGATGGGGAAGGTCAGCGGCCGTTCCAGCCCGAGGACCTCTTGCAGCAGCACGTTGATCACACCGCCGTGCGCGAACACGACCACCGTGTCGGCCGGATCGGTGGCCGCGACGATGCCGGTGACCGCGGCGTGCACCCTGGCCTTGAACGCCGCACCGTCCACCTGCGCCGGAAGATGCCCGGCCTTGATCCGGTCATAGGCGTCGCGGAACTCGACCTTGGCGTCTTCGATGGGGATGTAGGCCGGGAGATCGCGATCGTATTCGGCGAGGTCGTCGACGACCTCGACGCCGAGCCCCAGTTTCGCCGCGGTCGGCGCGGCCGTCTCCCGAGCCCGGCGCTGCGGGCTGCTCACCACCCGGGAAATCCGGTGATGACCGAGCGCGGCAGGCACCCGCTCGGCCTGCTCCAGTCCCACCGGGGCCAACTCCGGATCGGCGGGCCCACCCGTGCTGAGCATCCGGACCGGCTGGGCATGGCGAACGAGAATCAACTGCACCCGCCCCACTCTGCCGGATGCCCGTGGCCCATTCGATCCGGCCCCGTCAACCCTTCGTCCGACCCATCAGGGGGTGACATACTCGAACCATGACCGTCGAGCCGTTTCCGCAGTGGCTGCGCCCGCCGCCGGGCGGGTTCGCCGCCGAGGATCTCGATCGCCTGCCAGACCTTCCCCCGCACACCGAGCTGATCGACGGGAGTCTCGTCTTCGCGAGTCCGCAGGCGCAGTTCCATATGTTGGTCATTACATTGCTCGACTCCGCTCTGCGCCGCCTCGCCCCTCCGCAACTGCGCGTGCGACGGGAAATGACTGTGACTCTCGGGCGGGATCAGCGGCCGGAACCGGACATTGTCGTGATCCACGCCGAAAGCGTCGGCGGCCCCGAACTGACTACCTACCGCGCCGATGATGTCGTGTTGGCAGCCGAGGTGGTGTCCGCCGAATCGCGTACTCGTGATCGGGAGCGCAAACCGCAGCTTTATGCTCGCGCAGGCATCGCTCACTTCTGGCGAGTCGAGAACGTAGATGGCCGCCCGGTCGTCTACGTCTACGAACTCGATCCAGCCACGAAGACGTACGCGCTTACCGGAATTCACCACGATCGCCTGAAGCTCACCGTGCCGTTCGATCTGGATATCGATCTCACCGAGATCGATCGGCTTTAGAAACGATCGGTTCGGCTTCGGGCGAGCGCGCTAGGGCATTCATTCGGGCGAACCACGGGCGCCCGCACGGACGGGTCGCGCTGCTGCGGAGACGGCGTACGAGCGTGCTTCAGACCACAGCAACGGTGGTGCGAATCGACGCCCCGGTTCGCATGGGCCGAGCCAGGGCCGTCGAAGTCTGCCGTCAGTTGTTCTTCCTGCGCTTGGTCAGCAGGTAGATGCCGCCGATGATGAGCGCGACCACCAGCAGGCAGCAGAGCGCGCCGATGATCAGGCCGCCGCCGCCCCTGCTCTTCTTCTTTTTGGCGGCCAGCTCGAGCGCGGAGTTCCACGTGTCGGGGCTGGCCCACACGGAATGGTCCAGCAGACTCGCGTTTGTCAGCAGGTCAAGGTACATATCGGAACCCCTTTGGTGTAGCGGCCTCCTCCCGGGGCCGAAACTCCTAGGGTAGCGGTCCGATTCGATCGATGAGAACCCTTCCGGGCCGAAGGCTCGATCAGCGTGGTTTCACCAAGGGGAACGGCAGTGTCTCGCGAATGCTGCGTCCGGTGATCAGCATGACGACGCGGTCGACGCCCATGCCGAGCCCGCCGGTCGGCGGCATCGCGTGCTCGAGCGCCTGCAGGAAGTCCTCGTCCAGCTCCATCGCCTCCGGATCACCGTTGGCCGCGAGCAGCGACTGCTCGGTGAGCCTGCGGCGCTGCTCGACGGGGTCGGTGAGTTCGCTGTAGGCGGTGCCGAGTTCGACGCCCCAGGCGACCAGGTCCCAGCGCTCGGTCACGCCGGGAATGCTGCGGTGCTGCCTGGTCAAGGGGGACACCGAGGTAGGGAAGTCGATGTAGAAAGTCGGTTCCTCGGTGCGGGATTCGACCAGGTGCTCGTACATTTCCAGCACCACCTGACCGGCGTCCCAGCCGTGCTGACAGGGCACCTCGGCCTTTTCGCACAGCGCGCGCAACTCCTCGACATCGGTCTCGGGGGTGATCTCCGCGCCGACCGCGTCCGACACCGCGCCGTGCACCGTCCGCACCCGCCAGTCGCCGGAGATGTCCACCTCTTCGAAGGTGCCGTCGCCCTTGGGCCGCAGGGCCACCATGGCGCCGTTGGCCGCGATCGCGGCGTTCTGGATCAGCCTCCGGCAGGTGTGCATCATGCGCTCGTAGTCGCTGTGCGCCTCGTAGGCCTCGAGAATGGTGAACTCCGGATTGTGGCTGAAGTCGACGCCCTCGTTGCGGAAGGTGCGCCCGATCTCGAACACCTTCTCCATGCCGCCGACACACAGCCGCTTCAGATACAGCTCGGGAGCGATGCGCAGGTACAGGTCGAGATCGTAGGCGTTGATGTGGGTGAGGAACGGAGTGGCGTTGGCGCCGCCGTGCACCTGTTGCAGGATCGGCGTCTCCACTTCCAGGTAGCCGAGGGAGTTCAGCGAGTCACGCAGCGAGCGCACCACCGCGCTGCGCTTGGCCAGCACTTCGCGGATCTCGGTGTTGATCGCCATGTCCACGTAGCGCTGCCGCACCCTGGCCTCGGGGTCGGCCAGCCCTTTCCACTTGTCCGGCAAGGGGTGCAGGCATTTGCCCAGCATCCGCCAGTCCGCCGCGAGCAGCGACAGCTCACCGCGCCTGCTGGCCCCGATCTGACCGCTCACCTCGATCAGGTCGCCCAGGTCGAAGAACTCGCCGAACTCGGCGCTGCGTGCGGCCCCGACCCGGTCGCGATCGATGACCAGCTGGATGTCGTCGGTCCAGTCCCGGACCACCGCGAAGATCACGCCGCCGTAGTCGCGGATGCGCAGCAGCCTGCCGCAGACGCGGACCGTGGTGCCGCGCGGGGAACGTCGCGCGTCGGCGACGGTATGTGTCGGCGGGTAGGCGACCGGGTAAGGATCGATGCCGGATTCCGCCAGCCGAGCCAGTTTGTCCATGCGAACGCGGACCTGTTCCGGCCTGCGCGGCAACTGTTCGGCGTCCTCGATTTCGGGCAGGTCCGGCGGGCTGCCGTCGGCGTGCAGACCCGTCACGGTCGCGGGCACAGCGACATGCTCACCGGTGTGTATCGCGGTGTCCGGCTCCTTGCCGAACCGAGGCAGGAAGCCTTCGGCCAGCGCGCTGGCCACCGCGACGCGCGGGAGCTGTCTGCGCTCTTCGAACAGGAAGAACCGGGGCACCCAGTGCGGCTGGTACTTCACGTTCGAGCGATACAGCGCCTCCAGCTGCCACCAGCGGGAGAAGAACAGCAGCACGCCGCGCCACAAGCGCAGCACGGGACCGGCCCCGATCCGGCCGCCCTCCTCGAACACCGAGCGGAACACCGCGAAGTTCAGCGACACCTTGGTGATGCCGTACAGCTCCGAGTTCAGCGCGAGCTGCGAGATCATCAGCTCCATCACGCCGTTGGGACCCCCTGGATCGCGGCGCATCAGCTCCAGCGAGACGCCGGTGCGGCCCCACGGCACCAGCGACAGCATGCCGAGCACCCGGTCCTGCGGATTGACCGCCTCCACCAGCAGGCAGTCGCCGTCCAGCGGGTCGCCCAGTCTGCCCAGCGCCATGGAGAACCCGCGTTCGGTCTCGGTGTCGCGCCAGGCGTCGGCGCGGGCGATGATCCGGGGGAACTCCTCGGCGGGGATATCGCGATGCCTGCGGATGCGAACCACGACACCGTGTTTGCGCAGCCGGTTCGCGGCCTGGCGGACCGGCTTCATCTCGGGTCCCGCCAGCGAGAAGTTCCTGGTGTCCAGAATCGCCTCGTCGCCGAGACGCAGCGCGGAAAGGCCCGCGCGCCGGTACGCCGTCGCACCGAGTTCGCTGGCGCCCATCACCGCGGGCGCCCAGCCGAATTGATCGGCCTGGCGCAGCCAGGCATCGATGGCCTGCGGCCACGCCTCGCGGATGCCGATCGGGTCGCCACTGGCCAAGGAGACGCCCAGTTCCACCCGATAGGTCACCGCCGCCTTGCCGCTGGGGGCGAACACCACCGCCTTGTCCCGGCGGGTGGCGAAGTAGCCGAGCGAATCCTCCACGTCCGAGCGCTCCAGCAGCCCGCGCAGCGCCGACTCGTCGGTGCCGGTCATCGCGTTCGCCGCGCGTTGGGAGCGCAGCAGGATGATCACCGCCGCCAGCAGCGCGACAGCGCCGAACAGGCCGAGCAGGAAGTTGACGAACGGTCGCGGATGTCCGTCGAAGCGCTCGTTCTCCGCCAGCACCGCCGCGGTCACCCGGTAGACCGCCCATCCCGGCCGCTGCAGGCCCGGCGGAAGACTGCCTGGGAACAGCTCCACCAGCCCCCAGCCCAGTAGCGCGCCGATCGCCAGTCCACCGACCAGCACGCCGAGCGCCTTCCACCCGGCGCCGCGGCGCACCTTGGTGTAGAACTCCGGCCACGCCGCGATGAGCACGCCGATCACGGCCGAGTGCAGCACCATCGCCACCAGCGCGTGAATGCTGCCGCGCTCGGCGAAGGCGATGGCGTTGACCACCGTGTAGAGCGTCAGATAACCGATCAGCAACCACCAGGCGATCCGTTTGCGGCTGGCGATCGCACCGGCTGTCAGCCCGACCACCAGCGCCCACATCAAGTTCGTGTCCGGCGCGTCGAAGTAATAGGCATCGATATAGCGGCGCGGCACCTGGGTCAGGAAACGCAACGCGGGGGAGAGGCTCCAGAGGAAGCACAGCACCGCGAATACACCGAGCGTCAATCCCGCGATATGCGGCACTTCCGAAAGGCGTCCGTGACCACGGTGTGGAACCGGCGGAGTCGGTTTATCCGCGGGTGGCGCGGTGTCGAGGTGTTGCTGGGCTTGCGTGGAGGTCACGGAACCAGTGTGTACGTGAGTGTGTCGGATTTGCCAAGCCTGCGGCGCGCGTGTTTGTTCGGTGTTCGCGCGGTCCGGAGTCCGGCGCGGTACGTTTCCCGCCGGGACGGCTCGACGAAGAAGTTTCGTGATTCCGCGCCGACCTGGGCGGAGCGGCCGGCCAAATCGGCGTGAATTCGGTGCATACGGTGGAGACGGTCCGATTTCTGCGCGGAGCGCGAGTGCGGCATAAGTTGCCCGGAGATCGCTGGGAAGCTGGGGCGGTGTTCGGCGAGTTCGGATGGGGGAGTAAGTATTCAACCCATGTCGGAACCAGTCGAAGTACCGATCGATGACGACGTTATTCGGCTCGGCCAGTTTCTGAAGCTGGCCAACCTGATCGATTCTGGTTCGGAGGCGAAGACGGTGATCGCCGCCGGATTGGTGCGGGTGAACGACGAGGTGGAACTGCGGCGCGGCAGGCAACTGCACATCGGTGACGTGGTCGCGCTCGCCGGTCACAAGGCGATCGTGTCCGCCTGAGCGGCCGGACAGACCCGGCCGCGCCGCCGGCCGGCTCAGTCCTCGGCGCGCACCACGATGCCGTCGTGATCGCTGTAGAGCATGTCGCCGGGGACGAAGGTCACCCCGCCGAACTCCACCGCGACGTCGCGCTCGCCGCTACCGGTCTGCGTGCTCTTGCGCGGGTTGGTGCCCAGCGCCTTGATGCCGATGTCCAGGGTGCGCAGGATGGCGGAGTCGCGCACGGCCCCGTTGACGATCACGCCCGCCCAGCCGTTCTCGACACCGCGCCCGGCGATGATGTCGCCGACCAGCGCCGTGTGTACGCTCGCGCCGCCGTCGACAACCAGCACCTTGCCCTCGCCCGGCTCGCCGAGCGTCTGCTTGACCAGCAGATTGTCCTGGAAGCAACGGATCGTGGTGATGCGTCCGGAGAACGCGGCACGCCCGCCGAACTGGATGAACTGCGTGTCGCAGCTGCGGATCTCCGGGCCGATCTCGTCGGCCAGGTCGGCGGTGGCGATTACATTCTGCGATTCGGGCATGGGGTTATTCTCCAGCGCCCGCGCAGTCGAGCGTTCGCGGGGCTGTGTTTGTTTTTCCAGCGCCTGCGGCGCCGCGAACGGCGGATGCTCGGTCTCGCTTCGCTCGGAACCGGTGGTGGGGGTGCGCTGGGCGCGTAGGTGTCCCAGGTCCGGACTCGGTGTGCGCGGATGAGGGTGGTGCTGTCAGGGCGGTCAGCGGAGATCGCCCGGCGCTGACCTGGCGGTCGTTCGGATGGGAGCCGTGCGGTGATCGGGATGCTGTGATCGGCCGGGAATGGCTTCGATGCTGCGACGGCGAACGGGTCTGCGAGGGATTCGGACCGTGAGAGATCTTCGCGCGTGGCTCTCGACGCGCGTACTTCTCATCGATCGGCGGCGTTATCTGTGGCCGTAGCGCAGTTCGTACAGGTCGCGGTCGTGTTCGGTGCACTTGCCGTGGTCGACCAGTTCGGGGTCGAGTCCGTGCTGGAACAGGCGGAAGCGGCGCCAGACGTAGCTCAGCGCGACCGTGAAGACGACCAGCGGGACGATCATCATCACGATCAAGCCGATCTTCAGGGGCATCGGCCCGGGGAACAGCAGCACCAGGGCGAGGAACGGGAGGATCGGCCCGATGAAACGGACGAGATAGCGCTCCATGGCCCCGTGTCCGACGAGGTCGTGAATGACCCACTCGTGCAGCTCCTCGGGGAGCTCGCGGCCCAGGTCGTAGGCGACCCGTTGCCTGAAGGTGGGGGTTTTCATACCTCTAGGCTATGCCTGTGATATAAGCCACCGCCAGGTCTCGATACGGCTCAACCGCGTCCGTGTCTGCGCTCGTAGTCCAAGCGTTCGCGCTCGCCACGCCGGCGGGCGTCGGCGTCCGCGAGCGCGGGGTCGAGACCGTGCTTGATCAGCCGATGACGCCGGTAGACGTACAGCAGCGCCACCGTGAAGTAGATCAGCGGGATGTACAGCAGCGCCATCATCGCCAGACCCATCCACAACGGACCCGGCAGCAACAGGAACAGCATCAGCGGCGGAAGCACCGGCACCAGGAATCGCAGCAGGTAACGCCGCGTGGCGCCCGGCCCGACCAGATCCTCCCGCACCCAATCGGACATCGATGCGGGCAGGGTGCGGCCGAAGATATAACCGATCCGCTGGCCGAACGAGGGTGTAGCGCTCACGCCTCCAGCATCCCGATCCGGCCGTCAGCCGCGCAACCGGAGCACTGTTCGAACACCCAGCGCCGTAGGCGCTGGAAATCAGACACCGAAGGCGGCTATCTGGGAGACCAGATTGTTCGTCGTGTGCTGCACGGCGATCTTGACGAAGGGCTCGATGGTCTTGCCGAGCGCTCGCCCGGCCAGACCACCGGGCACCCGGTAGTCCACGATCGCGTCGACGGTGCACAAGCCGTCGCCCTTCGGGTGGAACAAGAACGTGGACTCGACGTCGAAACCTTTGATGGACTCGACGCCGATGGCGAAGTCCTTCTCCCAGCGCACCACGCGGATCCGCGACTTCAGCGAGGCGGGCCCCAGCTTCATGTGCCCGTCGAACGTGGCGCCGACGCCCTCGGTCTGCTCGCCGACCGGAGTGAAGGACTGGATACCGTGCAGGAACCGCGACAGGTTCCGGTAGTCGTTCACGTAGGCGAACGCGGACTCCGCCGGGGCGGCGCAATCCGCGACGATCTTCACTTCGGTCATGCGCAGACCATAACGGTGCGGCCGGACGTGGTCCGTCCTCAGCCTCGCGCATGGCCGGAGCCGCACCACGGCGGCGCGGCTCAGGCCGTCACCGCGAGGGCCGCGGCGAGGCCGAAGGCCAGCGCCATCACGACCACCTCGGCTACCGCGCGGCGCAGCGAGTCCTTCGCGTCCATCCGGTGGTCGGCCGCCTTCGGCACCCAACTGCGCCGCCACCACCAGCCGAGCGCCAGCAACCCGAGCAGCACCACGGTCTTGGCGAGCAGGATCCGGCCGTAGCCGGTGCTGACGAACGGAGCGAGCCCTCCGACCCGGATCAGCCCGTTGAGCAGCCCCGTCGCCGCCACGACCGCCACCAGCGGCAGCGCCACCGCCGAGTACCTCGGCAGCACGACCGCCCACTCGCCGCGGGTCCGCACGACCAGCGCCAGCGCGATCAGCAACCCGAACCAGGCGCCCGCCGCCAACGCGTGCACCGCGGCGAGCACCGACCCGAACGCCTGCTGCGACATGTGCCCGGTGATCGGCCGCAACGCCAGCGCGACCGCCGCGAACACCAGCACCAGGTCGGCGGAGGCGGACTCGGGCCGCCGGAAGGCCAGCGCCGACCCACCGGCCACCGTCGCGACGCCGGCCAGGATCGCGAGCCCGACCTGTCCGCCGCTGACGTCGACCAGATAGGTGCCGAACTCGCCTGCGCCGAGTTCACCTACCGGAACGCCAACCACATCGGCCGCCTCGAAGATCAACACGGCGAATTCCGCGACCGCCCAGATCCCGGCGAGCACCGCAAGCAGCCGCCAGGGTGTCCGCAAGCGCGGCGCGACCCTCGGCAGCGCGGCCAATCCCAGCGAAGTGGCCCCCACGCCGTCGGCCACCACTCGGACCACGGCCTCGCCGGGCAGCGGGCCCGGCAGGATCAGGACCCAGGCGAGTGCGACGCCGAGCAGCCCGGCCGGGAAGGTCAGCAGCACCGCGGGCCATGGCATCCGGCCGGGCGCGCGCCGCGCGCCGTCCCGGCCGCCGGTCTTCACGTTGCTCACCGCTTCTGGCCGCGGCTCCTGCCGCCGAACAACGCGAACGCGAGCCCGCCACCGAACAGCACGACCGCGCCGACGACGAACACCCACAGCGGAATCCCGTCCGAGCCGTCCGAACTGTCGTTCGCCTTCGCGTTCGGTTTGGGTCCCGGCGTGCCGTTGCCCGGCTTGCCGAGCGTGAAGTGCCGCTTGCCGCTGACCGGGTGCCCGTCGGCGGAGGTCACCCGATAGGCGATGGTGTATTCGCCCACCGGGCCGAGCTCGCCCAGGGCGACGCTGACCGTCTTGCCCTCGACCACCGGATCACCCTTCGACCACAGATTGCCGTCCGGCCCGACGACGGTGAGTGACGGGAAGCTGGGCTGTAGTTCCTCGTTGAACGTGACGCTGGCGCGGTCGGGACCCGCGTCCACGGTCGCGTTGTCCTCCGGGACGCTGCCGGTGGCCGCGGAGTGCGCGGCGGCGACACCGGTCGCGGCGATGCCGAATGCGAGCAGGAACAGGCCGGCCACGAGGGCGGCCAGGAGCCGGCGGATCATGCGCGCCGCCCGCGGATCACGTTGCCGAGGCCGAGGGCGACACCGAGCAGGCCGAGCGCGAGACCGATTCCGCCGAGCCAGCGGGCGGTCTCGTCTTCGTGCTCATCCTCCTCGTCCGCGGCCTCGCTGCTCACTTTGTGCCCGTCCCCGTCGTCCTTCGCGGCGGCCAGGGTGATCGACGGGGCCGGATGTTCGGGTTCGTCGCCGCCCTTCTGGACCGGCTGATCCCAGCTGACCACCTTGCCGTCGGAGTAGGTCTGCTCGGCGGGGAAGCTGACCGAATCCAGCGCGGGCAGCGGGCCGACGGAGACCGCGAAACGCTGGAACTGGCCGGGCGGGATGCCAGGCGCGCCGGGATCGGCGGTCCAGGTGATCGCGGTGATCTCCTTCTTGTCGTTGCGTTCGACCTTGGCCGACCAGCCGGGAACAGGTTCGGTCCGAGCGGATTTCAGGTTGGGCACGGTGACGGTGAGCGCGGTGGTGCTCGCGGTGTCCGATTCGGTGGGCACCCGGAAGGTGGCGACGGCGTATCCGCCTTGTGCCGCGCCGGGCGCGTCCACTGTGACGTGCGCTTCGGCGGCGCCGCCTGCGAGCAGGACCAGTGCGGTTGTGGCGACCGTCGTCGTGACGGCGCGCGAAATCGAGGTGGGCATGCTGAGGTCTCCTGTGCGTACGGGAAGGGGTGTCGGCAGATCAGACCGGCACCGGCGGCGCACGAGGACCGCACGCACCCAGCGGCGCGCAGCGATAGGGGGGAAGGCCGGGAGCGGCCGCGAGCGACGCGCCCGCGATTCGCGCCCGCCGCGGCGGAGCCAATATCACGCGAAGCGCACCGGAGGCGGCGGTGAAAAGCCGTTCGGCCAGGACGATGAGAGCCGCGCAAGCGACCGTCGCGACAGTGTGCGCGAGCAGCATCCATCCCGTGGGCAGTGGGATACCCGTTGCCCCGCCGACGGTTCCGGAATGATCGTGGCCGACCAGCACCGACAGCGCCGCGTGGCTCAGCAGCTGGCCCGCGCCGAGCAGCCCGGCCACGACGGACGGGCGCGAGCACGCCCGCGCGGTCGCCGCGGCCGAGCCGACTCCGGCGGCGATCAGCAACAGCAGCGTCAGCTCGGTGGAGCCGGGGGCACCGCCGCCCGCCGCGCCGTGTGCGGCCACGGCCAGCACGCCGACGAGCACGCCGACCAGGCCGCCACGCAGGTGGCCGGTGATCGGGTGCGCGGACATCGGGACAGGGAAGCTCAGCGCACGCCGAGCCGGGCGAGGATGTCCGACTCGATCCCGGACAGCTCGTGGGAGATCGACGCGTGCACCGAACGGCGGCGATTGGCCGGCATCTGTTCGGAGGTGTGCACGGCGGCCGTCAGGCTGCCGAGGCGGTCCTTGGTGGCGGCGACGAACTTCTGGGCCTCGCCCTTGTCCTTGCCGTTCTGCGAGCCGATCTTCGCCAGCGCCGCTTCGGCATTCGTGATCCGGGCTTGCAGTTTGGCGCCGTGCCCGGTGAAGTCGCCGAGCTGGTCGATGCCGACGCCGAGCTGCTGGGCGCGGCGGGTGTCGAGCTGCCCGCGCAGGAAGGTCGCGCCCCGGTAGGCGAGCGGAGCGAGCACCGGGATGAGCACCCGGGCCACGCCGAGATATTTCTTCACCTGACCGGCGCTGAACGGATCGCGCTCGGCCTTGGCCGCCACCTTCAGCGCGGCCTTCTCCTCCGCCTGGAACGCCGCGATCTGCGCCTTGGCGACCTTGCGCTGGGTGCGGGCCTCGGCGCGGCGCGCCTTGCGGTCGTTCTTCGCGACGAGCTTGGCCTCCATCGCGGCCTTGTGCTTGAGGGCTTTCGCCTCGGCCCTGCGGCTCGGCCGCCGCTTGCGCTTCGTGAACAACCCCATCGAAGGCCCTCCGTCATGCTGGTTCACCATGGCAGTACGACGCCGGGGAAGCCCGTCCGCCCATGTCACACGCTTTGCCGACACCCTATCGGTTCCCGGCCGTCAGCTGCGAGGGTAGTGCGGCCAGCGCGCTGGCGGTTCCCAGCGCCGCCGAGCGATCGCTCCGCCGGACCCCCGTCTCCCCACGACGGCGTGCCGACCGGCGCCCATCGGTCACGCCGCACCGGCCGCATATCGTCCACAAACAGCAGCGATGCCGGAACCACGTAGCCGGAACCACGTAGCCGGAACCACGTAGCCGGAACCACGCAGCCGGGGCAGCGAGTTGGCTGGAAGCGAAATGGCTCTGTGGGGGTGGGATCGACGCAACTGGCGCGTGGCCTACGGTGCTGCGGCCTTGCCGCGATACACCCCCACCCCAGCCTGGCTACGTCTTGCGAGCGAAGAAGACCGAGAACCACCCCAGTTCCAAGTAGGTGACTTCATCACGCGCGGCCCGACGCGATGGGCAATGGGCGATGGGCGATGGCCGAGCGGCGAATATCAAGGTTGCCGCCCTACGCGCTCAGCGCACCGCAACCCAGTCTTTCGAGCGAAGCGAGACCGAGCATCCGCCGTTCGCGGCCCGGCTCGCGTCCGAGCGGCCGCCGCGTCCGCGACGCAGTCGCCAGCGGCGGT
>NZ_JBSFNF010000014.1:0-190087 GCF_053586955.1 Nocardia sp. NPDC003726 | reverse complement strand
CCTTTCCAGCCTCGCAAGAGACAAACACCCATCAGCTACACCCCACCGCTCTGGGCATCCAGGGCACCAACCCCAGACACCTACAAACTTAGGGAAACATCCATGATCATCGACGTCCCCGAGGGCAAGGATCCGATCGGCTACGTCTGGGGCGAGATGGTGCCCGGCATCGGCGTCGCCGCCTCGAATTTCTCACTGGCGGTGTACTCGCACAGCACGCTGGGCCTGCGCGAGTTCGAGGCGGCCCGGCTGCGGATCGCGCAGATCAACGGTTGCCTGTTCTGCATGGACTGGCGCACCGAACGCGACGGGAGCAAGGTCGAGCCCGAATTCGCCGACGCCGTCGCGAACTGGCGCACCACCGACGCCTTCGACGAACGCACCAGGCTCGCCGCCGAATACGCCGAGCGATACGCCACCGATCACCACCACCTCGACGAAGAGTTCTGGGGCCGGATGCTGGCCCGCTACAGCCAGGCCGAAGTGGTCGAACTGAGCATGAGCATCGGATCGTGGCTGGCGTTCGGCCGGCTCAACCATGTGCTCGGCCTGGACGCGGTCTGCGTGCTGCCGGGTCATTCCGGCGACCGGTGAGCCGACGCCGAAGGCGCTAAGCCGGATCCCTCGACACCCACGCCGGCTGCCCGTCGACCAGGCCGAGTTCGAACTCCTCCGGAGCGTCGAGCACCGCGCCGAGCTGGCGAAGCGCTCGATCGGCGGAGATCTCCGCGGGAAAACGGATGTACTCCAGGGTGGCTCCGGAGATCCGGGCGCGGAATCCGTACCGGAATTCCACCTGCCCCGCATAGGTCAGCGCGATGCGACCCCGCCAGTCGATGTCGTGCCTGCCGTCGGGGCGCCGGGTGAACGACACTTCCTGGTCGGCGACCGAGTCGTGCCCGAGCAGATAGATGTTGAACGCCAGGCCTTCGATGTCGTCGGCGCGCGCGAGGGGGAGCGGGTCGACCGTGAGGCACTGCGGCTGTGCGGATTTCAGGAGAAAGGGCCGGCCGGGCGCCGCGGCGCGCAACCCGGTGGCGTCGTCCTCGCCCCAGTACGTGGACGAAAGCGTGCAGCTGTGATAGTTCTGCCAGACGATCGGCGACAACCAGTCCTCGCCGTCCTCCTCGCCGTGGTCGGGGTCGCGTTCGGCGTTGTACGCGGCGGAGCGCAGGTGCAGATCGAACCACAGGCTGCCGGCCTGGTCCATGCGGCCGGTCCACGCGAACTCCTCGATCGCGTGCCCTTCCGGCCACGGATTTCCCGGGAACACAATTCTCCCGGCGGGCGAAAAACGCACCAGGTCGGTCCTTTCCATGCCGACACACCCTAGCGACCGCGACCGACAATCTCGACACGCCAGAACAGGGAGGCCGCGACCGGCCGGGATCGCGCCTCAGGCGTTGGCCTGCGCCTGTTCCTCCGGCCGGTCTGCGGGCGGCTCGTCCACCGTCCGTTTCGGCCCGGTGAACCAGGTCCGGGCCGACGCCAGCCACCAGATGCCGATCGCGCCCACTACGCCGACCAGTGCGATCGGTGCGTAATTCACGGTGTTCCAAGTGAACTCGCTGTGCCACGGATAGCCGCGGGCATCGGTGGGCAGGATGAACAGAAAGCTGATCAGCGCGATCCAGCCCAAGGCGACCACACCCACCGGGCGATACCACGCGCCCAATCGCCATGGGCCGGTGCGGAATCGGCTCCCGTGCCGCTGCCGCAGCAGGATCGGAATGCCGTAGGCGATGTAGAGCCCGATGGTGGCGATCGAGGTCGCCGCGGCGTAGGCGGTCGGCGCGTTCGCCGCGGGCACCAGCATCGACGGAATCAGCAGCAGGAACGCGAAGAACGAGATGAACAGCACCGCGTGCACCGGGACCTTGCGCGTGGAAAGCCGCGCCAAGAACCTGGAACCCGGCACCGCGCCGTCACGCGCGAACGCGAACAGCATCCGCGACGCCGAGGTGACCGAGGCGTATCCGCAGAACAATTGCGCCACCGCCGCGATGATCAGCAGCAGACCCGACCAGAAGCCGCTCAGCGAGTTCTCCAGGATGTAGATGACGGGATAGCCGCTGTTCTGCGCGGGATCCAGCGCGGCGTCCAGATCCGGGATGGCGAAGGTCACCGCCATGATGAGCAGATATCCGGCGATCGCCGACACGACGATCGTGGTGATGATGCCTTTGGCCGCCATCCGCGACGCGTCGTGCGTTTCCTCCGACATGTGCGCGGAGGCGTCGTAGCCGGTGAACGTGTACTGCGCGTGCAGCAGGCCGAGCAGGAAGCTGAACGCCACCCCGCCGAATCCGATGGCGCTGTTGTCGACCGTCTCGGTGAAGACGAATCGGGCGCTTTGATGGTGCTGCGCTCCGAAACCGAGGACGACCACGAAGATCGCCACGCCGCCCACGTGCCACCACGCGGACACGTTGTTGATCACCGCCGACAGGTGCGGGCCGATGACGTTCAAAACGGCGTGCAAGACGAGGATGGCGGCGAACACCAGGAAGATCGCGGTGCGGTCGGTGCCGATGTCGATTCCGACGACGTTCAGCACCACGGTGGTGAAGATGGCTGCGCCGTAATCGATCGCCGCGGTGACGGCGATCTGCCCGATCAGGTTGAACCATCCGGTGAACCAGCCCCATACCGGCCCGCCCAGTTCGGCGGCCCACCAGTACAGCCCGCCCGAGGTGGGATAGGCGGAGGCCAGTTCCGCCATGGCCAGCCCGACGAACAGCACCATGACCGAGACCAGCGGCCAGCCCCAGGCCATGGTGATCGGGCCGCCGTTGGCCAGACCGATGCCGTAACTGGCCAATCCGCCGGTCAGGATGGACACGATCGTGAAGCTGATGGCGAAATTCGAGAAACCCGACCAGGACCTGGCCAGTTCTTGTTTGTAGCCCAGTTCGGCGAGCCGGCGTTCGTCGTCGGAAGGGGGTCGGGTCTCGGTCATGTCGCGCTCCCGGGTGAAAACGCGGCCCTCATACCACGTTTGCCAGAAGATCAGTGTGAAGTACCGATCGGTCACCCGCAGCCCAACCAGCAAATTCGCGCGGGTGCCCGGCCCACGTGCCCGCCCCGGGCCTGCCGAACGTAGCGTTTAGCCATGAGCGAGCGACTGGTGGTCATCGGCGGTGACGCGACCGGAATGTCGGCGGCCTCGCAGGCGCGCCGGATGAAGGACGCGAGCGCGCTGGAAATCGTGGTCTTCGAGCGCGGCGGGTTCACCTCCTACTCGGCCTGCGGCATTCCGTACTGGGTCGGCGGCCATGTCGCCGACCGGGACGCACTGATCGCCCGCACACCGGAAGAACATCGGTCCCGAGAGATCGACCTGCGGCTGCACACCGAAGTGACCGAGATAGATGTCGAACAGGCGCGCGTGCGCTACCGCGACCGCGACACCGGCGATTCGGCATGGATGTCCTACGACCAGCTCGTCATCGCCACCGGAGCCCGCCCGATCCGGCCCGCGCTGCCCGGCATCGACGCGAACGGTGTGCACGGCGTGCAGACCCTCGACGACGGGCAGGCGCTGCTGGACACGTTGGAGCGGACCCGCGGCAAGCGGGCTGTCGTGGTCGGGGCCGGCTACATCGGGGTGGAGATGGCAGAGGCCCTCATCCGGCGCGGCTACGACGTCACGATGGTCAACCGCGGCACCGAACCCATGTCGACGCTCGATACCGACATGGGAGCCCTGGTGCGCGACGCGATGTGCGGAATGGGCATCAAAGTGGTCGGCGGTGCGGAGGTGTCGCAGTTCCGGACCGACGACGGCCGGGTGGCCGCGGTCGTCACCGACACCGCCGAATACCCGGCGGATGTGGTGGTGCTCGGCATCGGCGTGCGCCCGGAGACCGGACTGGCCCGCGCCGCCGGTCTGCCGCTGGGGGAGTACGGCGGGCTGCGGACCGATCCCGCCATGCGGGTGCGCGGGCACGAGAACATCTGGGCGGGCGGAGATTGCGTCGAGGTGCTGGACCTGGTGTCCGGCCGGGAACGTCATATCCCGCTCGGCACCCATGCCAACAAGCACGGTCAGATCATCGGCGCGAACATCGGCGGGGGATACGCGCTGTTTCCCGGCGTCGTCGGCACCGCGGTCAGCAAGGTCTGCGCGCTCGAGGTCGCCCGCACCGGCCTGCGCGAGAAGGACGCGCACGCGGCGGGCCTG
Source organism: Nocardia sp. NPDC003726 (assembly GCF_053586955.1). Classification (NCBI taxonomy): domain Bacteria; kingdom Bacillati; phylum Actinomycetota; class Actinomycetes; order Mycobacteriales; family Nocardiaceae; genus Nocardia; species Nocardia sp. NPDC003726. Next base: position 185,904 of record NZ_JBSFNF010000014.1, on the reverse strand, counting down.
CAATACGTGACCGTCACGGTCGAATCCACCAGCCGCGCCGGCTACTACCCGGACGCGGCGCCGATGACCGTGAAGATGCTCGCCGAGCGGTTCACCGGACGCTTGCTCGGCACCCAGATCGTGGGACGCGAAGGCGCGGGCAAGCGCGTCGACATCGCCGCGGTCGCGCTGACCGCCCGGATGACCGTCGAGCAGATGACGATGCTCGACCTCGGATACGCGCCGCCGTTCTCCCCGGTGTGGGACCCGGTTCTGGTGGCGGCGCGCAAGGCCGTCACCGCGGTGCGCGAGCGCGGGTAGCCCGCTCAGCCGAAGAGTTCCAGCAACTCGGTCCGGCCGAACATGACCGCGGCGTCGCGGGCGCTCGGGGTGCCCGCGTCGGGGTCGGCACCCGCGGCGGCGAGTTGCCGGACGATCTCGGTCTCGCCCTTGAACACCGCTCCGGCCAGCGGGGTCTGGCCTTTGTCGTTGGGGCGGTCCGGATCGGCCGACCGTTGCAGCAGCGCCGCCACGGCATCGGCGTGTCCGTGGTAGGCGGCGAGCATGAGCAGGGTGTCGCCCGCGTCGTTGGTGAGGTCGACCGGCACGCCCGCGTCCACGTACGCGGCCAACCGCGCGGTGTCGCCGCGCCGGGCGAAATCGAACACCTTGGCGGCCAGTTCGAGCAGTTCGGGGTCGATCTCGTCGGTGCTCATCCGCTCACTCCTTCCCCGGCCGCGCGGTCAGCGCGCCGCCGCGGGCTTTCCCAGTTGTTCGCGCACGATGCGCAGATCGGCGGCGAACGCGTCGTAGGCGGCGGTGCGGTCGGGCGCGCGCAGCACCGAGGACGGGTGCACAGTGGCGATCGCACGGAAATCCGCCGTCTCGACCACTTCGCCGCGACGCGTGCTGACCTTGAACGTGGGGCCGAGCACCGCCTGCGCGGCGATCGCGCCGAGACACACCACCAACCGCGGACGCAGCAGGGCGAGTTCGGCGTCGAGCCACGCCGAGCAGGCGACCACTTCGGTGCGGCCGGGTTGCTTGTGGATGCGCCGCTTGCCGCGCTCCACGAACTTGAAGTGTTTCACCGCGTTGGTGAGGTAGACCGCGTCGCGGTCGATGCCGACCTGCGCCAGCGCCCGATCGAGCAGCCGGCCCGCCGGACCGACGAACGGCAGGCCTGCCACGTCCTCCTGATCGCCGGGCTGCTCGCCGATCAGCACCACCTCCGCGTCCCGCGGTCCCGCGCCGAACACCGTCTGGGTGGCGTGCCGGTAGAGATCGCACCCGCGGCAGCCGCAGGCCGCCTGCCGCAGCCGCGTCAGGTCCGCGTCCTCGGGGACGTACATCGCGGCGCCGGGCGCCTTCGTCGCCATGACCGACCTCCTCTGCCGCCGTGTGCTGGTGGCGGCTTACCCGTTTCCGCGACCCTCACGCGACAGCCGCGAATCTGCCTCCCATGTGGTGAACGACCGGACCGGGGTCGGTATAGTCGCCGCGGATGAGTAGTGTCACCGCCACCGCCGGAACGCCGATGTCCCAGAACCGTCGACTCGCGCGCGTACTGCGCCCGGCGCCGGTCCTGGCGCTCGCGTTCTCCGCGTTCTGTCTGCTGACACCGGTCTGGCCGTTCCACAAGATCACCGGCGGGTTCATCGACCTGCAGGTGTATCGCCTCGGCGTGGATGCCATGCGGCACGGCGCCGACATGTACGGGCAATTGCCGCAGACCACCATCGGGGCGGGCCTGCCGTTCATCTACCCGCCCTTCGCCGCGCTCGCGCTCGGTCCGTTCGCGATGCTGCCGTGGGACGTGGCCGCGTTCAGCTTCTTCGTCTCGTCGGTGGCCGCGCTGGCCCTGACGCTGTATCTGGTGGCGCGGCGGGTGTGGCCGCAGGAGTCGCAGCGGGGGCTGGCGGTCTGGGCCACCGCGTGCGCGACTCCGCTGGGGCTGCTGTTGGAGCCGATCCACTCCACCCTGGACTTCGGACAGGTCAACCTGCTGCTGATGGCCCTGGTCGCCGCTGATTGCCTCACCCACAAGCCGCGCTGGCCCCGGGGCATGCTGATCGGCGTCGCCGCCGCGATCAAGCTGACGCCCGCGGCGTTCGTGCTCTACTTCCTGGTCCGGCGCGACTACCGCGCGGCCGCGACCGCCGCGATCACCGGTGCGGCCGCGACGGCGCTGGGCTTCGCGATCCTGCCGAAGGAATCGGTCAAGTACTGGTTCGGGGGGCTGGGCAATGTGTCCGGTCTGAGCGGTTCAGCATTCCATACCAATCAGTCGATTCAAGCGGTGTTCGCTCGCTTCCAAGTGCCAGAGCCCGCGTTCACCATCATCTGGCTGGTCCTCGGCGCGTTGCTGCTCGCGCTGGTCGTCACCGCCATGCGCCGCGCCGCCGACCTGCCCGCGCTCGCGCTGGCCATCAACGCCGTCTTCACCCTGCTGGTCTCGCCGATCTCCTGGTCGCACCACTGGGTGTGGATCGCGCCCGCGTTGTTCGCCGTGGCCGGTTACGCCTCCCGCCTGACCGTCAGGCGGGCGATCGGGTGGTGGGTGACCTTCGTGGTGACCGCGGCGGTGTTCGTCATCGGCCCGCACAATTGGTTGCCCGACGGCGAGCACCGGGAGACCGCGTGGACGCCGTGGCAGCATTTCATCGGCAACACCTATGTCTGGTTCAGCGTGGTGCTTGTCGTGCTGTTCCTGGTCACCAGCAGGCGCAACGTCGCGGGCGACGACGACCTCTCGCCCGGCGATCAGGCCCGCGCATCCGAGGCGGCGTCCTCGGCCCTGTCGGCGCGCTGAGGCGCGGGCGCATCGAGCGGCTCCGGTCGCGTCAGCCCATGCCGGGCGCGGACGGCGCGACGAAGAGGAAGCTCTTCTCCTCGACGCGCTCCTTGATCCGCCACCGACCGTCCACGCGGACGAATGTGTCCAGGTACCAGAGGCCGCACAGCATCATCGTCGGCGGTCCGTCGCCGCCGGAAACGAGCATCGGGTTGTGGCACATCGTCCGCCCGGTCGCGGTGTCGCCGTCGACTCGGATAGACGAGTTGCTGATCAGATGTTGGAAGGCCGGGAAGTTCGGCAGGACGGAGGCCAGGAATCGCTTCGTCGCCGCCAGATCGCCCACCGCGCCGCCCATGGCCGAGTAGTCGATGTGCGCATCGGGGGTGAAGACCTCGTCCAGCAGGTCCCACTGCCGAGTGTCGACCGCGTGCGAATATCGCACCATCAGGTCTTCGATCTCGAGTCGATCCGAAATCTCCTGCAACGACAGCATGCCTGCCTCCGATTTGACGTCGATGTCCCGGGTAGATGCCACCAGGATTCGGCGTGCGAGGCAAGGTCGGTGTCGTCAGGCCTTGCGCGGCAGGATGTTCAGCACGAGTGTGAGTCCCGCCACGATGCTCAGGCAGGCCAGGAGGGTGGCGAGCGCCGATTGGGTGAGCGTGGCGATGCCGATCGAAAAGGCCAGGCACGTGGTCAAAGCGAGCGCGCCGGTTCCCGGATCCACACCGGCGATGCGGGTTGGTCGGTAATCCGTCATAGCTATGAGATACCCACGGCGCTCCGTTACGAAACCGTGATTGACGGATCGAATCTCCGCCCAAGGCGTGCGCGCAGGTCAGCGCCCTTCAACGGCTCGGGCAAGATCGAGTCGTGACCGTCGCAGTGCACACCCTCCGGACCGAGGACGATATCCGTTCCGCCAATGCCCTTTTCCGCACGGCCATGGTTGGCTTGCCGCCGATGACCCCCACTGCGGAGCTGTCGGAGCCCGGCCGCACGCTGGGCGCTTTCATCGATGGCGAACTGATCGGCACCGCGGAGTCGTATACCAGCTGGCTGGTCGTTCCCGGCGGCGCGCGCCTGCCGCACGCTGCGGTCACCCACGTCGGAGTCCTGCCGACGCACACCCGCCGCGGAGCGCTCACCGCGTTGCTGCACCGTCAACTCGCCGACATCGCGGAGCGGGGCGAAGCGGTCGCCACGTTGCGTGCCTCGGAGGGCGGGATCTACGAGCGGTTCGGCTATGGCATCGCCAGTTCGTTCGCGCGGGTGGAGTTGCAGCGCCACCGGGCCCGGCTGCGTGACACGGTGCCGCCCTGCGGTCCGGTGCGTTTCGTCGACGGCGCCGCCGCGTGGAAACTGCTCCCACAGATCTACGCGACGGCCGACGTCGCATGGACCGGCGCGGTCGAACGCCCCGAATACTGGTGGCGATTGCAGGAATTGCTGAGCACGGAACCGAGCTACTGCCTGGTCCACGGCCCAGCGGGCGCTGAAGACGGGTTCGTCCGTTACCAGCCGGTCGATCCGAAGAGCTGGCTGTCCCGGCCGGAAAGACAAGTGGTGGTCAACGATTTCGTCGCGACGACGCCCACGGCGTATCGCGGCCTGATCCGCAGGCTGTTGTCGATCGACCTGGTCGATACCTTCGTGTTCCCGTTCGTCGCCCTGGACAGCCCGCTGCGGCATCTGCTCACCGACGAACGCGCGCTGCGCGTGGTTTCGACCAGGGACGAGACCTGGTTGCGCCTGGTGGATGTCGGGCAAGCGCTGGCGGGCCGCACGTTTCGCGACGCCGCCGCGGTGGTGGTGGAGGTCGTGGACCCGATTCTGCCGTCGAACTCGGGCCGATATCGCATCGCGGGCGAGGGCGTGCGACGAGTCCGGGAAAGCGCGGACCTCACCGCGGGGATCGCGGATCTCGCGGCGGTCTATCTGGGCGCAACCACGTGGCGCGAGCTGGCTTTCGCCGGCCGTGTCGACGAGCATCGCCCCGGGGCGGTCGCGGACGCGGACGCGCTGTTCGCCACCGAGTCGTTGCCGTTCTCGGGCACCTTCTTCTGAGCGGACGCCAGGCGTACAGTACGTGCGTACGGTTTGGGTAGCGAGTCTCGGAGTGGCCTATGTGGGATCCCCAGCAGTACCTCGCCTTCGACGATCACCGGTCGCGCCCGTTCTTCGACCTGCTGAGCCGGGTCACCGCGGCCGAACCCGGGGTGGTGGTGGACCTGGGCTGCGGTCCAGGGCATCTCACCGAGGTTCTGGCGCGGCGCTGGCCGGGCGCGCGCGTGCAAGCGCTGGACTCGTCGCCGGAGATGGTCGCGGCCGCGCGAGATCGCGGCCTCGATGCGACGCTCGGGTCGGTGCAGGACTGGCGGCCGAGCGCGCAGACCGATGTCGTGATCTGCAATGCCGTCCTCCACTGGGTGCCCGAGCATGCGGATCTGCTGTCGCGGTGGATGCGGCAGCTGCGGGCGGGAGCGTTCCTGGCCCTTCAGGTGCCCGGGAATTTCGACGCGGCATCACACCGGGCGATCCGTCAGGTGGCCGCCCGCGACGAGTGGCGCGACAGCCTCGCCCGAGCGGGCATCCTCGAGCCGAGGGCCGTACTCGATCCCGCCGGATACGCCGATCTGCTCGCCGCGGCGGGCGGGGCGGTCGACGCATGGGAGACGACGTACCTGCACCGTTTGACGGGTGACGATCCGGTGCTCGAATGGGTCACCGGCACGGCATTGCGGCCGGTGCGCGGTGCCCTCGACGACGCGCAGTGGCGGGAATTCACGGCACAACTCGCCCCCCTGTTGCGCGGCGCCTACCCGCGGCGCGCCGACGGAACCACCTGGCTGCCCTTCCGGCGCGTCTTCGCCGTCGCCCGCAAGCGGTAGCCGCAGCGCTCATCGGTCTTGTTCGTGCGCCGTCGACAGCAGCCGGTCGACTCGGCTGCGCAGTTCGCTGGTCACCGCGGGCACGCCGACCGACGGTAGCTCGGCGGCGACGTTGGCGGCCAGAACACGCAGTTTGGTGTTGGTCTCCTGAGATCGCACGCGCAGAATGGCGAACGCTTCGTCGGCGTCGAGACCGTAGACCAGCATGACCGCGCCTTTGGCTTGTTCGATCACCGCCCGCGCGGCCACCGGGTCGAGGTCACCGCCCGCCGTCCAGTCACCGTTGCAGCTCACATGCACGCACTACCCGTCCGTGGACATCTGACACGGTTGCGCACACGAACGATGGCGTCGCGGCGATTTCGCCCAGGCTAGGGGTTGACGCGAGCGATCGGGATCGCGATACTTCGAACGTCATAGCGATTGCGTATAACTTGTCCTGCGGATACGCGACGGAGACAGATCAATGACGATCCATACGGCAGTCGAAGCATTTCTCCTGGCTCAGGTGGACGACCCGGTCCCCGAGGCCCCCCCGAACTCGGAAAAAATCCTCCAGCTGTTCCGGTATTTCACGTGGTTCGTAATTCTCTCCGGCGTCACCGGAATCGCCTACGCCGGTGGGAAATTCGCCTGGGAGAAATGGAACGGCGGTCCACTGGCGTCGGCGAAGATGGTCGCGGGCGGCATGCTCGGCGGCGTCATCGCCACCAGCGCCGGGACGATCATGAACGCATTGATCGGCTGAATCGGGCGGACGGCGCGGCGGAGTGCGGAACGGCACCCCACCCGCCGGTGCGCCCGAAGCCGGCCGCCGTGGTCAGTCGGTGACCTCCAATTCGACCAATTGACCCGGCGTGAAGGATTTTTCGCGCCGGTTGGTTTCCACACCGAAGACCGCGACCACGAGGTCGCCGCCCGGCTGGACCACTCCTGCTTGGGTGAGAGTGCCGTACCCGACGACGGATTCGCCGACATGATCGGCGAGTTCCACCGCGGGTATCCGAATCGTCCTGCTCACGGGGCACCTCTATCGAGTCGAAGTGTCAATGGCTGCTGTGTCCGAGTTCGCAGGACTCGATCCTAATGCCGGAAAAGCGGTGCAGCACCCCCTGTCGCCGCCGATGCACCGCGCGGCCACCGTGTGGCGGCGAATTGCGCCGTCAGGGCGGAATTCGATGCGCCATAACGATTTACCCTCGTCGGCTTGACCGGTTCGTGACCAGTGTCAGCGCGTCGGCGACCTTGGCCTGGAAATGCGGGCACTGCCTGAAGTCCGCGGCGGCGCAGTCGAGCGCGTGGGAGATGGTCTCCAGCGCCGCGGTGGCCTGGGCGATCCGGCGGACGAGCTGGTCGCGGTGTGCGCGCAGCAGATCGCGGCGAGCGGAGCGGTCGGACGCCTCGGCGAAGAGCGCGGCGAGTTCCTCCAGTGACAAACCCACCTGCTTGCCGATCAGAATCATCGCCACGGTTTCCGCATCGTCGTCCCCATAGCGGCGACGGCCTGCCCCGTCCCGCCGCGGCGCGAGCAATCCGGCGTCCTCCCAGTGCCGCAGCACATGGGTGGCCAGACCGAACCGCGCCGCGAACTCGCCGATCGGCATGTCGTCGCCCGCCATGCTCCGCACTCTAGGTGGTACGGGCGGTGAAGCGTGTGTACAGCCCGACCGGATGACGCGGCGGACGCACCGGTTCGCGACGTACGGTCGCCGCATCGAACGAACGGCGCAACGCGCTGAGCGCGGCCGCCGACCGAAGGAACCGGAAGTCGTAGATCGCCACGGCGCCGCCCGGGCGCAATACTCGTGCCAGTTCGGCTGTCGCGCGGCCGACATCCGGCCATTCGTGCATGCTCAGGCTGGAGACGACCAAGTCGAAGCTGTCGTCGGGGTAAGGGAGCGCGGCGACGTCCCCGACCGAGAGTTCGACCGTGCCACCGGACAGCTTCGCCTCGGCGAGGTCGATCATGTGTGGTGAGAGGTCGATGCCGTGCAGGTGCAGATCCGGTCGCCGAGAAACCAACCGCGCCAGCAATTCTCCTGGCCCGGTGCCGACATCGAGCACCCACGCCCCCGTTGGCGCGTCCGCGTCGATGTCCGCGGCGATCCGGCGGTACAGGCCTTTGAGCAGCCGGGAAGCCCGCTGATCGTAGCCTCGGCTCTGCTTTGCTCCGAACGTTGTCATGGTCACCTCTCCTCGTGATGCGCTCAGCTTGCGAGTTGAGGTCGACCTGAAGTCAAGAGCTGCTACACGCACTCCCGACACCGGCCCGGCGAGGATCGCACAGTGCCGCCGCAACGGTCGATCCACGTGCGGCGGCAACTACGGTGCTCTGCCTCCCTTACGTCGGTTTGCGCGAGACCCGGCGGAATGCTTCGCCCGCCGCCGGTCGGCGGAATTGGAAAAGACTTCCCACCGGAATGCGACCCGCCGGAACGCGGCTCGGCCGCACACCAGGTGTTCTCAGATGCACCAGACGGCGCTGAAGAGCGGAATGCAGAACACTACCGAGCCCCACACCGGTGTCGCGGTGTTCGTCGGCGTCGTTTCGGCGGTTGCCGCGGGTGCCGCGAGGACGCCCAAGGAGGCGGCCATGGAGGTCGCGGCGACGAATTTCTTGATTCTGGTGGACATTGCGCATCCTTCGACTCGAATGAAACCTAACTCTGACTCACGGATTTCATGCTTCACCCATAGTCCGGTGAGCACCAGGCAAGGAAACGTCAAGTTCCCCCGCCTTACGTAACAGGAACATCACCGGTGGTGTTGTTTTCGGGGCAGCGGCAGCCGATTCGGCCGGATAACGTACCGGCAGATTTCTTTCTGCCCTATAACTGCCCGTATTGCGTGCTTCGATATGTGGCCCGGTCACCTTTGCCTATCGGAGACCTGCCGGTCGTCGATCTTGTCGTGCGGCGATCTACTAGCCTCCGATACTGTTGCCCCGGCGGCGCTGTGCGATTGGTTCGGTGCGGCGTGGCGTCACTCGGTAACGCGATCGTTACCGGAGTTCGTCTGTTCTGGTGGCGCCCGCGCCGGATCTGTATTCGGAGCCTTCCCACCGGCGGTGAGTCGGCGCCGAATTCGGACAGTGACGCGACCCTAAACTGAGGCAATGGTGCAGCCAACGCCCTGGCAGTCGGACGAAACGCGAGACGACCGCTCCGCCCAGCAGAACCGGGCGGCCCGTGGCGCCGTGGTGCCGGCGAAGGCGATTCTGGCCGCATTGCGCGGATACTGGGGCTATGTGTGGGCCGCGGTCGGCGGCCTGGTGACGCTCGTGCTGCTGTTCCAGCCGTGGCTCACCGCTGCGGGCGCCGATGGCAAGGTCAGTACCAACGCGTTCGGCCGGATGGAGATCACCACGCGGTTCCTCAACGTCTGGTCGCGCTCGGCGCCGCCCGGCGCCAAGATCACCGGTTTCTGGGCACTGCTGGCCTGTGCGGCGATCATCATCGCGATCTTCGCGGTGGTGGTGAATCTGCGCCTCCGGCTGGAGGCGCTCAATCGGCTGGCGACGCTGGCCACGGTGGTCGCCGCGCTGTTCGTGGTGTGCACCGTGCTCTACATCAACAGCAAGGGCGCCGAGCTGAAGGCGATGGTCGGACGCAGGAACGATCTCGGTGGACAGATCGGATCGTTGATGAACTGGGCGTTCGGCAACGGCAGGCTCGTCGTGCCCGGAATCGGGCAGGTCGCCTACACCTCGGCGACGCTCACGCCGTGGGCGCTGCTCGCGGGCGCGACATCGCTCGGCTCCGCGGTCGCGGCCGTCACCCAGTGGGTCCGCAACCGATCGGGCAACCTGTTCCGGCTTCCGTTGCGGGTCCAGGTCGTGAGGTCGGAGCGGCCGGCCGAAGCCGCGGACACGGAGCGGCCGCCGGCGTCGCCCGGCGGGCCCGATTAGCTTCGCCCGAACCGCTCTGCCGCCACCGCGCCCATGCGCGGACGAAGGCCCTTCCCCTCTTGCGCACGACCGGCCCGATCGGGTACGCCGGAGTGCAGGAGGTGTTCGATGCCGTTCGCACACCGGTCCTCGACGCGGACAGAAGAGGTCATCGTGCCGTCGGAGTACACCCGGCTGGCCGGGATCCTGGCTGTCCCGCCGGAGCGCACCGCGCTGATCGCCTTCGCGCATGGCAGCGGCAGCGGCAGGCGCAGTCCGCGAAACCGGTTCGTCGCCGAGGCCCTCAATCGCGCCGGATTCGCGACGATGCTGGTGGACCTGCTGACCGCCGAGGAGGAAGGCGACCGCGCCCGCGTGTTCGACATCCCGTTGCTCGCTCATCGGCTGGTCGAGGTGACCCGCTGGCTGCGGACGCGCCTGGAACTCGGTGGCCTGCCGACGGGATATTTCGGTGCGAGCACCGGCGCGGGCGCGGCGCTGTGGGCGGCGACCGAACCCGGCGCCGAGATCGCGGCGGTCGTATCCCGCGGCGGTCGTCCGGACCTGGCCGGTGCGAGGTTGGGCGCGGTACGCGCGCCTACCCTGCTCATCGTGGGTGGCAACGACAGACGGGTGCTGGAGATGAATCGGGAGGCCCAGCTACGGATGCCGTGCCCGAGCGAACTGGACATCGTTCCCGGCGCGACGCACCTGTTCGAGGAACCCGGTGCGCTCGAGCAAGTCGCCGACTCGGCGGTGCAGTGGTTCCAGCGCCACCTCACTGTCGTGCGGCACTGAATATCCGTGGCATATCGTCGGTTCCGGGCATTACGCGAGTGCCGAAACCGCGGCTGATGTCCTCGAGCTTCGCGCACAGCCAGCGGGATTCGGCGCGCGCGGCCCATTCCAGGCGCATGTGCCGCACCTGCAGCGGAATCAGCCGGATCTCCGCCGGACAACGATCGACCGATACGAGATACAGCGGATGCAGATCGGTGTGGTACCGCTCGTGGCCGCGAATGCCTTCGTAGTCGTCGATGACGTCGCCGCACCCGTAGAGGATCGGTTTGCCGCGGTAGATCTCGACGGGACGCGCATGATGCGCGGAGTGCCCGTGCACCAAGTCGACTCCGGCGTCGATCAACCGGTGTGCGAACTGTCTTTCGGTTCCCGTGACCTCGTAGCCCCAGTTCGGGCCCCAATGCACCGAAACGATGCCGATGTCGTCGCCGCGCTTGTGCGCCGCCACCTCGGCGGCGACGTCGTCGGCTGCCGCGGCGCCGGGGGAGTAGCCCACTCGCCACACTCCCGGCCGGTCGCGTCGAGCCGACCAGGATTCCGGGACACCACTGGATCCGGCGGCGACCGAGACGATCACCACGCGGCGGCCGTCGGCGAGTTCCACCGTGGCGGGGGCACGCGCGCCCGCCAGGTCGGCCCCCGCGCCGGCGCGGCCGATATGGGCGGCGTCGAGCGCTTCGAGGGTGTCGGCCAACCCGGGAATCCCGAAATCGAGCACATGATTGTTGGCCAGCGCGCAGACCACCGGGGCGATGGCGGTCAACGCGGGCACGTTGTCCGGGTGCATCCGGTAATGAATGCCCTTCGCGGGGGCGAACGCGCCGTCGGCGGTGATCGACGTCTCCAGGTTGAGCAACCGCACCTCGGGGTCGAGCCGGGCGAGCAGCGGCAGTACATCGCCCCACAATTGCCGGTATCCGACCGGGTGCGGGAACGCGCCGTGCGCGCGCTCGGCCAGTTCGACGTAGGTTCGCGCATCGTCGACGTACCGTTCGCGCAGCCTCGGGTCACCGGGATGCGGCAAGATCTGGTCCACACCCCGCCCCAGCATGACGTCGCCGCCGAGCAGCACCGTCGTCATGATCCCATTGTCGATCATCGTGGTCTCGATGGGAACGCGGTGCGTGGGTCCCGTGGGCGCCGGTGATACTCGCCGACGTCCTGGAACGGCACGGCCGGCTCGCCGAGCGCGAGCGGATGCCGCGCGGTGGCCAGGCGGCCGGAGTCACCTGCTGGACATCGAGAGCAGCTGTTGCGGGTCGTCGGCGTAGACCGTGGCGATGACGTTCGCGCGGGCGGCGAGATCACGGGCCAGATCACGGATCTCCTCCGACGCGTCCGGATCGGCGTCGATCCCGGTCAGCAGATCGCGGGTATGGATCGCCGTTGCCTGCGCGCAGCGGCGCAGCCGAGCTTTCGCGACGGTGTCGAGTGCGGCCGGGCTGAGATAGCGCTGAATGTGCTCACCCCGGTCGGTGATCCGGTTGACGACCGATTCGGTCGCCGCGTCGGTGAGCCAGCGTTCCGCGTCGGCCGTGATCTCGAAGACGAGATCGTGGTCTCGGATATCGGTGGGATTGGCGGACGTGGTCAGCAGGGCCATGCTCGCCCGCCCGATCGCGAGGAAGCCGCTCATGGCGTGGGCGAGCTGGACACGCGGGTTTGCTGTCGGCAACCCGTTGAGGCGTTGCCCGACGACGGTGACCCAGCAGGCGAGGTGTTCGGCTCCGGTATCGATCGACGTCACTGTCGGCATAGCGCGACCATACGCCGTTACCCGGGTGAGACATATCAAGAAACGCTGAAAGTTCGCCAGATGTCGCGATTTCGGTGGGGATCGACGTCGGCCACTACCGGGATTCCCTTGTCGCGCTGCGGTAGGAGGGCCGGGACCGGTGCCTCGATCATCCCGTTCGTGCCACCCGTGAAAGGGTGATCACTAGTGAATCGGAGGCCCGGCGGGGCTGTGCCGCAGAAGGTCCGCTCGGCGCGGTTGTCCCTTCGTCGGCGTTAACTGCGATTGTGCCGGAAGCTGTTCGCCGAAACGGCGCTGCTGCCGTGCGGGCCATCGCATCCGCACGTGCATCCGGCGCTCGACCGCGTCGCGGAGCTCTTCCGCGGGTCGCGCGCGAGAGGTGTGGACCGCACGCTGTCGCCCTGTGGAAGCCAGCGGCTAGCTGGCGGTCGCGCAGGCACTCGGAGAGAAGGATGGCGGATCGAAGGGCTGCCGCTTCGTCAGCCACCAGCGCACTTTCCGCTATCCGGAACTCGTCCTATGTTTTTAAAGAGGATAGTAGTACTCTAAACTATCTACCTGCAGTTCCACTATGTGGGATTCGGGCATCGTGTCCGTGATGTCCGAATCTATCCAGCGAGGGAGTGTCGCGTGCTGGAAATCGATCACTTCAGCCAGGGATGGCTAACGCCCATCATCGCCTATGTCATGTCGTTCACCGGATCATTGCTAGGACTCCGCTGCGTGGCCAGATCGCGCACCGGCTCCGCGCGCGACGGCTGGCTGATCGCCGCGGCGGTCGCGATCGGCGGCACCGGCATCTGGGTGATGCACTTCATCGCCATGCTCGGCTTCGCCATCGAGGGGGCGACGATCCGGTACGACGTTCCGCTCACCCTGATCAGCGCGCTGATCGCCATCACGGTCGTCTGGATCGGACTGCGCATCGCCCACCAGCGAGCGCTGGGAGCGGTGGGACTGCTGGCCGGCGGCGGCATTACCGGTCTCGGCGTCGGGGCGATGCACTACGCGGGCATGTACGCCATGAAATCCGACGCGACGATCGGCTACGACGGACGGATCGTCGCGTTGTCCATGGTGATCGCCGTAGTCGCTGCCACCGCCGCGTTGTGGTTCACACTGCACACCCGCAGCACGCTCGTCACCGTCGGCGCGGCCCTGGTCATGGGTGTCGCGGTGTCCGGCATGCACTACACGGGCATGTTCGCGATGCATGTGCACGAGGCCGAGCACATGCACGCACCTTCGGGGGCGGGCGCGACGCAGTTGCTCACCCCGCTGATCGTGAGCATCAGCCTGGTGACGGTGCTGCTACTGCTGCATCTGGGTGTCACGGAAGTCGACGACGAGAACACCTATGTGCCGCAGGGCAGGCACGCGGCAAGTTACTGGCCGACCCGGGACTGAGCCGACGGCGCGACGCCGTGTCGCCGATCGGGGGCGGACCGGAGCCGCGCGGGGAAGTTTTCGCCGCCGCGTGCCGGGTACGCGCGCCGAGAGCCGGTTCGTGCGGTGACCGGCCGCTCCCAGTCGAAACCAGGAGGTGGCGATGCGCATCGGGTACAAACTGGCGGCCGAGGCATTCGGTCCGAACGAGCTCGTCCGGCAAGCGATTCGAGCGGAAGAGGCTGGCTTCGATTTCGTCGAGATCAGCGATCACTTCCATCCCTGGCTGGACAATCAGGGGCATTCGCCGTTCGCCTGGACCGTGCTCGGAACCATCGCGGCGAAGACCGAACGGATCGGCCTCGCGACCGGCGTGACCTGCCCCATTCTGCGATACCACCCCGCGATCATCGCGCAGGCGGCGGCCACCCTGGCGATCCTGTCGGACAACCGGTTCACCCTCGGCGTCGGCTCGGGTGAACGTCTCAACGAGCATGTCGTCGGCCGGGAATTCCCCTCCGTGCGCATCCGGCATCGCATGCTGCGCGAGGCCATCGAGATCATCCGCTTGCTGTGGAGCGGCGGCTATCAGTCCTATGACGGGGAGTTCCTTTCCCTCTCCGAGGCCCGCGTCTTCGATCTGCCCGAGACACTTCCGCCGATCGCCGTCGCCGGCGGCGGGCCGGATGCCGCCCGCGTCGCCGCCGAACTCGGCGACGGCCTGTTCGCCACCGAGCCGAAGTCGGAAATCGTCGAGTGCTACCGCGCGGCGGGCGGCGCGGGCCCCCGGTACGCGGAAGTCGGCATGGCTTGGGCGCCCGACGAGGAGACGGCCGCGAAGGCCGCGCTCGATACCAGCCGCTGGGCGGTGACCGGATGGAAGGTGATGAGCGAGTTGCCGAATCCGGTCAATTTCGCCGCGGCGACCACCACCGTCCGGCTCGATGACATCCTCGACAACTTCGCCTGTGGCCCGGACCCCGCCCGCTATCTCGACGCCGCCAAGCAGTACACCGATGCAGGCTTCGACCATCTCGTGATGCAGAACGCGGGCCCCGACCCCGACGGCTTCCTCGACTTCTATCGCCGGGAACTCGACAAGCCGCTGCGCGCCCTGACGCCGAGCGCCTGAACTCCGCGCCGCCATGGACCTTCAGCTCGCGCCCGACAGGAGCTTGCCGAGCAGCCGGACCAGCTGTTGGCGCTCCTCCGGCTCGAGGACCGCGAAGGTTCGGCTCAGGTAGTCGGGAACCGCCTTTTCGGCTCTCGCCAGCGCCTGCTGTCCGGCCTCGGTGATCGTCACCGCGTAGGCCCGCCGGTCGGCGGGATCTCTTTCCCGCCGAACGTAGCCTGCTGCCTCGAGGTCGTCGGCGATGCCGACCATCACGCTGCGGTCGATGCGCAGTGTCTCGCTGAGCACGCGCTGCGATCGCGGGCCGACGTCGGCCAGCATCTTCAGCACCAGATGCTGGCCGACGCCGAGACCCTGCTGCTGCGCGTGCGTCTCGGCCGCGCGGGCGACGGCGGTGGACACGCGGCACAGGGCGATGTCCGGGCGCTCCGCGGCGAGCCTGCGCAGGTACTCGCCCTGTGCGTGATCGGTCCTGCTCGGCATGGACGCAGCTTAGCAAATCGTCTGTCGGCAGATCGTTTGACGCCAGATCGAATGAACCGTACTGTCACAGATCATCTGTCAGCAGACTATTTTCGAGAAGATGGATTGGCGTCATGTCGTTGCACCTTTCCGCGGACGAAGTACTGTCCACCACGCGCGCTGTGCGCAAACGTCTCGACTTCACCCGGCCGGTGCCGCGCGGGTTGATCGAGGAATGCGTCGACCTGGCGACCCAGGCACCGACCGGACGCAACCGTCAGCGATGGCACTTCCTCGTCGTCACCGACGACGCGCGGCGCGCGGTGGTCGCCGACATCTTCCGCCGCGCCGTGCATGTCGCGGAGGGACAGCCGCTCACTCCCGCCGATGTGCGGCGCATGTCCGCTCATCCCGCGTCGATGCGACGCATCGGTGAAGGCTTCCAGCACCTGTACGACAACATCCATCGGGTGCCGGCCTTCGTGATTCCGGCCGTGGAAGGCCGCACCGACCGCGCCGGAGTGCTGGAACAGTCCATGACCTGGGGCTCCATCCTCCCCGCGGTCTGGAGTTTCATGCTCGCCGCCCGTGCCCGCGGGCTCGGCACGGTGTGGACCACCGCGCACGCGCCGCTGGAGCGAGAACTCGCCGACGCGCTCGGCGTGCCCTACGAGAAGATCATGCTGGCGGCGTTCCTCCCACTCGCCTTCACCGTCGGCACCGATTTCCGTCCCGCGAAACGTGTTGCCCGCGAAGAGGTCCTGCACTGGAACCAATGGTGAGCACGATCAGGTCCGCGGGGCGGCCGTCGCGCGGATCGTGGTGAACAGGCGCAGGCAGCGCCGGGTCATGTCCTCCGGTGTGTGGCCGGGGTGGTCGCTCCACCAGGAGATGGTGGTGGACACGACGCTGAACCAGAGCGCCAGCAGCAGGGAGTGATCGTCGGGGTCGGTGATGCCGGCGTCGGCAAGAACTTCCGAAACCCCGGCCGATCCCATGCCGTTCAAGGCGTCCTGATAGTGCCGGGCCACCGTGTGGGCCGCACTCGCACGCGGCAGTGTGGGGTCGTAGACGATCTTCCAGTTCTGCGTTCGACCATCGAGCGCGCGGAAGATCCCGGTCAGGGTCGCCAGCGCCCGGTCGTGCGCACCGCGCGCGGACTGCGCAGCCGCGACCGCGTCCACCAGTCCCTGCCCGGCGCGGTGTACGCAAGCCGCGTGCAGTCCGTCGCGGGAGCCGAAGTACGCGTATACGAGCGGCTTGGAAACGCCCGCCGCCGAGGCGATTTCGGCGACCGAAGCCTTGGCGTAGCCGCGTTCACCGAACTCGGTGGTGGCGATGTCGAGAATCTGCTCCTCGCGCCGCTCGCGCGGTACGCCCTTGGTGCCCGGCCTGCTCACCGGTCCTCCCCGACGGGCCGGTGCGCGATGGGGTCGATCAGCACGCCGGGATTGAGGATGCCCGCGGGGTCGAGCGCCGATTTGGCCGCCCGCAGCGCCGCGGCGAACGGGTCGGGGCGCTGGCGGTCGTACCAGGGGCGGTGGTCGCGGCCGACGGCGTGATGGTGGGTGATGGTCGCGCCGTTGCGGTGCAGCGCCTCCGATACGGCGGCCTTGATCTCGTCCCATTGTTCGACGGTCCGCCCCCATCGGCCCGCGGCGTAGATGCCGAAGTACGGCGCGGGCCCGTCCGGGTAGACATGGGTGAACCGGCAGGTGGACACCCCCGTCACACCGGCGGATCGGAACGCGGACGTGGTCGCTTCCTGCACGGCCGCCCGCAGGGCGTCGAAACGGTCCCAGGTGCACGCTGTTTCGAAGGTCTCCACGATCATGGATTGCGCGGCGAGCGCGTCGCGCTGGTAGGGCATGCGCAGGAACGCCGAGCGCCAGGTGTCGGCCGCGCCCGTGCGAACCGAGTCCTCCGCCGAATCGGTGGTGCGGACGCCGTCCGGAATCTCGCCGCCGTGCTCGCGGCAGATCTGCACCGCACGGCGCATCGGCTCGTCGACGGGATGGTCGGCGGACTCGAAGCCGAGGACGAGCACACCGCCCGCCGCGCCGGCGCCCGCGTTGAGGAACGCTTCCACCGGATCCAGCAATCGGCAGTTCGCCGGATACAACGCGGACTGGGCGATGGCGCGCGTCGCGGCTACGGCCGCTGCGAAGTCGCCGAACACCACCGAGGCTCCGGATCGCCAGCGCGGACGGTCCTGCACACGCATCCACGCCTCGGTGATGACGCCGAGCGCGCCCTCCGAGCCGAGGAACAACCGATCGGGTGAGGGACCGGCCCCCGACGCGGGCAGTCTGCGGGATTCGCTGATCCCCGCGGGCGTGACCACCCGCATCGACTCGACCATGTCGTCGATGTGGGTGTAGACGGTGGCGTAGTGGCCGCCCGCCCTGGTGGCCAGCCAGCCGCCGAGCGTGGAGAACTCGAACGACTGCGGGAAGTGCCGCAGCGTCAACCCGTCCGGTCGCAATGCCGCCTCCAGCGCCGGGCCGAGGATGCCCGCTTGGATCCGCGCCGCCCGGCTGGTGCGGTCCAGTTCCAATTCAGTCGGCCGGTGTCCAGCGACACCGATCCGGCGTAGGCGTCGGCCTCGCGGAATTCGACACCACCCACCACCGATGTCCCGCCGCCGAACGGCACCACGGCGACGTCGGCGCTCGCGCACCAGTCCAGGATGTCGAGCACGTCTTGCTCGGTTCGTGGCCGCAACACCTGGTCGGGCACGTGGGCGAGACGGCCGAGCAGATTGCGCACCACATCGCGGAATGCCTGCCCGTGGCCGTGCGCGACCCGATCGCCGAGCTCGTCGGAAGCCAAGGGAGCAAGCGCGTCCGGGACCCGGACGCGAGGTGCGGGGAC
The DNA here is from genome assembly GCF_053586955.1 of Nocardia sp. NPDC003726. NCBI lineage: Bacteria > Bacillati > Actinomycetota > Actinomycetes > Mycobacteriales > Nocardiaceae > Nocardia > Nocardia sp. NPDC003726. The sequence goes on along the minus strand of NZ_JBSFNF010000014.1, from coordinate 167,940 downwards.
GCGCAACGACATCAGATCCGGCGCCTCGTGCACCGTCAACTCGGCCTCCGGCAGCAGCGCCGCCACGCGCCGGGTGAGGGTTTCCCGCTCGGCGCCGGTCACCGCGTCTTCCCGGTTGCCCCATCCCCACCACGATCTCGTCGCCACCGCATCGCTCCTCGCTGAATTGACTGGATGGTAAATTACCTGACGATCAATCGACGGGGAATGGTCGAGCGCAAGGTTGTGGGCGGCGGGTGCTCAGGCGTGATTACGGGGCGAGTGCGTTGTTGCGCGTGACGATCAACGGATCGGTCGGTGTGAAGGGCAGGTCGGGAAGTTCGTCGAGGGCGACGCCGAATGTCGCCGCGAGTACTTTCCGGGAGTACGCGCTCATCGAGGCGCGGTATCCGATGTCGGCGGGCGTGGGCTGGTCGAAGAAGATCAGCAAGTGGATCTCGGGGGAGTCGACGACTTCGATGTGGTGCGGGTAGGCGCGCGGGACGAAGTACACCTCGCCCTCGCGCACGGTGTAGGTGTCCAAGGCGCCGTCCGGGTCCATGATCGTCATTCGCGCCGAGCCGCGATGGACGTAACCCATTTCGGCGGTCACGGGGTGCCAATGCGGTTCGCGCATGCCGTCTTCGCGCACCCGCAGCGAGTACATCGAGATGTCGTGCAGTGCGGGCCAGAACTGGGCGCGGGCGGTGCGAGCCGACCCGACCGGCGAGTCCACCGGCGCGGGCATCGCCTCGATCGCGAAGTGGTGCGGGTCGCCGTAGTGGGCGGCGTGCGGGATGTCGGGCTCGCCCTCGCGTCGCACGACGAGCTTGGCGGTGGTGTCGCGCCGGATCCTGGCGAAGTCCGCGGCGGGCAGGTCGTAGGTGTTGCCGAGCACCGAATCGGTCATGGCGCCGAGGCTCGCGCTGAATCCGAAGTCCTCCGGTCGTTCGTGCCGGAAGGCGAGGATGAACTCGGCCTCGGTCTCGCCGACGTTCTCCACGTGATGCAGCGCGCCGGAGTCGATGTGGAACATCTCGCCCGCACTTACCAGGAACGACGAGAATCTGCTCGCGTCGTCCAGCACCGAGACCAGTGCCCGCCCCGCGGTGCAATAGGTCAGTTCGGTGGCGTTGGCGTGCCAGTGCGGTTCGCGGATCGCGCCCGGCGCGAGCGTGAGGCGTTTGATCGACAGCCCGCTGAGGATCGGGAAGTTGTCGGCGGTGAGCCGGGTGAGCGAGCCGAGTTCGCTGCGGTGGATCTGCTCGCCCTTCCGTAGGGAGGCGACATGGACGGATGGTGTCTGCACGGTTGCTCCTCGCTCGCGGTCGAAGGATCGGTTTCGCGCGATCGCGCCGTTCTGGGCGTGCGGCAGCCCTGGAGTATCGAGCCGACCGAGTCATAGCAGATGACGATGAAAAGTGATCTTCGCCACAAAAGACACTGCCTGTTCGCGCTGCCCAACAAGTGTTTTTCACATCACACCATGTCATAGCCCAATCTCGCGCGGGGTAACCCTGAGACCTTTCACAACCTGGGCGCGCCGATCCGATCGGTCTTCGCTAAGGTCCGTTCTGCACGCTCGGGTCATGGTTCACGCATTTGAAGCGCCGCTTCTGGCTCCATAGCCAGAGCGGATGATGATCGACCAGAGAGTGAACTCGCCGCCGCATGACCCCGACACGCCGTTCCGCACGTCGCGCTCAGCACTCCCGAGCACGCAATCTCCTTTTCCCGCAACTGCTCACCGCGGCAGTCGACACGGCCTTCGACGCGGCGGCTGTCCGGTACAATCCGACGGGCGATCCTGCCGATCAGCGTGAGCTCAGCTACCGGGAACTGGACGAGATGTCCTCGCGATGGGCCCGCTACCTGATCGGGCTCGGGGTGGGACCGGGTGACTTCGTCGCGGTGGCCGTCACCCGCTCGATCGAGTCGGTGCTCGCGGTGTGGGCGGTCGCCAAGACCGGCGCCGCCTACGTGCCCGTCGATCCCTCCTATCCGGCGGACCGGGTCGGGCACATGATCGCCGACTGCGGCGCAGGCGTCGGCCTCACCACCTCGGCGCATCGCGCGGCGCTCACCGCGCCCGGCATGACGTGGATCGAACTCGATTCCGAAACCCACCTGGCAGAAGTCGCCGCCGAACCCGGCCACTCGATCTGCTACCTGGATCGGATTCGTCCCCTCACCGAGCAGCACCTCGCCTATCTGATCTACACCTCCGGCTCGACGGGCAAGCCGAAAGGCGTGGCGGTGACCCACGCCGGGCTGGCCGGGCTGGTCGAACACGAGCTCGCCGTCCGTGCGGTGACCCGGGCATCGCGAGTCTCGCATCTGTGCAGCCCGAGCTTCGACTTCTCGGTGATCGAGATGTTGCTGGCCTTCTCGGCGGGCGCGACGCTGGTCGTGGCGCCACCCACGGTGTTCGGCGGTGTCGAACTGGCGGATCTGCTGCGGCGCGAGCGGGTCACGCATCTGTGCATCACCCCCGCGGCACTGGAATCGATCGATCCGGCGGGGTTGGACGACCTCAGGGCCATCCTGTGCGGCGGCGAGCGCGTCGGCCCCGAGCTGGCCGCCCGGTGGGCGACCGGCGGCCGGTCCTTCTACATCGTCTACGGCCCGACCGAGACCACCATCTTCGCCACCGGCACCGAAGCGCTCGGTCCGGGCGACGCGACCCATATCGGCACTCCGGTACCGGGCCTGGGTGTGCATGTGCTGGACGGGCGGCTACGAATGGTGCCCACCGGCGTGATCGGGGAGCTGTATCTGTCCGGACCGGCGCTGGCGCAGGGCTACCTCGGACGCCCCGGAACGACCGCCGACAGGTTCGTCGCGAATCCGTTCGCCGCGACGCCCGGCTCCCGCATGTATCGCACCGGCGATCTGGTGCGGCGGAATTCGGCGGGACTCCTCGAACACCACGGACGGGTGGACTTCCAGGTCAAGATCCGCGGACTGAGGATCGAGCTCGGCGAGATCGACAACGCGCTGACCGCCCACCCCGACATCGACTATGCCGCGACCATCGGCACCACACTCCCGTCCGGCGCCACCGCGCTGGTCTCCTACGTATTACCGCGAGCGAAAGGGGCTCCCGACGGCGGCGAGCGGGTGCGGCTCGACACCGCCGAACTGGCCGATCTCCTGGCGAAAACCCTTCCGGCATACATGATTCCGGCCGCGATCACAGTGCTCGACGAACTGCCGCTCACGCCGGTCGGCAAACTGGATCGCGCCGCGCTGCCGGAGCCGGTGCTCGCCACCCGGCAGTTCCGTGCGCCCGCCACGCCGACCGAGCGGATGGTCGCCGACGTCTTCGCCGCGCTGCTCCTCCCGCCGGGCGAGTGCGGCCCCGCCCGGGTCGGCGCGAACGACGACTTCTTCGAACTGGGTGGCAATTCGCTGATCGCGACGCGGGCGGCGGCGCGGCTCGGCGCCGCGCTCGGCGTTCGTGTCCCGGTCACGCTGCTGTTCGAGGCCTCGGTGGTGGCGAGACTGGCCGAACGACTGAACGAACTGGGCCGAGTCGCCCATCCGGCGCCGCGACCGATGACGCGCCCGGAGCGGGTGCCGCTGTCGTATGCCCAGCGACGGATGTGGTTCCTGAATCGCTTCGACCCGGCCGGAGCGAGCAACAACATCCCCCTGGCGGTGCGGTTGAGCGGACAGCTGGACGTGGACGCGCTGCGGGCGGCGATCCGGGATCTGGTCGAGCGGCACGAGGTGCTGCGCACCAGCTATCCGGAGTACGACGGGGCGGGCACCCAGCGCGTGCACGCCATCTCGGAGCCGGGCGCGGTGCCCGAGCTGACGGTGCTCGACGTCGGCGAGGCCGAGATCCTCGAACGCACGGTGGCCGCGGTGGTCGACGGCTTCGACGTCACGGCCGCGCCGCCGATCCGGCTGCGTCTGCTGCGCTCGAGCGAGACCGAGCACGTGCTGGTCGGCGTGGTCCATCACATCGCCGCCGACGGTTCCTCGATGGGCCCGTTGACCGCCGACCTGATGAGCGCCTACTCGGCCCGGACCGCGGGCCGCGCTCCGGATTGGCAGCCGCTGCCCGTGCAGTACGCGGACTACGCGCTGTGGCAGCGCGAAACGCTCGGTGCGGAAAGCGATCCGGACTCGACACTGGCCCGTCAGATCGGCTTCTGGCGAGAGCGGCTGGCCGACCTGCCGGAACGACTGGACCTACCCGCCGACCGGCCGCGCCCCTCGGTGTTCTCCGGACGCGGCGCCACTCACGAATTCAAGATCGACGCGACGGTGCACGCCGCGCTGCAGCGGCTGGCGCACCGCCACGACGCGACACTGTTCATGGTCGCGCACGCCGCCTACGCGGTGCTGCTGGCCCGGCTGTCGAACACCCGTGACATCACCGTCGGCGCGCCGGTGGCCGGTCGCGGCGAGACCGCGGTGGACGGCCTGATCGGCATGTTCGTCAACACGCTCGCGCTGCGCACCGAAATCGACCCCGGCCACACCTTCGCCGAGTTGCTCGAGCAGGTACGCGGCCGCGACATCGAGGCGTTCGGCCATGCCGACGTGCCGTTCGAACGCCTGGTGGAGGTGCTGGACCCGGTGCGGTCGAGCGCGCACCACCCGCTGTTCCAGACCATGCTGACCTTCCAGAACTTCACCCCGACGGCGCTGGAACTGCCCGGCCTGCGAGTATCCCCGGTGGATTTCGCGCTGCCGCTGGCGAAATTCGACCTCGAGTTGACCATGGTTCCGCACGAGGACGAGCGGACGCCGCTGGGCATCTCGGCGGCGTTCACCTATTCCGCCGACCTGTTCGACGAGGCCACGGTGGCGGCATTCGCCCGGCGGCTGTGCGCGATCCTCGCGGCCGTCGCGGATTCGGCGGATCGGGCGATCGGGGAGATCGAACTGCTCGACCCCGTGGAGCGCACCACGATCCTGACTGGGTGGAACGACACCGGGCACCCGGTCGCCGCGGGCCTGGTGCTCGACGGGTACCGGCGTGCGGTGGCCCGGTATCCGGACGAGATCGCGGTCGTCCACGCGGACACGCGGCTGACCTACCGCGAGTTCGACCAGCGGGTCAACCGGCTCGCCCGGGTGCTCGTCGACCACGGCGTCGGCCCCGAAACCGTTGTTGCGCTGTCGGTCCGGCGATCGCTGGACCTCGTGACCGGCATGTACGCGATTCTCACCGCAGGCGGCGCGTACCTGCCGCTCGACCCGGATCACCCCGCCGAGCGGATCGCGCACGTGCTCGACCTCGCCCGACCGGTCTGCGTGCTCACCAGGTCCGCCGACGCGATTCCGCTGCCCGATCATGTCGCCGTCCTGCTTCTGGACGGCCTCGGCGCGGATCAGCGCTCGGGCGCCGCCCTTGATCCTGGCGAACTTTCGGGGGCGGTGCGGCCGCAGCACCCCGCCTATGTGATCTTCACATCCGGTTCGACCGGACGTCCGAAAGGCGTGGTGGTCTCGCACGCCGCGATCGACAACCAGATCGAGTGGATGCTCCACCGGTACCCCCTGGGTCCGCGCGAGGTGTACCTGCAGAAGACCGCGGCCACCTTCGACGTCGCCTTGTGGGGCTACCTGATGCCGCTGCGCGCGGGCGCGAAACTCGTGCTCGCCGACCACGACGGGCACCGTGACGCGGACTACCTCGCCGCCACCGTCGCCGCGCACGGCGTCACGGTCACCGATTTCGTGCCCTCGATGCTCACCGAGTTCGCCGCGCACGCGACGCCGGAACGCCTCGCGACACTGCGAGATCTGTTCGTCATCGGGGAAGCGCTCGCGCCGGAGACCGTCCGGGCGGTCCGCGCGGTCACCGGCGCGCGGGTGCACAACCTGTACGGCCCCACGGAGGCGGCGGTCTCGGTGACGTACTGGCCCGCCGGAACAGGCGACGGCGCGACGGTGCCGATCGGCCGGCCGCAGTGGAACACGCAGGTATACGTGCTGGATTCGCGCCTGCGGCCGGTTCCGGCCGGGGTACCGGGCGAGCTGTACCTGGCCGGGGATCAGCTCGCCCGCGGTTACGTGCGGCAGGCGGCGCTGACCGCCGGCCGTTTCGTCGCCAACCCGTTCGAGCGCGGGAGGCGGATGTACCGCACCGGCGATCTGGCGCTCTGGCGCGCGCCGCGCGCCGACGAGCCCCAGCGCCTGGAATACCTCGGGCGCACCGACTTCCAGGTCAAATTCCGCGGCCAGCGCATCGAACTCGGTGAGATCGAGACCGCGTTGCTCGCGCAGCCGTCGGTGAGTCAAGCGGTCGCGGCGGTGGTGCCCTCGCCGTCGGGCGAGCGGCTGGCGGCCTATGTGGTCGCGCGACCGGGGCAGGTCGTCGATCGCGGCGAACTCGTGGCCGGGATGACGGCGGTCCTGCCCGCCTACATGATCCCGTCCGCACTGGTGGAGCTGACCGCGCTGCCGCTGAACGCGAGCGGGAAACTCGATCGCTCGGCGCTGCCCGAGCCCGCGGTCGAGACCAAGGCGTTCCTGGCGGCGCGCACGCCCGTCGAACAAGCCGTCGCGCAGGTGTTCGCCGAGCTGCTCGGTGTCGAACGCGTGGGCATCGACGACGACTTCTTCGCGCTGGGCGGCAATTCGTTGATCGCGACCAGGGCCGTCGCGCGGGTGAACGAGGTGCTCGGATCGCGGGTCACCGTGCGGGAACTGTTCGAGGCGCCCGTGGTGAGCGCACTCGCCGCGAAGGTGGCCGCCGGTGGGGCAGGAAACGCTCGCGCGCCTTTGACGCGCTCGCCACGGCCGGATCGGATACCGCTGTCGCTCGCGCAGCAGCGGATGTGGTTGCTCAACCGGCTCGAGCCGGACTCGCCCGCCTACAACATGCCCTTCGCCGTCCGGCTGACCGGCGCCCTCGACCTGCCCGCGCTGCGCCACGCGATCGCCGACGTGATCGAACGGCACGAGGTGCTGCGCACCCGCTACCCGGTCGACGCCGACGGGCAGCCGTATCAAGAGGTCCTGCCGACCGGCGCGGCCCTTCCCGACGGCATCGCGATCGAGCACGGAATCACCGACGTCGCGACCGTGGTGGCGGCGCTGATGTCCGCGGGCTTCGACGTGACCGCGGCCGCGCCCGTCCGGCTGCGGCTGTTCACCTCGGGCGAAGATCACCTGCTCGTCATCGTGACCCACCACATCGCCGCGGACGGGTCGTCGCTCGCGCCGCTGGCCCGCGACCTGGTGACCGCCTACGCGGCCCGGCGCGGCGGCGGCACGCCCGGCTGGTCGCCGCTGCCGGTGCAGTACGCCGATTACGCGATCTGGCAGCATGCCACGATCGGATCCGATGACGACGAGAATTCCGTCGCGGCGCACCAATTGTCGTATTGGCGTGGGCAACTGGCCGGGCTCGCCGGACCGCTGGAACTGCCCACCGACCGCCCGCGGCCGTCGACGGCCTCGGCCCGCGGCGCGTCGACCGGCTGCACGATCCCGGCGCGGGTCGACGAGCGGCTGGCCGAGATCGCGCGTGAGCACAACGCGACGCCGTTCATGGTGTTGCACGCGGCGCTCGCCACGCTGATCGGGCGTCTGTGCGGGGGCACGGACGTCGTCATCGGCACCCCGGTGGCGGGGCGCGGTGAACGTGCGCTCGACGAGCTGGTCGGGATGTTCGTCAACACGTTGGCGCTGCGCGTCGACGTCGAGCCCGCCCTGACGTTCCACGATCTCGTCGAACGGTCCCGTGCGGCGGCTCTGTCGGCCTTCGCCAACGCGGATGTGCCCTTCGAGCGCGTGGTCGAGGAGGCCGACCCCGCGCGAACGGGCGCGCGCGCGTCGCTGTTCCCGGTGATGCTGTCGTTCCAGAACATCGAGCAGCCCGACCTGGAGTTGCCGGAGCTGACGGTCACCGCCGTGGACAACGGCGCGATCACGGCCAAATTCGACCTGCACGTGGTCGTCGAGCCACGCGTGCGCGGCGACGGCCGGACGGAATCGGCGGTGACCTTCACCTACGCCACCGACCTGTTCGACGAAGCGACCGTGCGCGCCTTCGCTCGCCGGTTCGAGCGCATCGTGTCCGCGGTCGCCGAAGATCCCTCGGTGCGGGTGTGGGACATCGACATCCTGGACGAAAGCGAACGCCGCCCGGCGGTCTCGCGGTCGCACGAGCCGCCGGCCGGGATCGCCCCCGCGCCGACCCTGCCCGAGCTGATCGCCGAGCGGGCTCGGCGCGCACCGGAGGCGCAGGCCGTGCGGTGCGGCGCTGCCACGCTGAGCTTCGGCGCGTTGCACCGGCAGGCGAATCGCGTCGCCCGCGCGCTGATCGCGGCCGGAGCCGGGCCGGAAACCGTTGTCGCCGTGGCTGTCGGGCGCACCGAACAGCTCCCGGTCGCGTTGCTCGGTGTGCTGGCCGCCGGTGCCGCGTACCTGCCCGTCGACCTCAGCTATCCGGCGCAGCGGCAGGCCTTCGTGCTCGCCGACGCGGCGCCGGTGTGCGTGCTGACCACCGCCGCCGAGCGGTCGGCCCTTCCGGACACCGCACTGCCCACCGTTCTCCTGGAGGAGGCGGCGGAGTTCTCCGACGATCCGATCACCGACGCCGACCGGGTTGCGCCGTTGCTGCCGGACAACCTCGCCTACGTCATCTACACCTCGGGATCGACGGGCGTGCCGAAGGGCGTGGGCGTGACGCATCGCAATGCGGTGCGGTTGTTCGCCGAGGCGCAACCGCTGTTCGAATTCGGCGAGCGCGACGTCTGGACGTTGTTCCATTCCTTCGCGTTCGACTTCTCGGTGTGGGAACTGTGGGGCGCGCTGGTGACCGGCGGCACCGTCGTCGTGGTCGACTACGCGACATCGCGCTCACCGGAACTGTTGCGCGAGTTGCTGATTCGCGAGCGGGTGACGGTGCTGAACCAGACGCCGTCGGCGTTCTGCCAACTGATCGACGCCGACCGCGACGCCCCGGCCGGATCCGGTGAATTCGCGCTGCGGTATGTGATCTTCGGCGGTGAGGCGCTGGATCTGCGGCAGCTGCGACGCTGGCGCGAGGGCCATCCGGGGGACTCGCCGCGACTGGTCAACATGTACGGCATCACGGAGACCACCGTGCACGTCTCGTTCCTCGACGTCGGCGCGGAACTGACGGACAGCCCGGCCAGCCTGATCGGCCGCGCGCTGCCAGGGCTGGACACCCATGTGCTGGACATCCGCTTGCGACCGGCCCCGACCGGCACTCCCGGCGAGATCTATGTCGCCGGTGATCAGCTCGCCCGCGGCTACGCGGGACGGCCAGGACTCACCGCGACGCGCTTCGTCGCGAATCCGTTCGGACCGCCCGGCTCACGGATGTACCGCTCGGGTGACCTCGCGCGCTGGGGCCGCTTCGGCGGCGAGGCCGGGCTGGCCTACGCCGGCCGCGGCGACCAGCAGGTGCAGTTGCGGGGATTCCGGATCGAACTGGGGGAAATCGAAGCGGCGCTGGTGCGGTGCTCCGGTGTGCGTCAGGCCGTCGCGCTGGTCCGGACCGATCCCACGCTCGGCGATCAGCTCGTGGGCTACGTCCTGCCCGAGCCGGGTGCGCGGCCGGATCCGGCCGAGGTACGCGACCAGGTGGCCGCGTATCTGACCGGCTACATGGTGCCCGCCGCGATCGTCGTGATCGATGCTCTCCCGTTGACCCCCAACGGCAAGCTCGACAAGCGAGCGCTGCCCGCGCCGGTCTTCCGCGCCCGCGAGTTCCGCGCGGCCGTCACTCCCGTGGAAGCGACCGTCGCCGCCGCCTTCGCCGCGGTGCTCGGCGCCGAGCGCTTCGGCATGGACGACAACTTCTTCGAACAGGGCGGCAACTCCCTGCTCGCCGCGAAGCTGACCCTTCGGCTGTCCTCCGCGCTCGGCACGCGGATTCCGGTGATGCGGGTGTTCACCGCGCCCACCCCCGCGGAACTGGTCGCCGACCTGGCTCGCCGGGCGAGCGGCGAAGTCCAGACCGAGGCGGCCTTCGACCTGCTGCTGCCGCTGCGGCCGGGCGGTTCGGCCGCGCCGCTGTTCTGCGTGCATCCGGTGTCGGGAATCTCCTGGTCGTATGCCGGGCTCGCCGCCTACCTCGACCCGCAACGACCGCTCTATGGCCTGCAGACTCCCGTGCTGGCGAGCGACGCGGTCATGCCGGGTTCGATCGAGGAATGGGCCCGCCGCTACGTCGAGCTGATCCGCGCGAAACAGCCGACCGGTCCTTACCATCTGCTCGGTTGGTCCTTCGGCGGCGTCATCGCGCACGAGATGGCGGTCCAGCTGCAACGCGAAGGCGAGCGAGTCGCGCTGCTCGCGGTGATGGACAGCTACATGGCGGATCCGCCCGGCACGCCGCCGGGTGACGCGGGCCAGGTCCCGGTGGCCGAATTGATCGGCGGTCTGCTGGGCGAGCAGGCCGGCGATCTCGGCAACGTCGCGGATGTGGACTGGGCCGCGCTGCCGGAGAGAATGGCCGGACTTCCGGAACCCTTCGCATCGTTCGGCTCCGACCGCGTCACCCGGATCCTCGACGCGGCCGTGCACTCGGTCGCGCTGCGCGGCGCCTACGACCCGCCGGTCTACCGGGGCGACGTCATCTATTTCACCGCCGCGCTCGACGATCCGACCGGCTGTCTCGGTGCGTCGATCTGGAGCGAGGTGGTCGACGGACGCGTGCACAACCACCTGGTGCCGACGACGCATTGGCGGATGACCGTGGCATCCGGTCTGGCCGAGATCGCCAGGGTGCTGACCCGCGCCTGGCGGGCGGCAGAACCGGACGGGGACGAGCCGGTCAGCCGGTGAACCAGCGGCGCAGCCTGGCCTCGGCCGCGGCGGCCTTCTCCCGCGCGAGTTCCGCCGACGGCGCGGTGAACGGCGCGACCGGCGCGGGGCCGGAGAGGAAATCGGCCTCCACTTTGCCGACCAGCCCGCCGCCGAACTCGATGTGGCAGGTGCCACGCCCACGGTAGCGTTCCGGCGGAGCGAGGCCGTGCAACCGCGCCCCGATGGCCGCGGCGAGCGTGCCCGCGGCGTCCTCGGCGAACACACCCGCCCGGGGGACCGGTGCGTCGGCGCAGTCACCGAGCGCGTAGACGCCCGGATACGGCGTCTCGAGGGTGTGCGGGTCGACGGCGATCCAGCCGTCCGTCCCGCCCTCGGTGAGCCCCGACGCCGCGACGACCGCGGGCACCCGGTGCTTGGGGATTCCGATGAACAGGTCGTAGGGCACATCGCCGGTCTCGGTGAGCGCCATGCGCCGGGCCGGATCGAGCGCGTGCACCGCGCGCCCCGGCGCGTAGGCGATGCCACGCCCGGCCAGCGCTTCGACGATCGCGGCGGACGTGTCGGCCGACACCGGGATCGGTGCGTCCATCGGGGTGAGGAATCGCATGTCGGTGCGGCTCCTGACCCCGCGCCGGGCGAGCGTCTCGTGCAGGAGCATCGCGCCTTCGTACGGCGCGGGCGGGCACTTGAACGGAACACCGAGCACCGCCAGGACCACGGCCCCGCCGTCGAAGCGCGCGATGCGTTCGCGCAACCGGCGGGCGCCCTCGATCGAGTAGTACTCGTAGCCGTCTTCGGCGAAGCCGGGGGTCGCCCCGGGGTCGTAGTCGGCGCCCAGCGCGACGACGAGGATGTCGGGGTCGTAGACCGCCTGATCGGTGCGTACCCGGCGGGCCACCGGGTCGATCGCGGTGACCTCCTCCTGCCGGAATTCCACGCGCGGATGGGTGAAGCGGGAGTACGGCACCCGCGCGGTCTCCGGCGACAGGTCACGGAACAGGATGTCCAGTTTTGCGAAGCCGAAGGTGAACGAGTCGCTCCGGTCGATGACGACGACACGGAACTCGTCGGCCGGCGAATCCGACAGACGGGTGGCCAGCTCCAGCCCTCCGAACCCCGCACCGAGAATGAGTACGGTTCGCATACGCCGATTCTTCTCCTGCCTGCGCCGCCGAGTCGAGCGCTTGCGGTCCCCCCCCGGCGACCGAGGTCCCCGCGGCGGCCCGCGCCGTGGCCGGAGTGCTCTGCATTCGGTGACCTTCGGCCATCATCTGCGCCCGCGCCCCGCGCGATGCTGGAAGGACCAAGCGACTTGAACGAGCATCCGCATGACAGAATTACGCCCCCTCGATTCGGGCTTCATGGAACTAGAGGACGCCGACCGGCACATCAGTCTCGGCATCGGCGCGGTGGCGATCGTCGCCGGAGCCCCGCCGAGCCGCTCCGAGCTGAGCGGCGTTGTCGCGAGGGGGGTGGAGCGGAACGCGCGCCTGCGCCAGAAGGTGCGCCGCGCGCCGCTCGACCTGACCGTGCCGGTGTGGGAGGACGACCCGGATTTCGATCTGGCGCACCACATCCGGTGGACCGCGCTGCCCACGCCGGGTGACGAGACCGCGTTGTGCGAACTGGTGGCCACGGAGCTGGAGGAGCGACTCGATCGCGATCATCCGCTGTGGCAGTGCGTCGTCGTCGAACACCTCGCGGGAGACCGCTGGGCACTGCTGGTCAAAGCGCATCACAGCCTGGTGGACGGCGTTTCCGGGATCTCGGTGTTCCAGAGTTTCTGCGATGCCGTGACCGGGGAGCCGCGGGACACCGCCGAGCCGCAGGGGCGTACCGAGGTGCGCTGGCCGGATCTGGTTCGTGAGGTGTCGCGGCTGCCCGTCGTGTTGCCGCGGTCGGTGGCAGCCATGACGCGGGGCCTGGCTCCGCTGCTGTCCGCCCTCGTGTCGCCTGCCGTGGAGTCCTCGCTCAACGGCCCCATCGGACGGCAGCGCCGGTATGTCGTGGCCCGCGCCGCCTTGGCGGATGTCCATGAGATCGGTGCGGCGTTCGATGTCACGGTCAACGATGTCGTCCTGGCGGCGGTCGCCGCCGCTTATCGTGAACTGCTGGTCGGCCGCGGCGAACGGCTGTCGCCGGACAAACTGCGTATCCTCGTCCCGGTCTCGATGCGGTCCGAACAGGCGAAATACACCCTGGACAACCGGGTTTCGGCGGTACTGCCGTTCCTGCCGATCGAAATCGCCGACCCGGTGGAGCGGCTGAAGACGATCCGGGAGCGGATGAACCGGCACAAGTCGGGCGGCCAAGCGCAAGCGGAGGACTCGGTGCTCGCGTTGGCGGGCCTGCTGCCGTTCGCGCCCCTGGCGTGGACTTTCCGTCTGCTGGCGCGGTTTCCGCAACGAACCGTCGGCGCGTTGGTGACGAATGTGCCCGGTCCGCGGGAAGAACTGACCGTGCGCGGGCAGGTGGTCTCGCAGCTGCTGCCCGCCATGCCGATCGCGATGCGGTTGCGCACCGCGATCGCGGTCCTCAGCTATGCGGGCCACCTGACCTTCGGCATCACCGGGGATTACGACACCGCGCCCGACGTCGCCGTGCTCGCCGAAGGCATCGAGCGAGAGATCCGGCGGCTGCGGGAGCGTGCCGGGATCCGGCGACCGTCCAGGCCGGAGGTGACCTTGCCGTGACGCGCCTTTCCGGCGTGGTCTGCCTGCCTCCGGGATCGGCCGTGCGAAGAGGACGGATCGGGGACTTTCTGCCCTGTCCGGCAGGGGGACTCGGTGATGGTACGGGAGGCCGTGGTGGCGAGTGAAGACCGGAATCGCACACGCGACGCGCCCCGGGGCGAGTTCATGATCGCCTCCAACGGCCTCGCCGACAACGGCGCGCAGGCCCGTACGGTGGTCGAGATCGACCGTGAGGAGGCGTTGCGGTTGCTGGCGGGCGTCGCCTACGGCCGCGTGGTGTACACCCGCGACGCGCTGCCCGCGATCCGCCCGGTCAACCATTTCGTCGACGGCGGTGTGGTCATCGTGCGAACCCGGGTCACCTCGCGGCTCACCGACACCGTCCGTGCCGATCCCTCGGTCGTCGTGGCCTACGAGGCCGACGACATCGACGCGGTGACCCATGCGGGCTGGTCGGTCGTCGTGACCGGTCTCGCCCGCACGGTCACCGATCCGGAACGAATCGCCCGCTATACGCGCCTGCTTCGCCCGTGGGCCGACGGGGTCATGGACACCGTCGTCGCGATCGAACCCACGATCGTGACGGGAGTCCGGCTGCTCGGCGAGGAAGGGTAGCCCTCGCCGGAGGAAGATCGTCATGACCGCCGAGACGCCTGGTGGTGGGCGGCGGTCACAGATCCACGTGATGGGCTCGGTCGCTCCGGGCGGGTGACAGCTGCGTTTCAAGAGATCGCGTGGTGCCGGTGATTTGTCCGTCGGCGTCGTGCCCCGCCTGCGGTGGGAGACCGCGCGCCAATTTGCCGCACTCTCCTACCGAGAATTCTTTGCGAAGACGTATCCGGCGGACCGGTACGCGGCTTCGCCGCCGACCGGTTCGGTTGCGGTCGAAATGCCTTGGACGCCGTGCCGGTGCGAGCCCGGCGCGAAAGTCCTGCATTGCTCCGGCATGGTCGCCGGAGCAATGCTCGATCAACCGCCCGCCGCGTCGCATCCACGGCCTGACCGGGGCGAGATCTGCTCGCGGACGCTGATCGGCGGCCGCTCGCAGGCGCGTGGAAATCGTCGCGGACGCGGAACTGCCGCTGCGACCCGCCCTGCTCCGGAAGCCCTCTTCGAGGCGGGCGATACCGCGAAAGGCGATCGGCGGGGCCGATATGAGTGCACTGCCGAACGGAAATATGTATTGCAGGAGAGTAATCCGGTGTGACTGATTTCCGGCGTGATGGAATCCGGGATCGGATAAAAGTGGCGGCGCTCGGTGATGATTGGTAATAGTGGCATCGTTTGGCATCAATGGCAGATTGCCGGTTTATTGCTGATGTACGGATCGGTAATTGGGCAACCGAGTGGAGGCGTGGGCGGTGAGGATTTGCTGTCCACTCTCGGCCACCTCGGCGGTCTTGGCCGTCCCGGCTTGTTTGCGGCCCTGACCCGGCATGTACGATGCCCGATCGCAGGTGTCCTTCGTTGGCTTCGTCCCTCGGAACCAGGCTCTTCTCGGGGGATGGGGCGTAAGGTCCGTGGTGCCGTGCGAGGTGTGCCATGGGTCTGCATTGCTCGAATCGGGATTCGGAAACACCCGGCTTCCGTGCGGGGTCCACAGGTTTGATACGACTAGACTGAGCCAGGCTGCTGTCAGATAGCTTGTCCCACCAGAGTGTCGATGCTCCACCGCAGATTCAAAAGTTCTGTTTTCAGATTTTGAGACGACTGGAAATGCCGACAAACGGGAGGTGTGGGAGCCGCCGCAGAGGTCGGGGTGTCCGATTCGGATACCGGGAACCGGCCGATCGTGCTACACGCGAAACCTGAACGGCGCGGCGTACGGCAGGGGTAGCGCCGCTTCTGAGTAGACGAAGTGCAGAGAAAGCCGGATTTCGGACGCGGAGAGCCCGGCGGGCTTCCGCCATACCTTCGCGCGTCCGGGTAGGAATAAGGGGTTCATGCGATGCATCTGAAGTCAGACGGAAGCGCCGACGGCGAGCCGGGTCTGATTCCGCTCTCGAGTGCGCAATACGGCATGTGGCTCGCGGACCACATGCCCGGTGCGCCGGCTGTCAACATCGCACACTGCGTCGAGATCGAGGGGCCGGTGGATTACGACGCGTTCACCCGGGCGGTGAACGACGGCGGTCACGAAACCGAGTCGCTCGTGGTGCGCGTGATCGAATCCGACGGCAGGCCCTACCAATTCGTCGACCGGACCATCATCTACGACGAGCCGGTGCTGGATTTCAGCGACGCGGAGGATCCGGTCGCGGCGGCGATGGAGTGGATGCGCCGCGACTACAACACCAAGGCGGTCGATCTCAGCCGCGACCGGCTCACCGAGACCAGGCTCATCCGGGTCGGCGAGGACCACTACTTCTGGTACGGCCGCGCGCATCATCTGGTGATCGACGGGTACGGCGCCTTCAACAGCTTGACCCGGATGGCCGAGCACTACAACGCCCTGCTGGAGGGCAGGCCGCCGACGCGACTGGACGCGGCGAGCCTGCACGACATCGTCGCCGCGGAGCACGCCTATCGCGCCAGCTCGCGATACGAGGCGGACAGAGCGTATTGGCTGGACAAGGTTTCCGATCTGCCGAAGCCGGTCAGCCTGTCCGGCCGCACGGCCCGCTCCAGCAAGATCGATCGCGTCGCCGGTTTGCAGCTGCCCGCTCATCTCACCGACCGGCTCGACCGCTTCGCCGACGAAGTGAACGCCTCCGCCGCGCAGGTGGTGATCGCGGCGTTCGCCGCGTTCCTCGCCCGGATGACCGGCACGGAAGACGTCGCGCTGTCGCTTCCGGTGACCGCGCGGGTGACCAAGCGCCTGCGCAACGCCGCCGCGATGCTGGCGAACATGGTGCCGATCCGCTTCGCCGTGCACCACTCGACCACCGTCGGAGAGCTGGTGCGGGCCTCGGTGTCCGAGATCGTCTCGGCCATGCGCCACCAGCTGTACCGGTTCGAGGATCTGCGCCGCGACTCCGCCGCGATCGACTCGGCGGCGAACTCGTTCGGCCCGATCGTGAACATCCTGTTCTTCGACTCGGAGATCCGCCTCGGCTCGGCCGTCGGGCGCTACCGCGCGCTGACCTCGGGCGCGCTCGAGGATCTGCAGCTGAACCTGTATCGCTCCGGTGCGGACGCGCCGCTGCTGATCGAGCTGCACGGCAATCCGAATCTCTACGGGCAGGACGAACTCGAGTCGCACGCCGACCGATTCCTCGATTTCCTGCAGCGGATGATGGACGTCCCCCTCGACACCCGCATCGGTGACATCCAGCTCGTCGGCCCCGCCGAACAACAGCGCATCGTGACCGAACTCGCGGGCCGCGACGGCGAATCCCCCTCGGCCACACTGGTGGATCTGCTGACCCGGCAAGCGGCGGCGACGCCGTCCGCGGTGGCCGTGACCGCGGAGTCCACCACCCTGACCTACCGCGAACTCGACGAACGGTCCAACCGGTTCGCCCGCAGGCTCATCGCGCTCGGCGCCGGGCCGGAAGCGCTGGTGGCCATCGCGATGCCCCGCGACGCCGACCTGATCGTCGCCGTGCTCGGCGTGCTGAAATCCGGCGCCGGGTACCTTCCGCTGGACATCGCCCATCCGGCCGAGCGGCTGGAATACGTACTGGGCGACGCGAACCCCATCGCGGTGGTGACCACGCGGGAGATGCGCGAGCACGTGCCTGGCGATCCCGGCCGCGTGGTGCTGTTCGACGACGTTCTCGCCGCGCGGGAATCCGCCGATCCGATCACCGAGGCCGAGCGGACCGGCTTGCTGCGCCCCGACCACCTCGCCTATGTCATCTACACCTCCGGCTCGACCGGCCGCCCGAAAGGCGTCTCGATCACCCACCGCGCCGTGTCCACCTACCTGGTGAACTCGTGCGCGGAGATCGGGATCCGGTCCGGCGACGTCTGGACGCTGTTCCACTCCTTCGCCTTCGACTACTCGGTCTGGGAGATCTTCGGCCCGCTGGTCACCGGCGGCCGGATCGTCGTCGTGGACGGCCTCACGGCCCGTTCTCCGGATGACGTGGTGCGCCTCGCGGCGCGGGAGAAGGTCACCGTCTTCAGCCAGACGCCCTCGGCTTTCTACCAATTCGCCGCGGCACGGCAGCGGTACGCGCACGCCGGTGAGCCGGAGGGTGAGTTGTCGCTGCGGCTGGTCGTCCTCTCGGGCGAAGCCCTCGATCCCGCCGGGCTGGCCGACTGGTACGAGCACAACCCCGGCCTGCCGGTGCTGGCCAACAGCTACGGGATCACCGAGACCACCGTCTTCGTCACCTACACCGCCCTCACGCCGGACATCGCCGTTCCGGGCGCGCCGAGCACGGTCGGTCCGGCGCTGCCGGGCTTGCGCACCTATGTCCTGGACGAGCGGCTGCGTCCGTGCCCGCTCGGAGCGTGGGGCGAGATCTACGTCGCGGGAACGCAGCTGGCGCGCGGCTACCTCAACCGGCCCGCGCTGAGCGCGGCGCGTTTCGTCGCCGATCCCTTCGGCGCTCCGGGGCAGCGCCTCTACCGCAGCGGTGACGTGGCGCGCTGGAACCATCAGGGCGAGCTGGAGTATCGCGGCCGCGCCGACCAGCAGGTGCAGTTGCGCGGGTTCCGCATCGAGCTCGACGAGATCCGCAACGCGCTGCTGGCCCACGGCAGCGTCGCCGCGGCCGTCGTCGTCGTGCATCTGCCCGGCACGGAGGCCGCCCGGCTGGTGGGATACGTCGTGCCCGCCGTCGGCGCCACTTGCGAGCCGGATGCCCTGCGTGCCCACGTCGGCGAGATGCTGCCGGAATACATGGTGCCGTCGAGCGTCGTCGTGATCGACGCGGTGCCGCTGACCGTCAACGGCAAAGTGGACTACCGGGCGCTGCCCGAGCCGGTGTTCGATTCGGCCGCGGCGTACGTCGCGCCACGGACGATCGTCGAGGAGTCGATCGCGGACGTGTTCGCCGAGGTGCTCGGCACCGACCGGGTGGGCGTGTTCGACAGCTTCTTCGAACTCGGCGGCAACTCGATCACCGCGACCAGCGCGGCGGTGCGCATCGCGGAGGCGACCCGGTGCGACGTGTCCGTGCGCGACCTGTTCGTCAAGCAGACCGTCGCGGAACTGGCCGCCCACATCGAGGACGGACACCGCTCCGGCAGGCCGGTGCTGCGGGCGGCGGCCCGGCCCGATCCCATTCCGCTCGCCCCGGCGCAGAACCGGATGTGGCTGGTCAACCAGACCGACCCGGCCTCGGCCGCCTACAACATCCCGCTGATCGTGCAGCTCACCGGACGTCTCGACGTGGCGGCGCTGCGTGCGGCGCTGACCGACGTGATCGATCGGCACGAGTCGTTGCGCACCGTCTACCCCGCCGTGAACGGCGAACCGGCACAGGTGATCCTGCCGGCCGACGAGGTCGTCGCCGGGCTAGACCTGACGCCGCGGCCGACCGACCAGGACGACATCGAGGACCGGATTCGCGACCTGGCGTCGGTGGGGACCGATCTGCGCGAACGCGCCCCGATCCGGGTGGCGCTGCTGGCGACCGCCGACCGCACGCGGCATGTCCTGGCCGTGGTGCTGCACCACATCTGCTGCGACGGCTCGTCGCTGCGGCCCCTCGCGGCCGATGTCGCGATCGCCTACGAGGCTCGGGCGCAGAAGAAGATCCCGGACTGGGAGCCGCTGAGCGTCCAGTACGCCGACTACAGCGTCTGGCATCGCAGCCTGCTCGGCGACCCGGACGATCCGGATTCCCGCGCTGCCCGCCAATTGCGGTACTGGGCACAGCGTTTGGCGGGAATGCCGCCGGTGCTCGAGCTGCCCGCCGACCGGCCGCGTCCGGCCCGCCGTTCCATGCGCGGCGACGTCGCGAACACCGTGATCCCCGCGGAGACCTTCGCCGGGGTCGAGCGGCTGGCGCGCACGGCCAACGTCACGACGTTCATGGTCGTCCACGCCGCCCTGGCCGTGCTGCTGGCGCGGATGTCGGGCTCGGCGGACGTCACCGTCGGCACACCGGTCGCCGGTCGCGGTGAACGCGCCCTCGAGCCGCTCATCGGCATGTTCGTCAACACCGTGCCGCTGCGCACCGAGGTGTCCGCCGATGAGTCGTTCACCGAGTTCCTGACCCGCGTCAAGGGCATCGACGTGGACGCCTTCGCCAACAGCGACCTGCCCTACGAGCGGCTCGTGGACGAACTGCATCCGAAGCGGTCGCTGGCGTACGCGCCGCTGTGCCAGGTGTATCTGGCGTTCGAGAACATGGACCGGGCGAGCTTGGAGCTGTCCGAGCTGACCGTCGAGCTGCTCGATCCAGGCGCCGAACCGGCGAAGGTGGACCTCATCGTCACCGTGGCCGAGAACACCGCCGCGGGCGGCGATGTCCCGCTGCGCGTCAACTACGCGACCGACCTGTTCGATCGGGAAACCATCGAAGAACTGGCCGAACGGCTGAATCGGGTGCTCGAGGCGTTCGTCACGAACCCACGCGCGCGGGTCGGCGACGTCGACCTGTTGTCGGGGGTCGAGCGTCTGGGACTGGTCCCGGCCTCCGGCGGCCGCGCCGAGCCGCCCCGGGTGCTGGCCGACGTGCTGCTGGTCGGCGAGCGCACCGCGCCCGCCGTGGTGGCGGGGGACCGGGTGCTGACCTACGGCGAGCTCGACGACTGGTCGAATCGTCTCGCGCGGGTGCTGATCGACTGGGGTGTCGGACCGGGTGATCAGGTCGCGCTGGCCATGGGGCGGTCGGTGGAGTTCGTGGTCGGCGTCTGGGCGGTGGCGCGGGCGGGCGCGGCGTTCGTGCCGATCGACCCGCGTCATCCCGGCGAGCGGGTCGCGCACATGGTCGCGGACTCGAACATCGAGATCGCGCTCACCGTCGAGGCGTCGTGCGCCCTGCTTCCCGGCCATGTGCGGCAATTGGTCCTCGACCACCCGGGCACCGAGGCGTTCCTCGCCACGCAGTCTGCGGCCGCGGTGACCGACGCGGATCGCGTACGCCCCTGCCGCGTGGCCGACGCGGCCTACGTGGTGTACACCTCGGGCTCGACCGGCAAGCCGAAGGGCGTTGCGGTCACCCACGAGGGCTTGGCGAACTTCGCGATCGAGCAGCGCGAGCGCTATCGGGTGGACCGCAGGTCACGCGTGCTGCAGGTGGCCGCGCCCGGCTTCGACGCGGTGATGCTCGAGCTGCTGATGGCGCACGCGAACGGCGCGGTGCTGGTCGTGTCGCCGCCGGAAGTGTTCGCGGGAACGCAGCTGGCGCAATTGATTCGCGCGCACGAGGTGTCGCACGCGTTCGTGACCCCCAGCGTGCTGGCGACGATGTCGCCCGCCGGACTCGATTCGCTGCGGGTGCTGGTGGCGGGCGGGGAAGCGGTGTCGGCCGAGACGGTCGCCGTCTGGGCGCCGGGGCGACGGCTGCACAACGGCTACGGCCCCACCGAGACCACGATCATGGTGGCGATCAGCGACCCGCTGTGCGTCGGCGAACCGGTGACCATCGGCGGCCCGATCCGCGGCGTCGACGCGGTGGTACTCGACGACCGGTTGCGGCCCGTCCCGGTCGGGGTGACCGGACAGTTGTACGTCTCGGGCGTGCAGCTGTCGCGCGGGTACCTCAACCGTCCCGCCTCTACCGCCGCGACGTTCGTCGCCAATCCGTACGGCCCGGCGGGCACCCGCATGTACGGCACCGGCGACCTGGCGCGCTGGACGGCCGATCACACCCTGGAGTACCTGGGGCGCACCGACTTCCAGGTCAAGATTCGCGGCCAGCGCATCGAACTGGGCGAGATCGAAGCCGTGCTCGCCGGGCATCCCACCGTCGCGGCGGCGGTCGTGGTGGGCGTGCAGGCCGAGACCGGCTCGCGGTTGGCGGCCTACGTGGTGCCTGCCGACGGGGCCGTCGACACCGCGGAACTGACCAGGTACGCGGCACAGCGCCTGCCGTCGCACATGGTGCCGGACACGGTCGTGGTGCTCGACCGGCTGCCGCTGTCGTCGGTGGGCAAGGTCGACCGCGCCGCCCTGCCGGAACCGGAATTCGCTCCCGCCGTGGAGTTCGTCGCACCGCGCAACGCCACCGAGCAGATCGTGGCCGACATCTGCGCGGGCGTGCTCGGGATCGAACGCGTCGGCGTGCTGGACAGCTTCTTCGATCTCGGCGGCAACTCGCTGTCGGCCACCCGCGCGGCCGCGCAGCTCAGCGGCGCGTTCGGCGTGGAGGTGCCGTTGCGCGCGATCTTCGAGGCGCCGACCATCGGGGCGCTGGCGGAGCGGCTGCGCAGCGCCGACGCGGCGACCAGGACGCCGCTGGCGCCGCAGGAGCGCCCGGCCCGGATCCCGCTCTCGCCCGCCCAGGCCCGGATGTGGTTTCTCAATCAATTCGACACCGGCTCGGCGGTGTACAACATCCCGCTGGTCGTGCGGATGTCGGGCGACCTCGACGTGGCCGCCATGCACGCGGCGATCGCGGATGTGCTGGAACGGCACGAGGCGCTGCGGACGGTCTACCCGGACAGCGACAGCGGGCCGCATCAGGTGATCGTCTCGGTGCCGACGGCGCTGCCCGCGCTGACGCCGGTGCCGGTCGCGGCCGACGAGGTCGAGGCTCGCGTCGCCGCCGAGGTCGCCGTGGGCTTCGACGTCACCAGCGAGGTGCCGTTCCGGGTCGCCTTGTTGCGCAGCGCGCCCGACGACCATGCCCTGGTGCTCGTCGTCCATCACATCAGCTTCGACGGGTCCTCGCTGGCGCCGCTGGCCGCGGACCTGATGACCGCCTACCGCGCCAGGGTCGGGGGCGAGGCGCCGCAGTGGGCGCCGTTGCCGGTGCAGTACGCCGATTACGCGCTGTGGCAATGGAAGTCGCTCGGCAGCGAGGACGATCCGCACAGCCCGGCCGTCGCCCAGACCCGGTATTGGCTGGCGGCCCTCGCCGGCCTGCCCGAGGTGCTGGATCTGCCCACCGACCGTCCACGGCCTGCGCGGCAGTCCTTCCGCGGCGCGACCGTCTCGGCCATCGTCCCCGCGGAGCTGCACCGCGCGGTGGTCGCGCTGGCCCGCCGCCACGACGCGACGGTGTTCATGGTGATGCACGCGGCCTACGCGGCACTGCTGGCGCGGCTGTCCGGCACCGGGGACATCGCGGTCGGCACACCGATCGCCGGCCGCGGCGAGCCCGGGCTGGACGGCTTGGTCGGCATGTTCGTCAACACGCTGGTGCTGCGGACGCACATCGAGCCAGGCGCGTCCTTCGTCCGGATCCTGGATCAGGTGCGGGCCACCGACCTGGCCGCGTTCGAGAACGCCGACATCCCGTTCGAGCGTCTGGTGGAGGTGCTGAACCCGCCGCGCTCGACCGCGCACGCGCCGCTGACGCAGGTGGGCTTCTCGTTCCAGAACATCGAGATCCCGACGGTGCGGTTCGAGGGACTGACCGTGTCGGCGCGGATGGCCGACCCGAGCGTGGCGAAATACGACCTGCACCTGAATCTGGTCGACGCCTTGGCCGCGGATGGCGAGCCGGGTGACATGGCCGTCGAATTCGGCTACGCCACGGATCTTTTCGACGAGGCGACGATCCGGTCCATGTTCGATCGCTACCTGCTGTTGCTGCGCGCCGTCGTCGGTGACCCGACCCGCGCCATCGGCGACGTCGATCTGCTGACCGCGCGGGAGGCGCGGCGGATCGCGGCCCGCTCCAGCGGCGTGCGGACACAGGCTCCAGCGGCGACGATCGCGGACCTGTTCGCCGCGCAGGTGGCGGCGACGCCGGAACACCCTGCGGTGCTCGACGCCGCCGACGGCGCCCGGCTGGACTACCTGGAATTCGGCGCGCGGGTGAATTCGCTGGCCCGCGCGCTGATCGGGCGCGGCGTCGGGCCGGACGCCATCGTGGCGGTGGCGATGCGCCGCTCGGTGGATCTGCTGGTCACGCTGTACGCCGTCCACGCCGCCGGCGCGGCCTACTTGCCGCTGGATCCGGACCATCCGGCCGACCGGGTGCGCTCCGTGCTCTCCGCCGCGCGTGCCCGCGCGATCCTCACCCGTTCGGACGACGAGGCGAACCTGCCCGGCGACGTGCCGGTCTGGACGATCGGCGATCTGGAGGACGAGCGCTTGGACGCCTCGCCGCTGACCGATGCCGACCGGACCCGGCCGCTGCGGCCGGAGGATCTGGCCTACGTCATCTACACCTCCGGCTCGACGGGTGTGCCCAAGGGCGTCGCCGTTCCGCACGCCGCGGTGGTCAACCAGTTGCGCTGGATGCGCGAGCACTACCGGCTCGGCGGCGGCGACGTCATGCTGCTGCGCACCCCGGTGACCTTCGACCTCTCGGTCTGGGAGCTGTTCTCCGCTCTCACCTGTGGCGCCGCCTTGGTCGTCGCGGGTCCCGACGCGCACGGCGATCCGCGCGAGATCGCCCGGCTGATGGCCGAGTACCGCGTGACCACAGTCGATTTCGTGCCGTCGCTGCTCGCGGCGTTCCTCGATGTGGCCAGTCCGGACCAATTCCCGGCTCTGCGGCGCGTCCTGTGCATCGGTGAGGCGTTGTCCGCCGAGATCGCCCGGCGCTTCCAGGGTTTCAGCGAGGCCAGGATCGACAACCTGTACGGCCCGACGGAGGCGGCGGTCAGTGTCACCGCGCACCGGATCGACGCGGTCGAAGGCGCGGCCGTGCCGATCGGCGTCCCCGAGGCGAATGTGACCGTACACGTGCTGGATTCCCGACTGCATCCCGTGCCGGTCGGCGTCACCGGCGAGCTCTACCTGGGCGGGGCGCAGTTGGCTCGCGGATACCACGAACGGCGGGATCTGACGGCGGCGACGTTCGTGGCCGATCCGTTCGGCAGTACGCACGGCGCGCGCCTCTACCGCACCGGTGACCTCGTGCGCTGGGGCGAGGACGGGAACCTGCGCTATGTCGGCCGAGCCGACACGCAGGTGAAGGTGCGCGGCCTGCGGATCGAACTCGGCGACATCGAAGCCGCGCTGATCGCGCACGAGCACGTGCGCGCGGCCGTCGCGCAGGTCCGCGCCGAGGGCGGCGAGCAGCGTCTGGTGGCCTACGTCGTAGCGGACGCCGCGCTGGACGTCCGGCAGGTCCGCGGTGCGCTGCTGGACCGGCTGCCCGCTTACATGGTGCCGTCGTCGGTGACCCGGATCGACTCGATTCCGCTCAACGCCAACGGCAAAGTGGACTACCGGGCATTGCCCGAGCCGGACGCGAGCATCCAGGATGCCGAGTTCCGTGCGCCGCGCGGCCTGGTCGAACAGACCGTCGCCGCGGTTTTCGCGGAACTGTTCGACCGGCCCGAGATCGGCGCGGACGACGACTTCTTCGAGTTGGGCGGCAACTCGCTGGTCGCGACGCGCGCGCTGAGCCGGATCGGGGACGTCCTCGGCGTGACCATTCCGGTGCGCGCCATCTTCGAGGCCCCGACCGTGTCCGCTCTGGCCGAGCGCATCGCGCGGTTGCGCGCGGTGCCGAGTCTGCCCGCGCCGACGCGGATGACGCGGCCGGACCGCATCCCGCTGTCGCACGCGCAGACCCGGATGTGGTTGCTCAACCAGTTCGACCCCGCGGCGCCCGGATACGTCGTGCCGCTGGCGATCCGGCTGGAAGGCGCGCTCGATCCGGCTGCTCTGACCGCTGCCGTCGGCGATGTCGTCGAGCGGCACGAGAGCCTGCGCACCATGTATCCGGCGGTCGACGGCACGCCTACGCAGGTCGTGCTGAACGCCGAGGACGTGCTGGCGACGGTCGATCTCACCCCGCAGGCGGTCGGCGAGCGGGAACTGCCGCACCGGCTGGCCGAATTCTGCGGAACCGGATTCGACGTGGCCAAGGGTGTGCCGCTGCGCGTGGCGCTGTACCAGTTGTCGGACGAGGCGTGGACGCTGGCGCTGGCCGCGCACCACATCGGTTGCGACGGCTTCTCGGTGGCGCCGCTGGCCGCCGACCTGGTGACGGCGTATCGCGCCCGCTCCGGCGGCGTCGCGCCGGACTGGGCGCCGCTGCCGGTGCAGTTCGCCGATTACGCCTTGTGGCAGCGCGCGGTCCTCGGTTCCGCGGACGACCCGGACTCGGTGGTGGCCCGCGACATCGCCTACTGGCGAACCCGCCTCGCGGGCGCACCCGAGCTGCTGGAGTTGCCGACCGACCGGCCGCGGCCGGTCGAGCAGTCGCAGCGCGGCGCGGTACTGCACCTCGCCATACCCGGTGAACTGCAGGGCCGGGTGGAATCGCTGGCACGGCGGTCCGGCGTCACCACGTTCATGGTGGTGCACGCGGCATTGGCGGTGCTGCTGTCGAGGCTGTCCGGCAGCGCCGACGTCACCATCGGCGTGCCGCACGCGGGCCGGGGCGACCGGTCGCTGGACCACCTGGTCGGGATGTTCGTCAACACCTTGGTGCTGCGGTCGCGGGTCACGCTCGACCAGACCTTCGCCGACCTGCTGGATGAGGTGCGGCGCACCGACATCGAGGCGTTCGACCACGCCACCGTGCCGTTCGAGCAATTGGTGGATGCGCTGAACCCGGTGCGATCGACCGCGCACACACCGTTGTTCCAGGTGCTGCTCGCCTACCAGAACATGGCGCGTGCTCGTGTCGAGCTGCCGGGGCTCACCGTGGAGAACGTGGACCCCGGCGACAGCGCGGCGATCTACGACCTGCTGCTGATGATCAGCGAAGGGCACGGCACGCACAACGAGCCGACCGGAATGACGCTGCGCCTGACCTACGCCACGGACCTTTTCGACGAGGACACGGTGCGCCACTTCGCCGACCGGCTCGTCCGGATCCTCGATGCCGCGGCCTGCGATGCCGCGGCCACGGTCGGCGAGATCGCGTTGCTCGACGAGGCGGAGCGGTCCCGAGTGCTGGAGCGGTGGAACGACACCGGTGGCTCCGCCGCACCCGGCCGCACACTCGTCGACGTCTTCGACGAACAGGTCGCGCGCACCCCGGACGCGACGGCGCTGCGGCTTCCGGACGGAAGCACGGCGACCTACCGGGACTTCGACGCACGCGTCAACCGGCTGGCCCGCTGGCTGATCGGTCGCGGCGCCGGGCCGGAGACGGTCGTGGCGGTGGCCGTCCGCCGGTCGGCCGAGCTGGTCACGGCTCTGTACGCGGTGGTCAAGGCGGGCGCCGCGTTCCTGCCCATCGACCCGGATCACCCGAGCGCGCGGATCGCGCACGTGCTCGGCGCGGCCGATCCGCTGCTCGTGCTCACGACCGAGAACGACGGGCGCGGCCTGCCAGACGGATTCGCATACGAGCGGATCGACCGGATGGACGTGAGCGGCCTGTCCGGCGCCCGGATCACGGATACCGAGCGGCGCACACCGCTGCGGCCGAACCATCTGGCCTACGTGCTGTTCACCTCCGGGTCCACCGGCGTCCCCAAAGGCGTGGCGCTGACCCATGCCGCCACCGTGAGCCAGCTGGCGTGGGCGCAGCGGCAGTGGCCGCACGGAACGTCCGACGCGGTGCTGCACAAGACGCCGATCACCTTCGACATCGCCGTGTGGGAATTGTTCTGGCCGTTGCAGACCGGCGCGCACATCGTCGTCGCCGAACCGGGCGGACATCGCGACCCGGCATACCTGGCCGAGGTCATCGCACGGCACGAGATCACCACCGTGCACTTCGTCCCCTCGATGCTCGACGTCCTGCTGGAATCGGCAGGCGTCGCGGAACTGCCGTCGATCCGGCGGGTGTTCGTCGCGGGTGAGGCGCTGGCGCAGCGCACGGTCGACGCCGCCGCGCCCGTCTTCCCGCACGCGGAGCTGGTGAACTGGTACGGCCCCGCGGAGGCGGAGGTGGTCACCGCGCAGCGGTGCGCGCCGGGCGCGGCGGCCGTGGCGGCGGTGCCGATCGGAGCGCCCGCCGCCGGGATGAAGGTGTACGTGCTCGATTCGCGGCTGCGGCCGGTGCCGGTCGGTGTCGTCGGTGAGCTGTACGTCGCGGGTGTGCAATTGGCGCGCGGATACCACGCGCGCGCCGGCCTCACTTGCGGCGCCTTCGTCGCGAACCCGTTCGGCGCGGCGGGGGAGCGGCTCTACCGGACCGGTGACCTGGTGCGGTGGCGCAAGACCGGCGAGCTGGAGTACGTGGGGCGCAGTGACTTCCAGGTGAAGGTGCGCGGTCAGCGGGTGGAGCCCGGCGACATCGAAGCCGCGTTGCGCGCGGTCGAGCAGGTGGCGCGTGCGGTGGCCATCGTGACGACCGATCGAATCGTCGGTTACGTGACGCTGGCGCCGGGCGCGGTGACCGACGGGCGCACGGTCCGCGAGCAGCTGACGCGCACCCTGCCGTCCTATCTGGTGCCCGACGTCGTGCAGGTGCTCGACGCGATGCCGCTCACCGCCAACGGCAAGCTCGACCGGTCGGCGCTGCCGCGGCCGGTGTTCGACGAGGGCGAGTTCGTCTCGCCGCGCACCGACGCCGAGGCGGTGCTGGGGCGCCTGGTCGCCGAGCTCACCGGCGCGCGGCGGGTGAGCGTGACCGCGAACCTCTTCGAGATCGGCGTCAACTCGCTGTCGGCCGCGCAGCTCGCGGCGCGGGCGCAGGCGGGTATCGGTGTCGATGTCGGCATCAAGGACGTCTTCGACGCGCCGACCATCGCCGCACTGGCCGAGCGGATCGCGGCGCGGAGCCGGTCGACCGTGGTCGCGCTGACCGCGCGGCAGCGCCCCGCCGCGGTCCCGCTGGCGGCGGCACAGCGAAGGATCTGGTTGCTCAACCAGTTCGACACCGAGTCGGCGGCCTACAACATCTGCTTCGCGGCCCGCCTGACCGGCCCGCTGGACGCCGATGCGCTGCGCGCCGCGTTCCTCGACGTGGTGACCAGGCACGAACCCCTGCGGACGGTGTATCCGCTCGTCGACGGCGAACCCTGCCAGCTCGTGCGAGACGTCGCGAGCATCGCCGCGGACCTGGCGTTCGACGCCGAGCCGGTCGCCGGTGAAACGGAGCTGGCCGATCGCATCCGGGCCGCGGTCGAGGCGGGATTCGACATCGCGCAAGCCGTGCCCGTGCGGGCGCGGTTGTATTGCACCGCGCCGCGGGAGCATGTGCTGGTGGTGGTGGTGCATCACATCGCGGCCGACGGGGCGTCGATGGCTCCGCTGGCCCGCGACGTGTTCGCCGCGTACCGGGCGCGGGTGAGCGGCCACGCGCCGCGCTGGGAACCGCTTGCGGTGCAGTACGCCGACTACGCCCTGTGGCAGCAGGAACTGCTCGGCTCCGAGGACGATCCGGCCTCGCCCATCGCGCGGCAGATCGATTACTGGACCGACGCTCTCGACGGTTCCCCCGAGTTGCTCGCCCTGCCGACGGACCGGCCGCGGCCTGCCACCCTCTCCACCGACGGCGGCAACGTCCGCTTCGAGCTGCCGGCGCGACTGCACGACGAGATCGTGCGGCTGGCCCACCGTGAGGGCGTCACCGTGTTCGTCGTGCTGCACGCGGCGCTGGCGATCCTGCTGGCGCGCACCGCGCACAGCGACGACATCTCCGTCGGCACTCCGGTGGCCGGACGCGGCAGGCCCGAACTCGACGATCTGGTCGGCATGTTCGTCAACACCGTGGTGTTGCGTACCCGCGTCGACGAGAACCGCTCGTTCCGGGAACTTCTCGCCGCGGTGCGGGATGTCGACCTGGAAGCGCTCGCCAACGCCGACCTGCCCTACGAACGACTCGTCGACGTCATCGGGCGTCCGCGTTCCACGGCGTATTCGCCGCTGTTCCAGGTGATGTTCGGATTGCAGAACACCGCGGCGGCCCGGTTCGAGCTGCCCGGGATCGGCGTCGAGGTCATGGACCCCGGCATCGCGCAGGCCAAGGCCGACCTCACCGTGCTGGTGACCGAGCGCCGCGAAGGTGACCGGCCCGCCGGAATCGACGGCGAGATCATCTACGCCACCGATCTTTTCGTCGAGTCGACCGCGCATGCGCTGGCGGAGAGGTTCGTTCGCGTCCTCGAAGCGGTGACCGCCGATCCGGCGCGAGCCATCGCGGGCATCGGTCTGCTGAGCGCCGCCGATACCGAACGTCTGGTGCCCGCACGAGGCAGCGAGGGTACGCGGCCGTGCCTGCTTCCCGATCTGCTGGCCACGGCCGTGGCCGCCGCTCCGGACGCGGTCGCCCTGATCGGGGACACCGAAACCCTTACCTACGCACAGCTGGATGCCAGGGCCAACCGGCTCGCTCGTCATCTGCTCGCCCAGGGCGCCCGGCCCGGGGCATTCGTCGCGCTGGCCGTGCCCCGGTCGGTCGGCTATCACGTCGCCATGTGGGCGATCGCGAAGACCGGCGCCACGTTCGTCCCGATCGATCTGCGCTACCCCGCCGAGCGGATCGCGCACATGATCGCTGATTCCGGTGTGGACATCGGGATCACGGTCGCGACCGCTGGCGCGGAGCTGCCCGACGCCGTGCGCTGGCTGGTGCTCGACGATCCGCGCACGGCGGAGCGGATCGCGGCGAGTTCCGGTGACGCGGTGACGGACGCGGAGCGCGGACGTGCGCTGCGGATCGAGGACGCGGCATACCTGATCTACACCTCCGGTTCGACCGGAACGCCCAAGGGCGTCGTGGTCACGCATGCCGGATTGGCGAACTTCGCGGCCGAGCAAACCGATCGCTATCAGGTCGACGGCACGTCGCGGGTACTGCAGGTGGCGGCGCCCGCGTTCGACGCGGTGCTGCTGGAAGCGCTGATGGCCCATGCCGCCCACGCGGCCTTGGTCATCTCGCCTCCGGAGGTGTTCGGCGGCCAGGAGCTGGCCGAACTGATCCGGACACACGAGGTGACGCACGCGTTCCTGACGCCGAGTGTGCTGGCGACCATGGCGCCCGCCGGTCTCGAGTCGGTGCGGATGCTCGCGGTCGGCGGCGAGATGGTGCCCGCGGAGCTGATCGCCACGTGGTCGCCCGGACGGCGGCTGCACAACATCTACGGCCCGACCGAGACGACCATCGTGATCACGATGAGCGATCCGGTGCGGCCGGGTGATCCGATCGCGATCGGCGGCCCGATCCGCGGCGCCGAGGCCTTGGTGCTGGACGCGCGCTTGCGTCCGGTGCCGGTCGGAGTCGCCGGGGAGCTGTACCTTGCGGGTGCGCAGTTGGCGCGCGGATACCTCAACCGGCGCGCGGTCACGGCAGGCGCGTTCGTCGCGAATCCCTACGGCGGGCCGGGCGCGCGGATGTACCGCACCGGTGACATCGTGCGCTGGACGGCGCGGCGCACGCTGGAATACGTCGGCCGCAGCGATTTCCAGATCAAGATCCGTGGCCAGCGCATCGAACTCGGCGAGATCGACGCCGCGTTGCTCACCCATCCGGCGGTGGCCGCCGCGGTGACCGTCAGCCGCACCGGACCGGGCGGACAGCCGGTGCTGGCCGCCTACATCGTCACCGAGGCCGCGACGGCCGCCGACCCGGACGCCGTGCTCGAACACGTCGCCTCGGTGCTGCCCGCGCACATGGTGCCGTCGGTGCTCACCGTGCTCGACCGCATGCCGATCACCTCGACCGGCAAGGTCGATCGGAAGGCGTTGCCGGAGCCCGACTTCCGCGCCGCCGCGGTCGACGCCGAGGCGGCGTCGACCGATCTGGAACGCACGATCGCGGCGGCGTTCGCCGATGTGCTCGGCGTCGCGTCGGTGGGTGTCTCCACCTCGTTCTTCTCCCTCGGCGGCGATTCCATCCTGTCGATCCAGCTGGCGTCCCGGTTGAAGTCCGCGGGCGTCGTCGTGACGGCACGCGACATCTTCGAGCAGAAGACCGTCCGCGGTCTGGCGCGGGTCGCCGCGGCCGCCGGACGGATCGGCCTGGCCGAGTTGCCGGGCGGCGGCGTGGGCGAGATCCCGTTCACGCCGGTCGTCCGCTGGTTCACCGAACGCCTCGGCGCCGCACCCAGGTTCGCGCAGTCGATGCTGGTGCGCTTGCCGAGCGACGCGCGAGTCGACGACGTGACCGCGACCGTGCTGGCCGTGCTGCGACAGCACGACATGCTGCGCGCGCGGCTGCGCGAACAGTGCATGCAGGTACCGCCCCCGACCGCAGCTGATGCCGCGGGCGCGGTGCTGACCCGCACCTTCGGCGCGCACAATGCACCGGGCAGCGAAGGTTTCACCGCGGTGGTGGAAGCGGCGCTGGCCGAGGCGTCGGACCGGCTCGACCCGGCCGAGGGCCGGATGGTGCAGGTCGTGTGCCTGCTGCCCGAACCGGGCCTCGACGCGGAGGCGCGGGCGCTCATCGTGATCCATCACCTGGCGGTCGACGGCGTGTCCTGGCGCATCCTGATTCCCGACTTCGCGACCGCATGGCAGCAGGTCACACAGGCACGCGCGGTGGAATTGCCCGCGCAGGGCACGTCCATGCGGCGGTGGGCGCACGCGCTGGCCGACGCCGCCGCGGCCCGCGCCGGGGAGCTCGAACTGTGGCGGCGAATGGGCGCTGCCCCCGACCCGCTGCTCGGCGGCGCGGCGCTGGATCCCGCCATCGACACGCACTCGACCGTGCGGCATCTGACGCTGTCGCTTCCGGTGGAGGTCACTTCGGCATTGCTCGACGCGGTGCCTGAGGCGGCGCACGGCACCGTCGACGACGCGTTGCTGGCCGGCCTGGCCGTGGCGGCGACGCGCTGGCGTCACCGGCGCGGTGTCGCGCACGCGGGTGTGAAAGTCCTGTTGGAGGGTCACGGCCGCGCCGAACAGATCGCCGAGGGAGCCGACGTCTCCCGCACGGTGGGCTGGTTCACCGACACCTACCCGGTGGCGCTGGATCTGAGCGGTGTCGACGCGGACGATCCGCGCGCCGCGGTGAAATCCGTGAAAGACCAGCTGCGCGCGATCCCCGACAAGGGGATCGGCTACGGCCTGCTGCGCTACCTCCACGCGGACACCCGCGACCGGCTCGCGGCCTTGCCGGAGCCGCAGATCAGCTTCAACAATCTCGGCCGGGTCGGCGTCGATCTCACGGCCCTGTCGGAGCTGGCGTGGATTCCGACCGACGAGTCGTTCGACCGGCGCGGAGCCTTCGATCCGGACATGCCCGCGGCAGCGGCCGTCACGATCGACGTGCACATCGAGGACACCGCGGCGGGACCGCGCCTGTCGGCGCACATCGGCTACGCGTCCCGGCTGCTCGAGCACGACGACGTCGCCGAACTCGCCGCCGAATGGGCCGGTGCGGTGACCGCCATCGCCACGGCGGCCCGCGCCGACGAGGACTGGGGACTCTCACCCGCCGACGTTCCGCTCGTCACGGTCGCCCAATCCGATCTGGACACCTTCGCCGGCCGCTACGGAACCCTCGGCGAGGTCTGGTCGCTGGCGCCGCTGCAGGCGGGCCTGCTGTTCCACGCCGAGCTCGCCGCGGGTGACCTGGACGTCTACACGGCGCAATCGACGCTCACCCTCGCCGGTGTGATCGACGAGGATCGGCTCGAGCGCTCCGCCGCGGCCTTGCTCGAGCGCCATCCCAACCTGCGAGCTGCCTTCGTCCGCACGGCCGACGGTGCTCCGGCGCAGGTGATTCCGGCGTCCACGGCCGTGCGCTGGCGGCGCGTCGAGCTGCGCGACGCGACGACACCGGAGGAGCTGATCGCGGCGGAGCGAGCGGTCCCGTTCGATCCCGCCGATCCTCCGTTGCTGCGATTCCTGCTCATCGTGGTCGGGCCGCAGGACTTCCGGCTGGTGCTGACGGCGCACCACCTGCTGCTGGACGGCTGGTCGTTGCCATTGCTGTGGCGGGAGTTGATCGGCCTGTACGCCGTCGGCGCGCGGACGAACCTGTTGCCCGCCGCGGCGTCGTATCGCGGCTACCTGGAATGGCTGGATCGGCGCGAGCCGACGGCCGGGCTCGAGGTGTGGCGCGAGGTCCTGCGCGATTTCACCGAACCCACCGTGGTCGCCGACGCGCGGACGCACACGACGGTCGGCATCCCGGTCGACCTGGCGGTGGTGCTGGATCGTGCCGTCACCGCGGAACTGGTGGACTTCGCCCGGGCGCGGGCGCTGACCATGGCGACGATCGTCCAGTTCGCCTGGGCGGTGGTCCTGGGGAATCTGCTCGGCGCCGAGCGCGTGGTGTTCGGCAGCACGGTGTCGGGACGTCCCGCCGACCTGCCGGGCGTGGAGTCGATGATCGGGTTGTTCATCAACACCATCCCGGTCGCGGTGCACGTCCCGCCGACGTGCACCATCGAGGACGCGCTGCGCCGGTTGCAGGACGACAACACCCGCGTGCTCGATCATCACGACGTCGAGCTGTCCCGGATCCTCTCGGCCGCCGGCGCTGCCCAGCTGTTCGACACGCTGGTCGTCTTCGAGTCCTACCCGGTCGACAGCAGCGGCCTCGGTGACGCGGACATCGACGGCATGCGGGTGGTCGCGGCGGACGGAAGCGACGCCGCGCACTACCCGATCACCGTGCAGGCTCACCAGACCGATGAGCTGCACGTCAGGATCCGCTATCAGCAGTCCCGCGTCGACGACCGGACGGCCGCCGGTCTGGCCGCCCGCATGGCGACCGTGCTGCGCGCCGTCACGCGCGATCCGCAGGCGCGGCTGGACGCGGTCGACCTGCTGAGCGCGGCCGAACGCCGTGCCCTCGTACCCGCGACGGGCGGACCCGCCGCGCCGCCCCGCCTACTGGCGGACCTGTTGTCCGCCGGTGCCGCGGTGGGACCGGAGGCGGCAGCGGTGGTTTCGATCGGGCGGACGATGTCGTACGCCGAGTTGGACGCCTGGTCGAACCGGGTCGCGCGCGAGTTGATCGACTGGGGCGTCGGTCCCGGCGACCAGGTGGCGCTGGCGATGGCCCGATCGGTCGAATTGGTGGTCGGCATGTGGGCGGTCACCAAGACCGGCGCGGCCTTCCTGCCCGTCGACCCGCGCAACCCCGCCGAACGCGTGGGGCACATGGTCGCCGATTCCCAGGTGGGGGTGGCGGTCACGGTGCTGGCGTCGCGAGAACTGGTGTCCGGCCCGGTCCGGCGACTGGTGCTCGACGATCCGGAAACCAGGAAGACGATCGAGGCGCGGTCGCCGGCCGCGGTGACCGACACGGACCGGACGCGGACGCCACACATCCGCGACACCGCGTACGTGCTGTACACCTCGGGCTCGACCGGGACGCCGAAGGGCGTGGCGGTCACCCATGAGGGGCTGGCCAATTTCGCGGCCGTGGAACGCGACCGTTTCGGCGTGGACAGCCGCTCGCGGGTACTGAACGCCTCCGCTCCCGGTTTCGACGTCGTGGTCCTCGAGTTGCTGCTGGCCCACGCCAACGGCGCGGTGCTCGTGGTGCCGCCGCCGGAGGTGTTCGGCGGCCCCGAACTGGCGGAATTCATTCGCGAGCAGCGGGTGTCGCATTCGTTCATGACACCGAGCGTGCTGTCGACGATGTCGCCGGAGGGGCTGGAGTCCCTGCGGGTGCTGATGGCCGGTGGCGAGGCCGTGACGCCGGAGATCGTCACGCAGTGGTCGCCGGGACGGCGACTGCTGAACGGATACGGTCCGACCGAGACGACCATTCTGGCCGGAATCAGCGGCCCGCTGCATCCCGGTGAGACCGTCACGATCGGTGGTCCGATCAGCGGCGTCGAGGCCGTCGTATTGGATGCCAGGCTGCGTCCGGTGCCGGTGGGCGTGGTCGGTGAGTTGTACCTGGCGGGTGTGCAATTGGCCCGCGGATACGTGAACCGGCCCGCGGCGACGTCGGGCTCGTTCATCGCCGATCCGTTCGGCGCGCCGGGGTCGCGCATGTACCGCACCGGCGACCTGGCCCGCTGGACGCCGGAGCACACCGTGGAATACCTCGGTCGCAGCGACTTCCAGGTCAAGATCCGCGGGCAGCGGATCGAACTCGGTGAGATCGAGGCCGCGCTCGCCGCGCACCCCGATGTGGAACACGCGGTCGTCGTGCTGCGCGAGGACGAACGCGGCGTCGGCAGGCTCGTCGGCTATCTGGTCGGCGCCGAGCATGTGGATCCGGAGGAGGTCAGGGCAGCCGTCCGGCTGCGGCTGCCCGCGCACATGGTGCCCGACGTGTGCATGGTGCTCGCCGAATTCCCGCTCACCCGAACCGGGAAGCTCGACCGCTTGGCGCTTCCCGCACCGCGGTTCGCTGCGGCGCGGGCCTGGACCGCTCCGCGTACCGAGACCGAACGGCAAGTCGCGGAAGTCTTCGGCAGCGTGCTCGGCATCGACCGGGTCGGGGCGGGCGACAGCTTCTTCGACCTCGGCGGCAACTCGTTGTCGGCCACGCGGGTGACCGCCCAGCTGGGCACCGCGCTCGGCGTCGCCGTCGGCGTTCGCGACCTGTTCGAAGCCCCGGCGGTCGCGGAACTCGCCGCCCGCCTCGACGCTTCCGAGCGGACGGTCCGGGTTCCGCTGGTCCCGCGCAGCCGTCCGGCGCTGGTGCCGCTGTCGCTGGCGCAACAGCGGATGTGGTTCCTCAACCAGCTCGACACCTCCGTGGGCGCGTACAACATCCCGCTGGTGATCCGCCTGAAAGGCGAACTCGACATCGACGCGCTGCGGCGCGCGTGCGAGCTGGTCATCGACCGGCACGAGTCGCTGCGGACCAAGTTCCCGATGACCGACGGGACGCCGCATCAGGTCGTGGTCCCCGTCGAAGAGGTCGCGACCGGTCTGACCGCCGTGCCGGTCGAGCCGGAGCGGTTGATGGAGCGCGTGCTCGCCACCGTCTCGGCGAGCTTCGACGTGACGCAGGCGCCGCCGCTGCGCACGGCGCTGTTCCGGCTCGGCGACGACGAGCACGTTCTGGTCATCGCCGTGCACCACATCTGCGCCGACGGACAGTCCATGCTGCCGCTGGCGCGGGATGTGGCGATGGCCTACCAGGCGAGCAGGCAAGGCACGCAACCGTTCTGGCCCGCTCTCGCGGTGCAGTACGCGGACTACGCGCTGTGGCAGCGCGAGGTGCTCGGTGACGAGCACGACCCAGGTTCGGTCATGTCCCGGCAGCTGCGCTTCTGGACCGACACCCTGAGCGGGCTGCCGGAACTGCTCGAACTGCCCACCGACCTGCCGCGTCCCCCGGTGGCGTCCATGCGCGGCCGGACCGTGGATTTCGAGATCTCCGCGGCGTTGCAGGAGCGCATCGGCGCGGTCGCGCGCGCGGCCAACGCGACGGTGTTCATGGTCGTGCACGCCGCGCTGAGCGTCCTGCTGTCGCGCTCGGCCGGTGTCGGCGATGTCGCGGTGGGCACCCCGGTGGCAGGCCGAGGGGAGCGCGAACTCGATGATCTGATCGGCATGTTCGTCAACACCTTGGTGCTGCGGTCACGGGTGTCGTCGCGCCGGTCGTTCACCGAACTGCTCGCCGCGACGCGGGAAACGGATCTGGCCGCGTTCGCGCATGCCGATGTGCCGTTCGAACAGGTGGTGGAGGCGATCAATCCGCCGCGGTCAACGGCCCACCTGCCGCTGTACCAGGTGACGCTCGATGTGCAGAATCCCGGCAAGGCCGCGCTGCGGCTGCCGGGGCTGACCGTCGAGCCGGTCGAGAACGGCTTCGAACCGGCGCAGGCCGACCTGAACCTCAATCTGGTCGAACGGTCCGGCGCCGAGGGTGAGGCGGACGGTATCCGGGGACGCCTGACCTACGCCACCGATCTGTTCGTCGAGGAGACGATGATCCGGTTCGCGGCGGCCTTCGTGCGGATCCTGGAGCAGGTCACCGCGAACCCGGACGTCGCGGTCGGCGACATCGACCTCGTGGGTCCGGCGCAGCGTCGCGAGCTGCTCGGCGCGGCCGGTGGCGCCGGAGTCGCGGTGCCGGAGACGACCCTCGCGGAACTGTTCGCCGCCCAGGCCGCCGCGCGCCAGGACGCGGTCGCGGTGACCGACGGCGCGTCGCGGCTGACCTACGCGGAGCTGGATCGGCGCTCCGCCGCGGTGGCGGCTCGGCTGGCGAAGCTGGGCGTGGGTCCGGAAACCCTTGTGGCCGTCGCGTTGCCGCGCTCGGCGGATCTGATCGTTGGCCTGCTCGGCGTCGTACGCGCGGGTGCGGGATATCTGCCGCTGGATGTGGCGTATCCGCCGGAGCGATTGCGATTCATGCTCGACGACGCTCGTCCGGCCGCGGTGCTGACCTCGGCGGTACTGTCCGCGGGGGTGCCGGAGTGCGCCGCGCCGGTGCTGTTCGTCGAGGACTGCGCGAGCGACGATGCGGACGCTTCCGACGCGGTGGTATCGGGCGCGCGGCCGGGCAATGTCGCCTACGTGATCTACACGTCGGGATCGACGGGCCGCCCGAAGGGTGTGACGGTCGGCCACCGGGAAGCGGTCACCCTGTTCACCAACGCGGCCGAGCGATTCGACCTCGGACCCGACGACGTGTGGACGATGTTCCATTCCTACGCTTTCGATTTCGCGGTGTGGGAGATCTGGGGCGCGCTGCTGTCCGGCGGCAAGGTCGTCGTGGTCGACTACGACATCTCCCGGTCGCCGGAGGCGTTCGTCGACGTCGTGGCGCGCGAGGGAGTGACGGTGTTGAGCCAGACGCCGTCGGCGTTCTACGGATTCATGGACGCGGAGCGCCGCTATCGCGAGTCCGGCTGCCCCGCAGGCGATCTCGCGTTGCGCTATGTCGTCTTCGGCGGTGAAGCGCTGGACGCGTCGCGATTGGACGACTGGTTCGCCGCGCACGCGCCGGGTACGCCACGGCTGATCAACATGTACGGCATCACCGAGACGACCGTGCACGTCACGTTCTCCGAGGTGACCCGGCCGGGCTCGGCGGGGATCGGTGTGCCGCTGCCCGGGTTGCGGGTGTACGTCCTCGACGACCGGCTGCGGCCGGCGCCGATCGGCGTCGCCGGAGAGATCTACGTGGCCGGTGGCCAGCTCTCGCGCGGGTATCTGGGCGCATCGGCGCTGACCGCGAGCCGATTCGTCGCGAATCCCTTCGAGCCCGGCGGCGCCCGGCTCTACCGCTCCGGGGACGTCGGCCGGTGGCGGAAGTCCGGGAGCGGACTGGAGTTGGCGTACGCGGGACGGGCCGACGCCCAGGTGCAGCTGCGCGGCTTCCGCATCGAACTCGGCGAGGTGGAGTCGGCGCTGCTGCGGCACCCGCTCGTCACCCAGGCCGCGGTCACGGTGCACCGGCACGAGCGGGGTGTGGATCAGTTGATCGGCTACGTCGTCGGCGTCGACGGCGAGCGGATCGACCCGGCCGAGGTCCGCGAGACCGCCGCCCAGGTGCTGACCGGCTACATGGTGCCCGCGACGATCATGGTGCTGCCCGCGCTGCCGCTGACGGTCAACGGCAAGCTCGACCGCAAAGCACTGCCCGACCCCGAGTTCCAGGAGCCGACGACCGCGTTCGTTGCGCCGCGGACCCACACGGAGAAGGTGATCGGCGAGGTCTACGCGCAGGTCCTCGGCGTCCAGCGGGTCGGGGCGACCGACGGGTTCTTCGATCTGGGCGGCAACTCGCTGCTGGCCACCATGGTGGTGACCGAGTTGCGCGGGCGCGGCGTGACCATCCAGTTGCCGTGGATGTTCGACGACGCGACGCCGCGAGCCCTGGCGGCCAGGGCCGACGGCACGGCGGGCGGCTCGGGGCTGCAGGTGCTGCTGCCACTGCGCGCCCACGGCCCGAAGCCTGCGGTGTTCGCGGTGCACCCCGCGGGCGGGCTGGCGTGGTTCTACGGCGGCGTGGTCGAGCACCTGCACAAGGACCGACCGGTCTACGGCTTGCAGGATCCCCATGTCGTGGCGGGCGAACCCGGTGCGCATTCGGTCGACGAACTCGCCGAACGCTATGTCGCCGAGATCCGCCGGGTGCAGCCGAGCGGCCCGTATCACCTGCTGGGGTGGTCGCTGGGCGGTGCGATCGCGCATGCCGTCGCGGTCCGGCTCCAGCGGGAGGGACAGCAGGTCGGCATGCTGGCCATGATGGACAGCGCCGTCGGCGACGCCGAGTCGCTGGCCGCATCGATGAGCGGCGCCGCGGACGAGCCCGCGCCCGGCGAACTGATGGCCGATCTGCTCGGTGGCTGGCGTGAGCTGTTCGATCTCGGCGCCGAGGTGAGCGCGCGGACCCACGAGCAGGCCTGGGCGGTGATCCGTGACCAGGTCACCGCCACCGGGATGTTCACCGCCGACCAGGTCGGCCGGGTGATGGAGAGCTTCCGGACCGCGAGCGACATCGCCCAGGAATACCGGCCGGAGGTCTTCGACGGCGATCTGGTCTTCTTCACCGCGGGTAAGGATCGCGCCGACCACGACGCCGCCGCGCGGACGTGGCGGCCGTTCGTCACCGGCGACCTGCACAACACGGTCATCGACGCACGACATCTCGAGTTGACCCACCCGCACGCTCTGGCCGTCATCGGCCCGATCCTCGAAAGGTTCTTGAACGCATGCTGAGGACTCTCGAACAACTCCAGCAACTCCGGCTCGAAGACGGCAGGACGGTCGCCTGCACCAGTCCGGCCGAGGCGCGGATGTTGTGGGGCGAGATGTCGACCGAGGGCTTCTATCGGCTGGCGGCCGCGCTATTGCGGCCAGGGGACATCGCACTGGACATCGGCGCGAACATCGGGCTGAGCGCGATGATGTTCGCCGACACCTGCCCCGGCGTCCGGGTGATCGCCGCCGAGCCCGCCCCGGCGACCTTCGACTGTCTGCAGCGCAATATCGCCGCGCACGTGCCCGGCGGCGTGCCGTTGCCGGTCGCGGTCGGCGCGGCGCCCGGCAACGCGTCGTTCACCTGGTACCCACGGGCGTCGGCGAATTCAGGTCTCTACGCCGACCGCGAAGCCGACGACCGGGCCACCGAGATCTATCTGCGCAACAGCGGCCTGAACGACGAGGCGATCGCGCTCATCACCGCCGGGCTGCACGAGGGGGAGCGGATGGACGTCGAGGTCACCACCGTCTCGCGAATCCTCGACGAGCACGG
This sequence comes from Nocardia sp. NPDC003726, assembly GCF_053586955.1. NCBI lineage: Bacteria > Bacillati > Actinomycetota > Actinomycetes > Mycobacteriales > Nocardiaceae > Nocardia > Nocardia sp. NPDC003726. The sequence continues at coordinate 127,556 of NZ_JBSFNF010000014.1, read as the reverse complement.
CGGCAACGCCGAGGTCGGCCTGCTCAAGATCGACGTGGAGCGCGCTGAGCTGGATGTGCTGCGCGGCATCGCCGACGCGGACTGGCCGCGCATCCGCGCCGTCGTCGCCGAGGTGCACGATCGCGACGATCGCTTGGCCCAATGCTGCGCGTTGCTGGGCAGGCACGGTCTGCACGCGCGAACGCGCCAGGACCCGAGCCTGGCCGGAACCGAGCTGCACGAGATCTACGCCGTCCGGCCGGAGACCGTCTGACGGTCGCCGTACACGGGCACGGCCCGCTTCCACATACCACCGGGCGATCATCTCGATGAGCTTGTCGCGGTGTTCGGCGGCGAGGTCGCGGGTCTCGGCGAAGTCCTCGGCGACGTGGTAGAGCTCCCAGGCGCCGGCGTCGAGCCGGCCGAGGTCGTCGGCCGTGATCGGCGTGCCGAACGGCCGGTCCGCTTCGGCGAAGGACGGGCCGGGCCGACGACGCGGGCGCGACTGTCAGTGGAGGAACCCGGCCGCCGCCGCATCGTCCGGATGCGGCGGCTCGCCTGATCCTGCTGGCCCGCCGGGTCAGAACGCGGCTTCGTCGAGATCCATGACGCTGATGTCGACATCGGAGATGACCGACCATTCCGCGCTGAGATGCGGCAGCACCGTCTTGGCGAAGAACGACGCGACGGCGATCTTGCCCTGATAGAACGCGCGGTCCTGGTGGTCGGGCTCGGCATCCAATGCGGCCGAGGCGATCTCGGCGGCGACGATCAGTCGCCAGGCGACGAGCAGGTCGCCCACGGCGAGCAGGAACCGGACGGAATTCAATCCGATCTTGTACAACTCGGTGGGTTGCTGCTGGGCGGCGAGCAGGTGCTGGGTGAACCGGCCCGCCATGTCCTGGACGTCCTCCAGCGCGGTGGCCAGCAGCACTTTCTCGGTCTTGAGCCTGCCGTTGCCCACGCTGGATTGCGCGGTGTCCCGGATCTTGCCCGCGAGGTGGGCCAGCGCGACGCCGCGGTCGCGGGCGATCTTGCGGAAGAAGAAGTCCTGCGCCTGGATCGCGGTGGTGCCCTCGTACAGCGAGTCGATCTTCGCGTCGCGGATGTACTGCTCGATCGGGTAGTCCTGCAGGAAGCCCGAACCGCCGAGGGTCTGCAGCGACTCGGTCAGGTACTGGTAGGCCCGCTCGGAGCCGACGCCCTTGACGATCGGCAGCAGCAGGTCGTTGACCCGCGCGGCCAGTTCGGCGTCCGCCCCGGAGATGTGCTGCGCCACCACGTCGTTCTGGTGGCCCGCGGTGTAGAGGTAGACCGCCCGCAAGCCCTCGGCGTACGCCTTCTGCATCATCAGCGACCGGCGCACGTCGGGATGCCGGGTGATGGCCACCTTCGGCGCGGACTTGTCCGCGATCTGCGTCAGATCGCTGCCCTGCACACGGTTCTTCGCGTAGTCGAGGGCGTTGAGGTAGCCGGTCGACAAGGTGGCGATGGCCTTGGTGCCGACCATCATCCTGGCTTCCTCGATGACGTGGAACATCTGCGCGATGCCGTTGTGCACCTCGCCGACCAGCCAGCCCTTGGCCGGGATGCCGTGGCCGCCGAAGGTGAGCTCACAGGTCGCGGAAGCTTTCAGGCCCATCTTGTGCTCGACGTTGGTGACGAAGACGCCGTTGCGCTCGCCCAGCTCACCGGTCTCGTGGTCGAAGTGGAACTTCGGCACGAAGAACAGCGACAGGCCCTTGGTGCCAGGCCCGGCGCCCTCGGGGCGGGCCAGCACCATGTGCGCGATATTGCTGAACAGATCGTCGGAATCGGCCGAGGTGATGAACCGCTTGACGCCCTCGATGTGCCAGGAGCCGTCCTCCTGCTCGATCGCCTTGGTGCGGCCCGCGCCGACGTCGGAGCCGGCGTCGGGCTCGGTCAGCACCATGGTGGCGCCCCAGTTGTGTTCGGTGATGAATCGAGCCCAGCGCCGCTGCTGCTCGGTGCCGATGCCATCGATGATGTGGGCCATCATCGGGCCGGTCAGGTACATGTAGGCCGCTGGTTGCGCCCCGAGCACGAATTCGCTGATGGCCCAGCTGACCATCGAGGGGGCGGGCACCCCGCCGACCGCCTCGGACTTGCCGACGCGCCACCATTCCGCGTCGTGCCAGGCGCGCACCGCCTTCTTGAACGACTCGGACAAGCTGACCGAGTGGGTGGCCGGATCGAAGACCGGTGGGTTGCGGTCGGTTTCGGCATACGGCTCGGCGACCGGCCCTTCGGCCAGGCGCGCGGCCTCCGCCAGCATGGATCGCACGGTGTCGCCGTCCAGGTCCCCGAACGCTCCGGTCCGGAGGATGTCGTCGAGTCCGTACACCTCGAACAAATTGAACTCGAGATCACGCGCGTTGCTCTTGTAATGGCTCACGAGCCAGGGCCTTTCGAGAAACGGCCGGTGTACCGGCGAGGGATTCGGCGGGCGCACGGATCGGTGCTCACCCACGGCACACTGTGCGGCACCGCCGACCCCGAAGGCAATCTCTTGTTAATGACCGATAAGTAAATGGTCGATTGTCTGATTGCGATCAACGCGCTGCTAGTGCGCGATTGGCCGAACTAAGTTAATAGCGACTAAGTGCTGTAAATCACTATGGCGAAACGCGGCCGGGCATCCCGGCCGTCTCGATCCGCTCGCCGATGGCCACGAGAACGTCCACGAGATCGGCGCGCCGCCGGAAGCGGGGATTGCGCACGGCATCGATGACGACGGTGCTGACGGCGCGGCTGAGCACCCGCGCGACGGGAGCGGACACGTCCGGCCGCACGGCCTGCAGCAGGCGGGCCCATTGCGCGATGCCGTCGAGGCGAACCCGCCGGTAGCGCCGCACCCCGTCCCCGGGGAGGTGACGGGTCTCGCTGACCGTGATCGCCAGAAGGTCGGGTTCGTCGACGCCGAACTGCGCGAAGCTGCGCATGAGCGAGCGCAAGGATTCCTCGGCGCTGCGGCCCTCGGCGATCGCCCTGGCCAGCAGCAGCCGAAGCCATTCGTCCTGGCGCCGGACGATCTGATCCAGCAACTCCGCCTTGCTCGCGAAATGGTGATACAGGGCGGGTCCGCTGACGCCGACGGCCGCGCCGATGTCCTCGATGCCCACCGCGGCATAGCCGCGGGTGCTGAACAACCGCGCCGCCTCGGCGAGCATTCGCTCCGACCGCAGCGCCCGGTCCAGCGCGGTGTTGCCGGTTTCCAGGCGCGGTGGCCGATGCGGTGCGTGTCCGTCCGGGTGCTCGGGCATCCGGGTGGTGATGACCGCGGCGACCGCGGCCTCGAGCACCTGCGCGGCCGCCTGCGCGGGCAACTCGGCGCGGTGATAGGACGGGCTCACCGCGATCGACAGCACGCACCAGCTCAGCAGTTCGACATCGGCCGCGCTCAGTTCCGGCCTGCGCAGGCGAATCGTGTGCCGCAGATAGCGGGTGATGCGCGTGGCGCGGACGAGCACCGCGGTCTTGTCCGCCGCAGTCAGGTTGCGGAACTCCAGTTGCCACAGCCGCGGCAAGCCGCGCAACTCCAGCGCGACCCGGACCAACTCCGCGAGCACCGCGCCGCCGGAAGCGTCGGCGCGATGCGCGGCGTCGAGCCGGTCCAGCGTGCCGTCGAGCCCTACCAGCAGGCATTGGCCCAGAAGTTGCTGCTTGTTGCGGAAGTGCCGGTACAACGCCGTGGCCGAGATGCCCACCGCCGCCGCGATGTCGGCCATCGTGGTGCCGTAATAGCCTCCGTGCGTGAAGGCGTCGACCGCGGCGTTCAGGATCATCTCGCGCCGATGCGGCGGTCTGCGCCGTGGCTGTCCGCTGTTCGCCTGTGTGCCCATCGCGGTCAGTGTCGCGCATCGAACGGTCCGCGGCGGTATCGGGCCGCGCCACCGGACGACCCGCCGACAGGGCGAATCCGTCGCGAGCGGCCGTCCGGATGACGATTCCGTCACAGCCCGCGCCGAAGTCCTACTGTCGAGTAGGCTTCCCGCAGCCATCACCAGCCCGGGGATCGTTCGTCGATCAGGTACGCAGAGGGAGTCCGCCCGTGAGCGCCGACATCGCGCACGCCACAGCACTGTCCACCATGGCGGCCCGCCTGCGCATCGCGTCCACCGTGATCCTGCGGCGCGCCCGGAGGAACCCCGACGAGCGGCGGTTGTCCGCGACGCAGTGGGCGGTGCTGGGACGACTGCATCGATACGGTCCCATGGCCGCCGTCGACCTGGCGCGGCTGGAGATGTTGCGCCCGCAGACGATGCGCAACGTGGTCGACGGCCTGCGCGATCAGGGCCTGATCGTCGGTGTGCGCGACCCCAACGACGGACGCCGGGTGAACCTGACCCTCACCGACGAAGGCCGGGCGTGGGTGTGCGGGCACCAGGCGTCCGCGAACGACGCATTGGCGCAAGCGTTGTCGGAGAGTTTGCGGACGGGCGAATTGCACAAGGTCGGCGAGGCGCTGGAACTGCTGGAACGCATCGCCTACGGGTGACCGGGAGCGCACCGGCGTGCCGGATCACCGGTGGCCTTCTCCCGCCGACTCGGCCGCCGGTCGGCAAGGGGTGGCGGGCGGCGTGAGCGCCCTGGTCCACAGATCGATGATCGCCCGGCCGCACTCGTCGGCGGTGCGCCCGTCCGGGGGATCGAGGACCGTGCCATGGATCTGCGCTTGCACCGCCTGCACGAGCAGCAACGCCGTCAACGCCGGGTCGCCGCCGCCGACCTCGAGGCGGCGTAGCTGGAACTCCACCTCGCCGGCCAGGACCCGTTCGAGTTCCCGGAGTCGTTCGACACCCTCGGCGGTGCGCGGGGCTCGATCGAACAGCAGCCGATGCAGGTCCGGTTGCGCCGTGTGCAACCGCGTCACGGCGGCGACCAGCTGCCGGATGGTTTCCACGAGGGGCGGTTGCTCGGCGCGCAGGCGCGCGGCCGTTTCCAGCAGCGTCACGGCGGCCTGCCGCAGGTGGCGTTCGGCGAGCGCGTAGAGCAGTGCGTCCTTGTTCGGGACGTAGTGATAGAGCGTGCCGATGGAGACGCCGGCGTGTGGCTGGTGCACCCCGGCGCCGATCGGTGGACGCCGCTGTCGCTGAGCCGGGCGTTCTTCGATCGGATCGCCGCCCCCAAGCGCCTGGTCGTCCTGGACGAGGCTGGGCACTTTCCCGTGGAGACGCCAGGCATCCACCAATTGGCGAACGCGTTCGCCGAGATGCACGACCAATTGGCCTCCGGTCCTGTCTCGGCCGAGATGTGAAGTCGGGCCGCGCCGGGCCCCCGCGATCTCGTCCGGCGGCGCGCGATGCGCTCCGTGCCCGCGTCGGCGGGGTGGGTAAGGTTCTGAAGCGTCGTGGAACGGACTCCACGATGCCGCCGCCGAACAGCTTCGCGCGGACGCGCCGCCCTGTCGAACGAAGAGAGCTGATTGATGCCGACCTCTACAGCGCGCGCACAGATCGGGGTCACCGGTCTGGCGGTCATGGGTAGCAACATCGCACGGAACTTCGCCAGGAACGGCTATACCGTCGCGCTGCACAACCGCAGCATCGCCAAGACCGACGCACTGCTCGAGGCCCACGGCGACGACGGCGACTTCGTGCGGACCGAGACGATCGAGGAGTTCGTCGCCGCGCTGGAGAAGCCGCGCCGGGTGCTCATCATGGTGAAGGCGGGCGCGGCGACCGACGCGGTCATCGAGGAACTCGCCGACGCCATGGAGCCGGGCGACATCATCATCGATGGCGGCAACGCCCTGTACACCGACACCATTCGCCGCGAAGCCGCGATGCGCGAGCGCGGGCTGAACTTCGTCGGAGCGGGCATCTCCGGTGGCGAGGAGGGCGCTCTCAACGGCCCCGCGATCATGCCGGGCGGCCCCAAGGAGTCCTACGACTCGCTCGGGCCGCTTCTGGAATCCATCGCGGCGAAGGTCGACGGAACGCCGTGCTGCACCCACATCGGCCCGGACGGCTCAGGGCATTTCGTGAAGATGGTGCACAACGGCATCGAGTACGCCGACATGCAGCTGATCGGTGAGGCCTACCACCTGTTCCGCGAGGCGCTCGGCTTCGACGCCAAGCAGATCGCCGACGTGTTCACCCAGTGGAACTCCGGCGACCTGGAAAGCTACCTGGTCGAGATCACCGCCGAGGTGCTGAATCAGGTCGACGCGAAGACGGGCAAGCCGCTGGTGGACGTGATCGTCGACGCGGCGGAGCAGAAGGGCACCGGGCGCTGGACGGTGAAGTCCGCGCTCGATCTCGGCGTGCCGGTGACCGGCATCGCCGAAGCGGTGTTCGCGCGGGCGCTGTCGGGTTCCCGCGCACAGCGCAAGGCGGCGCGGGGCCTGGCCTCCGGCCGGCTGGCCGACAAGCCCACCGATGTGGAGCAGTTCACCGAGGACATCCGGCAGGCGCTCTACGCCTCGAAGGTGGTCGCCTACGCGCAGGGCTTCGATCAGATCGCGGCGGGCAGCGCCGAATACGACTGGAACCTGCGTCCGGGCGACCTCGCGACGATCTGGCGCGGCGGCTGCATCATCCGCGCCCGCTTCCTCAACCGGATCAAGGAAGCATACGACGAGAACCCGGCGCTGCCGAGCCTGATCCTCGCGCCGTACTTCCGGGAGGCGATCGAGACGGCCATCGACAGCTGGCGCCGCGTGGTGTCCACCGCGACCCTGCTCGGCATTCCGGTGCCCGCGTTCGCGTCGTCGCTGTCCTACTACGACGCCCTGCGCGCCGAGCGTCTCCCGGCCGCGCTCACCCAGGGGCAGCGCGACTTCTTCGGCGCGCACACCTACGAGCGGGTGGACGCCGAAGGCAAGTTCCACACGCTGTGGAGCGGTGACCGCAGCGAAGTTCGCGCCGACTAGCCGGACGCGCTGTGGCGGTGCGGAGTTCGTTCCGCACCGCCACAGCGGTCGTAGTCAGTCCCGTGCTCGCGCGGCTCGCTCCCACGCTTTCGTGCGCAGCAGCCGCAGCCCGTTGAGCCCGACCAGGACGGTGGATCCTTCGTGCCCGGCGACGCCGAGCGGAAGCGGCAGGGTTGCGGCGAGGTCCCAGACGACCAGCACGCCGATGAACGTGGCGGCGATGGACAGGTTGGCGATCACCACCCGTCGGGCCTGCCGGGACAACGCGATCACCGCCGGGATCGCGGTGAGGTCGTCGCGCACCACGACGGCGTCCGCGGTCTGCAAGGTCAGGTCGGATCCGGCGCCGCCCATGGCGATGCCGACCTCGGCCGCGGCGAGCGCGGGGGCGTCGTTGATGCCGTCACCGACCACGGTGACCTTCCGTCCGTCGGCCTGCAGTTCGCGCACCGCGGTCACCTTGTCGTCGGGCAGCAGAGCGGCCCTGACGTCGGTGATCCCGACCCGCGCGGCGAGCCGCTCGGCGGTGGCGCTGTTGTCGCCGGTCAGCAGTACCGGCGCGCTGCCGGTCACCTCGGTGGTCGCGCGCACGGCCGCCACCGCTTCCGGCCGGGCCTGGTCGGTCAGCGCGAGCACGCCGATCGGCCTGCGGTCGCAGGTCACGACCACGACGGTGTAGCCGCTCGCGTGCAGGGCGTCGACGGCCTCCTGGCTTCCGCGCTCGGGTCCCGACGCGGTGGGGGAGCCGACGCCGACGAGATGGTCACCGACGCGGGCGGTCACGCCGCGGCCGGGGTGAGCGGTGAATTCGGTGACCTCGGGAAGGCGCAACTCCCGGGCGCGGGCCGCGCGCACGATCGCCGCCGCCAGCGGGTGCTCGCTCGGGTGCTCGGCCGCCGCGGCGAGCCGGAGCACCTCGGTGTCGGTGAATCGCGAGTTCAGGCAGCGGATCTCGGCGAGTTCGGGGATGCCGCGGGTCAGGGTGCCGGTCTTGTCGAAGGCGACCTGCGTCGTTGCGCCGAGCTTTTCCATGACCACCGCGGATTTGACCAGCACACCGTGCCTGCCCGCGTTGGCGATGGCCGCCAGCAGGGGCGGCATGGTGGCCAGCACCACCGCGCAGGGGGAGGCGACGATCATGAACGTCATCGCGCGCAACAGTGCTCGCCGCACGGTGTCGCCGAGCAGCAGGGGGACGGCGAACACGGCCAGCGTGGCCGCGACCATGCCGACGGAGTAGCGCTGTTCGACCTTCTCGAGGAAGAGCTGGGTGCGCGCCTTGGTTCGGGATGCCTCCTCGACCAGGGCGGCGATTCGCGCGACCACGGAGTCCTGCGCACGGCGCTCGACGCGGACTCGCAGGGCGCCCGTGCCGTTGAGGGTGCCCGCGAACACTTCGTCGCCCTCGGTCTTGTTCACCGGCAACGGTTCCCCGGTGATGGTGGCCTGATCGACCTCGCTGCCGCCCGAGACGACCGTCGCGTCCGCCGCGATCCGCTCGCCGGGCCGCACGACCAGGACATCGCCAACGGAGAGTGCGGTGGCGTGCACCGTCTCTTCCTCGCCGGTGCGCGTGACCCGGGTCGCGGTGTCCGGCGCGAGATCGAGCAGTCCGCGCACCGAGTCCTCGGTCCGGGCGGTGGCCAGCGCTTCCAGGGCGCCGGAGGTCGCGAAGATGACGATCAGCAGCGCGCCGTCGGTGATCTGGCCGATGGCCGCCGCTCCGAGCGCCGCGGCGACCATGAGCAGGTCGACATCGAGCGTCTTGTCGCGTAACGCCCGCAAGCCGGCCCACCCGGGTTCCCAGCCGCCCGCGGCGTAGCAGACCAGGTACAAGCCCCAGAACAGCCAGCGGGGGCCATCGGTCAGCTGCACCGCGAGCCCGGCACAGAAGAACGTCACAGCGATTGCGGCCCAACGCATTTCGGGTAGCGCCAGCAATGGTGTCCGGCGCGGGCGTACCCGACCGGTTGGCTGAGTGGGACGAGTCGGCGCGAGCGTCGGCGCGGCCATGGGTCACCTCCAGAACGGCAGCGAACGGACAGGACCGACCATAGCAGAACACATGAACATGTCTTCATTTGTTCTTGGAGTATGCTGTTCAGTCATGGGACACGGCGTCGAAGGCAGGGACCGTCCCGCCGTGCGTCTCGATCCCGAATCGGCCACCCATGTGGCGACCACGTTGCAGGCGCTGGCCACCCCGAGCCGATTGATGATCCTCACCGAACTGCGGCAGGGGCCGCTGCCGGTGAGCGCGCTGGCCGACGCCATCGGCATGGAACAGTCCGCGGTGTCCCACCAGCTGCGGCTGCTGCGCCATCTCGGCCTGGTCACCGGCACTCGGACCGGGCGCAGCATCGTCTACAGCCTCTACGACAACCACGTCGCCCAATTACTGGACGAGGCGATCTATCACAGCGAACATCTGCGCCTGGGATTGTCCGACCGTCCCGAAACCGCGGGCTGACCGGCCGTTCGGCGGCGGCGATAGCGCCTTTCATCCGATTCGGGTGATGTCTGCCCGGTACGGCGGTGGCACCGTCCAGGAAATGACGGCCGCGGCGATGGTTGACAGCCGATACGAGTTCGCGAAAGGGTACCCGGTCGATACATCCGTGACCCGGGCCTGGGACGACAGCCTGTTCCAGCGCGCCGTGGTCGCGTACCGGTTCTGGTATCCGACCGTGTCGATGGAGGGTATCCGCACCGGCAACCGGGAGATCGGACTGAAGGACAACCGCGCGATCGGAATCCTCTCGGCCCGTCCGCGGCATCTCGGATTCACCCTCAACTCCGACACCCCATATGGTGCTGCGGCGCTGGATCTGTCGGCAGGGCCGATGGTGGTCGAGCTCCCGCCGGGACCGTACATCGGGCTGGTCGACGACCGTCATCAACGGTGGATCACCGATCTCGGCATCCCCGGTCCCGACCGAGGGCGCGGCGGCAGCTACGTCATCGTTCCTCCCGGTTACCGGGGCGCGCTGCCGGCCGGGTGTCACGTCGGGCGATCCGCCACCTTCAAAGTGCTGCTCGCGGTGCGCGCGCTTCCGATCGGCGGTGATCTGGCCGGGGCGATGGATGCGTTGCGAGCGGTCCGGGTGCATCCGGTGGGGGAGGCGGGCGCGGTGCTCCACGTCGTCGACATCACCGAGTTCGACCTGGACTGCACCTGTTTGCGCTGGGAAGACGACCTCTCGTACTGGCGGGTGCTGCACGGGGTGCTCGAGTCGGAACCGGTGGTGCCGGAGTTCTTGTCGATGTACGGGCTGCTCGGCGCCATCGGCCTCGAGCGGGGCGCCCGGTTCACGCTCGGGCGCGGGTCCGCGGCGCTGCTGACGGCCGCGGCGCGCGCCGGGCGCGACCAGATGCTCGTCTCGGCGTTCGGCGGCGCGCGCCGGGACCGTATGGCCTGGCCGGACCGCCGGTGGGAATGGGTGGGGTCGGTCGATGGCGACGGCGACTTCCGCACCGCCTCCGGTCTCGACCTCGAAGCGCGCGAAAGGTGGTTCGCCCAAGCGATCACCGCCGCGCCGGGCATGTTCCGGCGGCAGGTCGGCGGCGGATCGCTGTATTGGCTCGGCCTGCGGGACGGGAGGGGCGACTATCTGGACGGTGGCGCCACTTACACCCTCGACATACCGCAACCGGTGCCGGCCGGGATGTTCTGGTCCGTCACGGTCTACGACGCCGAGACCCGCTCGCAGATCCGCGCCGACCAAGGCAAGGCCGCCCTCCGGTCGCTGTTCGAGCTGCGCGACATCCCATGCGATGGCCCCGTGCGCCTGCACTTCGGACCCACCCCTCCCGGCGGCGCCGAGCACCGCTGGCTGCAAACCGTCCCCGGCCGCGGATGGTTCGCCTATCTGCGCATCTACGGACCAGGGGAAGCGGCGTTCGACCGCACCTGGAAGCCGGGCGATTTCGCGCGCACGAGCTGACGGGCGTTCGATCGGCTACTTGACCTGGAGCGCACTCCAGCACTTAGTGTGCGGTCATACAGGGTTGTCCAGCAGAAGGAACCGCTTGATGGAGCTCGGTTTTCACATTCCCATCTTCGACATCGACGGTGGCACCACCGCCATCGCCGGTGAGCTGGCGCGGGTCGGCGCCGCCGCCGAGGAGTCCGGCGCGACCTGGCTGTCGTTCATGGACCATTACTTCCAGATCGAGCCGACCGGGTTGCCCGCGGAGGCGAACATGCTCGAGGGGTACACCACCCTCGGCTATCTGGCCGCGCACACGTCGCGCATCGATCTCGGGTTGCTCGTCACCGGCGTGACCTACCGGCACCCCGGCCTGCTGGCCAAGATCGTCACCACCCTCGACGTCCTCTCGGGCGGCCGGGCGGTCCTCGGGATCGGCGCCGCGTGGTTCGAGCGTGAACACCGCGGGCTCGGCGTGCCGTATCCGCCGACCGCCGAACGGTTCGAACGGCTGGAGGAGACGCTGCGCATCTGCCGCCAGATGTGGGACCCGCAAGACAACGGGCCGTTCGACGGGAAGTACTACCAGCTGGCCGAGACGCTGTGCTCGCCGCAGCCCATCAACCGGCCGAAGGTACTCATCGGCGGTGGGGGAGAACGCAAGACGTTGCGGTTGGTCGCGCAATACGGCGACGCCTGCAACCTGTTCGGCTCCTCGCCGGCGGACGTCGCGCACAAACTCGACGTGCTGCGTCGGCATTGCGACGACATCGGCCGCGACTATGGCGAGATCCGCAAGACGATCCTCGCCAACAATCCGCGGCCGAGCCCGGAGAACCGCGACGAATTCGTCCGCCAGATGGCCGACTACGCCGCGCTCGGCATCGAGGCCGCCATCGTCACGCCGACTACCGGCGCACCAGCGGCATGGATAGATGGCATGGCGCCCGCCGTCGCGCAACTGGCGGAACTCGGCTGAGACGTCCCCGGCACGGGCCCGGATCGCTGTGCGGCATTCCGGGCCCAGCCGGTGCGTCGGCCGAGGTGACCGCCGTATGGACGGTCCTACAGTTTGTAGCCGATCTGACGGAGCAATTGCCTACGGGCCGCCTGGTCGTCGGCATCCTCCACGCCGAGTGGCGCCGCACCGTCGACCACCCCGATGATTCCTCTGCCGAGTTCCGTTTCCGCGATCAGTACTTCCACGGGATTGGCTGTGGCGCAGTAGATTCCGCAGACTTCCGGGACCTGCCGCACGGCGTTGAGCACATTGACGGGGTAGCCTTCGCGAAGGAAGACGACGAAACAATGTCCGGCGCCGATGGCCACCGCGTTCTTGGTGGCGAGTTCGGTGAGCGCGTCGTCGTTGCCGGAATGGCGGACCAGGCGCGGTCCGGAGGCCTCGCAGAACGCGAGCCCGAAGCGCAGGTGGGGGCCGACCCCGACCAGCGCCTCGTGCAGGTCTTCCACGGTCTTGATGAAGTGGGACTGCCCGATGATGACGTTGAGATCGTCCGGTTTGTCGATGCGCACGGCTGTCAACTCCACAGCGCACATCCTGCGCCCCGGCGTCGCCGATTCATAGCATTTCTGTATTTGTTTCCGAACGCGTCGCGGTCGGTCCCGTGATCGCCCCGCCTCGGCGGACGCACCGGCCCGATGGGCGCGCCGGACCTCCTTCGCCGATCGCCCGCTGGCCGGAGGTACGCCTGGATCAGCGCAGTCGGACCTTGGTCCGTCGTCAGCCCGCGCATGGCCGCAGCGAAGGCGGAGGTACGCCTGGATCAGCGCAGTCGGACCTTTGTCCGTCGTCAGCCCGCGCATGGCCGCAGCGAAGGCGGAGGTACGCCTCAGTCGTGGCCGGGCCGGGAGGGCAAGTCCACGACCAGCGCGGTGGCGTTGTCTTTTCCACCGGCCAGGAGGGCGGCGTCCACCAAGGTGCTCGCGATCGTGGGAGCCGCGTCGCCGTCGGCGAGGATGGCTTTGACCGCGGCGATGCCGAGTGGCTTGTGTACACCGTCGGTGCTCAGCAGCAGCCTGCCGGTGCTGGACCCGGTGGCGGCGTACCCGATCGCGTCCGGCCGCACGGTGCGCGCCGAGGTGGTGACCAGATGGCTCATTCGCGGGGTGGGAACGAGCCCGCGGGTGCGGTACAACTCCGCGACGGTGTGGTCGGTGGTGATCTGGTGCAGCACCCGCCCGTTCCAGCGATACGCGCGACAGTCGCCGACCCACGCCACCTCGCAAGGGCCGTCTGGTCGACCGGCGGCCGGAAGCACCGCGACCACGAGCACGCTGTCGGCCGAGGGTTCCGGGACTTCGCGCAGCAATTCCTCCTGGGCCGCGAGTATGCCCGCGCGTGCCCCATCGCGTGCGGCGACGCGTGCCGCGGTGGCGGCGACCGTTCGTGCCGCGCGGGCACCCAGCAGATGATCTCCGACCCCGTCTGCGACGACGTACGCCGTCGCTCCGGTCGTGGCGTCGGTATCGATCGCGACCGCGTCGGCGTTGATCGACCGGGACGCGCGCCGGCTGGCCGAAGCGCCCGTCGCCCCGCCCAGCCACGATGTCTGGATCCGCGGCATGCTCGCGGTGGTACCGGTAAACACGAACTGGTCTCCTCGGGGCTGGGCTGGGGAGTGCTGCCGACCAGCACCCTTCAATGACACCGCAGCACTATTTGGGCTTGGCGAGAGACGGTTGTGTGAACGCTGAGAATTCGCTTTCGATCCGGTCACGGCGGGCGTCAGGGCCGGATTCCGGCAATCAATCGGCTTACTCATCATCGCTCGGCGCATTTGCGTTCTCCGTCGGAGAACTGGCGCACACAGCGCACCACTCGCCGGCGTCGATCACGTTTGTCCGATTTGTTCGCCTCTTCGGTGCCGGTGGCCTGCGGCCGGATCGTTGCCGGCGGTACGTTCGCCCTGCTGTGGCGGGCCGTCGCTGCCGATGCGGCGCAGGGCGCAGCTGTCCATCGCGGGGGTCGGGGTGAGTGTCCAGCGCAGTAGACAACGCGCCGTAGATTTTTCGGATGTCGGTATCGCTCACTTGTTTCCGTCGCGGCTGCCGGCAGACATCATGACTAGGCAAAACGCATTCGGCAGAAGGCGATTTCGATAGAGTATGCAGTTGTCGGTGACGTAGACAACATCCGAAACTCGGGTGAATTCCCAGCCTTACCGGCGGGTACGTGATCGAATGCTCTGCAACAGACGTCTCGAACCCGCGGTGACGCGTCACGGGTTCGGTAATCCGGGAGGTTGTGGCTGTGGTCGACGCAAGCGTGCCCACGCTGCGTCCGTCCGAGCTGGAGAGATTGGCCCAGCTCGACGAACACGACGAACTTTCCGCCGAGCAGGTGCGATCGAGTTCGCAGCGGCTGGGCGTGCCGGAAGAGGACCTGTGGCAGTGGTTGCGGGACCGCCGGAGTGCGTCCGCGCCCACCCGACGCATCGGCGTTCCCGATCAGCCGCCCACGAGCGTGGACGTTCCCGATCAGCCGACCGCAGCCGTCGATGTGCCCGACCCGCCGACCACGCGCGTGGAGATCTCCGACGCGCCGACCACACGTGTCGGGGCTCCCGAGCCGCCGACCACACGCATAGCCGTCCCCGACCCGCCGACCACCCGCATCGATGGTCCCGAGCCACCGACGAGGCACGTGGGATACGGGCAAACCAATCACCGGCCGTCGCGCATCATCACACTCCCCGAAGCGGCCGGAGGCGGGCTGCTGCCGCAGATCTCCGACGGGGACGTCACCACCTTCCGGGCCGATGCCTACCGCAGCCTGCCGCCGGAGGAGTTCGCGCGCATCGACGCCGTCTACACCGACGGCATCCACACCGCCTGCCGGTGGCTGGCCGAGCACACCGGACGACCGTGCAGGCACGACTTGAATCAGAACGGTGTCGGCAGCTGGCTGGGGCCACGCGGGGCGGGCTTGGCCGAATACATGCTCTCGGTGCTGCAACCGCGCCTCAGCGTCCCGGACCGTTTCCAGCAGGGCGCCGGTTTGGTCGACGAGTGGAACGACATCCTGAGCCTGTACCGGTTCCTCGGCAGCCTCGTCGCCGACAGCCCGAGCCGTGGGCATACCATCACGCGCCTGCGTGGTGCCCAAGCCGCCTTCCTGCTGCACGGTCTGCGCTTGGATCTGCCGCCCGACCTGGCCTACTCGGTCGGTCCCGGACTGACCACGGTCCCCGTCGACGACGACCTCGTCGCCCGGGTCAGGGCCAGGACGTCCGATCCGGTGGACGCGGCGGCGATCGTCACCGCACTGTTCACCGGCGCCACCGCGATGGAGCTCAACGCGATCCCGTGTGTCGCGCTCACCATCGACGCGTTGATCTTCAACGGCCCCATCGGATACACCCACGCTCCCGACCTGTATGTGTGGGTGATACCCCCGTCGGCGCGAACTCTGCTCTACGAAGCCCGCGAGCACCAGGAATCGCGCCCCACACCCAACACCAAGCTGTTCGCCGGCGCCATCGGCGGAGCGGGTTTCCGCCTCCGCAGGCTCGCCGCGGCGTGCGAGGTGACCCTGCCGGATCTGTACCACTGGCACCACAGCTGGATCCGCGAAGCCGGACTGCTCAGGAAGTCCGAACAACCGACGCCGGTCCGCAACACCGATCTGCTCTTCGGGCTGAAACTCGCGCCACGGCCACGCCGCCGCCGCGCCCGCTGACGCCGGGGCGCCGAGCGGTCACTCGGCGTTGTCGAGGAGCTGCCGCGGTGCGGCCTGCCGCCACGAGTCGCGCACGATGGCTTCGAGTTCCTCCCGGTCGTCGAGGGCGGTCAGCCGTGCGCGGACCCAGGCATTGCCTGCTTCGTGCGCGGCGATCCAGAACTTGTCCGGTTCGGCGACGACGAGTTCGTCGCGGTCGTGGATGGGACAGCGGACCGCCATAGAGGTCTCGGCTTCCGGAAGGGTGAGGAACAGTTTGCCCGCGACCCGGAAGGTCGGCATCCCCCAGGCGAATTGTTCGGACGTCTGCGGTAGCGACAGCGCGAAGGTGCGGACATCGTCCCCGGTGAAGCTCATGCACCGAATCCTGCCAGGCCACACCGGAAGTCTCGTGCCGGACCGAGCCATAGGGCGCGGTGCCAACGCAACTGCCCGCACGTTGTGAGCTACCCAGTAATCGCCTAGGGAACACGGCGCTGCCCGTCGAGCCCCCTATCGTCTGCGCAGGTGCCAGTGAGGTCGAGAGGCAGTTTGCGGATGGTCGGCACGCGCGAGAAGTTGGATCAGTTGCGGGAGACCCTCGCGATCGCTGAGGAACCCGCCGGTGCGTCCGGCATCGCGAAACGACAGAGCAAAGGCATTCCCAGTGCCCGCGAGCGGGTGCGATCGCTGCTCGATCCGGGGACGTTCGTCGAGATCGGCGCGCTCGCGCGCACCCCGGGAGCGCAGGACGCGAAGTACGGCGACGGTGTGGTCACCGGCCACGGCCGTATCGAGGGGCGGCCGGTCGTGGTCATCGCGCACGACCAGACCGTGTACGGCGGCTCGGTCGGTGAGATGTTCGGGCGCAAGGTCGCCCACATCCTGAAGTTCGCCTACGAGAAGGCGTGCCCGGTGGTGGCGATCAACGATTCCGGCGGCGCCCGCATCCAGGACGCGGTCACCTCGCTGGCCTGGTTCGCCCACATGAGCCGGCGCCAGGAACGGCTGTCCGGATTCCTCCCGCAGGTGTCCATCATGCTCGGCAAGTGCGCCGCCGGTTCGGTGTACGGCCCGGTGAACACCGACGTTCTCGTCGCGACCGAGAACTCCTACATGTTCGTCACCGGACCCGAGGTCATCAAGACGGTGACCGGCGAGGATGTCACCGCGGAGGAACTCGGCGGCGCCCACGTGCAAGCCCGCAACGGCACGATCCACCACGTGACCGCCACCGAGCAGGAGGCCTTCGACTGGGCCCGCAAATACCTGAGCTACCTGCCGTCCAGTTGCTTGGAGCAGGCTCCGGTCGTGAACCCGGGTCTGGAACCCGAGATCACCGCCACCGATCTCGAGCTGGAGTCGATCATCCCGGATTCGGACCGGGCGGGATACGACATGCACGAGATCCTGCTGCGCATCTTCGACGACGGCGATTTCCACGAGATCCGCTCGGCCACCGCGGCCAATCTCATCACCGGCTTCACCCGCGTCGACGGCCGCAGCGTCGGCGTCGTCGCCAACCAGCCGCTGGTTCTCGGCGGCGCGGTGGACGCGAAATGCTCCGACAAGGCAACGCATTTCATCCGGCTGTGCAACGCCTTCGGCATTCCTCTGGTGTTCGTCGTCGACACTCCCGGCGTGCTGCCCGGTGTGGAAGAGGAGCGCAACGGTGTCATCGTCCGCGGCGGTCGCGTGTTCCGCGCGATCATCGAGGCGACCGTGCCCATCATCAACGTGGTGGTCCGCAAGTCCTACGGCGGTGCGTACGGCTTCATGGCGTGCAAACAGCTCGGGGCCGATATCAGCCTGGCCTGGCCCACCGCCCGCATCGCGGTGATCGGCGCGGAGAGCGCGGTCGACATCGCGGGCAGGCGGCAGCTGGAGCAGGTGCCGGAGGAGCAGCGCGCGGCCGTGCGGGAATTCATGATCGACCAGTACAACACCACCGTGGCCACGCCGTGGATCGCGGCCGAACGCGGATACATCGACGCGGTCATCGAACCCTCCCGGACCCGGCTGGAGATACGGCACGCGCTGCGGCTGCTGCGCGACAAGGAGGCGGCTGCCGAACCCAACCCGCGCAAGCACAGCCTGTACCCGATGTAGCGCGGGTTTCCCTGCCGCCGGGCGGGGTATGCGGTGGGGGCGAAGGTCCGCGGTCGGAGGAGTTGCGGGCATGGACTGGTTCACCGCATCCGAATATTGGTTGAGCAGGCAGCTGCTGACCCGCGGTGTCGCAGCCGTCTACCTGATCGGCTTCGTGGTCGCCGCCCGGCAATTCCGGGCGCTGATCGGGGAGCACGGCATGCTGCCGGTACCGCGATGGCTGGCCCGGCGGTCCTTCCGGCATACGCCCAGCATCTTCCATCTCCACTATTCCGACCGGTTCTTCGCCGTGGTGTCCTGGTTCGGCGCGGCGCTGGCCGCGGCCATGGTGGCCGGTGCCGCCGATCTGGTGCCCCTGTGGGCGGCGATGCTGATGTGGACGCTGTTGTGGGTGCTCTACCTGTCGATCGTCAACGTGGGACAGGACTGGTACGCGTTCGGCTGGGAATCGCTGCTGCTGGAATGCGGGTTCCTGGTGATCTTCCTCGGCAACGACCGCACCGCGCCCCCGGTGCTGGTGCTGTGGCTGGCTCGCTGGTTGCTGTTCCGGGTGGAGTTCGGCGCCGGATTGATCAAATTACGCGGTGATCGGTGCTGGCGCGATCTGACCTGCCTGTACTACCACCACGAGACGCAGCCGATGCCGGGGCCGCTGAGCTGGTTGTTCCACCATCTGCCCAAGCCGCTGCACCGGGTCGAGGTGCTGGGCAACCATGTCGCCCAGCTGGTCGTGCCCTTCGGGCTGTTCGCGCCGCAGCCGGTGGCGAGCGCGGCCGCGGCCGTCATCGTGATCACCCAGCTGTGGCTGGTGCTGTCGGGCAACTTCGCCTGGCTGAACTGGCTGACGATCGTCCTCGCGTGCGGCGCCGTCAGCGGGCCGGCGGCCGCCGCGGTGCTGCCGGTGCCCGCACCGCCGCCGCTGCCGGGACCGCCGCCGTGGTTCACGGGCCTGGTCATCGCGTTCACCGCGGTGGTGGTCTTCCTGAGTTACCGGCCCGCCCGCAACCTGATCTCCAGTCACCAGGCCATGAACCGGTCGTTCGACCCCTATCACTTGGTCAACACCTACGGAGCGTTCGGCAGCATCGGACGCACCCGCTACGAAGTGGTCGTCGAAGGCACCGACGAGCCTGCCGTCACCGAGCGGACGCGGTGGCGGGAATACGAATTCAAGGGCAAACCCGGTGATCCGCGCCGGCTCCCGCGCCAGTGGGCCCCGTACCACCTGCGTCTGGACTGGCTCATGTGGTTCGCCGCCGCCTCACCGCGGTACGCGCAGTCGTGGCTGGGCCCCTTCTTGGCGCGACTGCTGGAAAACGACGCGGCCACGTTACGACTGCTGCGGCACAATCCGTTCCCGGACGCCGCACCGCGCTACGTCCGAGCCCAACTGTATCTGTACCGCTTCACCACACCCCGCGAATTGGCACACACCCGGGCGTGGTGGGACCGCACGCTGGTGACGCGCTACGTTCCGCCGCTTTCGCTGGACGACCTGCATTACCGCAGCCATTCCGGCTGACGGCCGGTACCGCGTGATCGGCCGAGAATCCGTGACGGACAAGGGCTCTGCCGTGCGTGGTGGGATTCGCCACAACCGGCGTGGCGACGATCGGCGGTGAAAGCGGGTATGCGCCTCGATGACGCAACCGACCGAAGGAGGATGTATGTCCGTTTCGGCCTCGCGCTCGCAGTATCGCGCCGCCCGCCGCGGCGGCCGTCCAGGCACGGAACTTCCTGTCGAATGGACCATCGCGGCATGGGTTTTGGTGTTGGCAGTGCTGAGTATCGCCTTGGCGCTGCTGTAAGACCAGCACTCGCCCGTGTGCAGGCCCGCTCGGCGGAGCGGGAGTGAAGCATTGCACTCACCTGCCTGGGACCCGGGCAGCGTCGAATGCTCCGGATTCGTGGCGCTGCGTCGCAGGCGCGGCGAGAACCGTTGTCTCGCGGCACGGTGGGTGGACGAGGAGAAGGAGTTCGACCCGTTGGAGGAAATACTACGGCCGCTCATCGTGCTTCTCGGCACGGTGGCCATCACCGTGACGGCCGGTCTGCTGATCGATCGCTTACTGCGCTACACCGCCCGCAGACGTCCGGGCAACCAGCTCCCCACCTTGCTGCGGCGGGTGCAAATGCCCGTGCAGGTGTTGCTCGGCGCGTTGGCGTTGCACGCCACCTACCCGTTGGCGCACCTCGACCTGCGTCAGGACGCGATGATCCGGACCGGTCTGGCGACCGCGGCGATCATGGCCGCGGCATGGTGTGTCATCCGCGCCGCCGACGCGGTCGCGGAGAACACGCTGCGCTCGTATGCGCGGCGCACCCAGGACGTCACGCGGGTGCGGCAATTGCGCACCCAGCTCGGCTTGGTGCGCCGGATCGTCACCTCGGTCCTGGTGGTGACCACCGCCGCCGTCGTGATCCTGCTGCTGGTGCCGAGTCTGCGGACCCTGGGCACCTCGCTGCTGGCCTCGGCGGGGGTGATCGGCATCATCGCCGGTGTCGCCGCGCAGTCGACACTGAGCAACCTGATCGCCGGATTGCAGATCGCGTTCGGTGACTCGGTGAAGATCGGCGACACCGTCGTGGTCGAGGGGGAGTGGGGCATCGTGGAGGAGATCACTCTCGCCTTCCTCACCGTGCGGATCTGGGACGACCGACGGCTGACCATGCCGGTCTCCTACTTCAACAACAAGCCGTACGAGAACTGGTCGCGCGGCGGTTCGCAGATCACCGGGACGGTCTTCCTGTACCTGGACCACAGCACGCCGGTGCCGCTGCTGCGTGAGCACCTGGAGGAATATCTGCGCACCCGCTCGGATTGGGACGGTCGCGCCTGGGGCCTGCAGGTCACCGACAGCACGCCGACGAATATCGTGGTGCGCGCGACGATGTCGGCGGCCGACGCCGACGACGCGTGGAACCTGCGGTGCGCGGTTCGCGAGGAAATGCTCGCCTGGCTGGGCCGCAACCACCCCTACGCCCTGCCGAAGATCTCCACCGCGATCACCGATTCCCCCATCGGCGACCGGCACCTGGCGCTGGTGGGCGACCGGAGCGACTGAGGCTCACCGCGAGCGAACGCTGAAGGCGCGCGTGCACCGAAAGATCAGTGTTTCGGAACGGTGTGCAGTACGACCTGGCTCAGCTGCCCGGCCTGTATTCGCGCGGTGAGATAGGTGTGCTCCGGTTGCCTGCGGCGGTCGGTCGGCGAGCCGGGATTGAGCAGGCGCAAGCCGCTGTCCGCAACGCTGTCCCACGGAATGTGGCTGTGGCCGAAAATCAGGACATCGGTGTCCGGGAAATCCCGGGCGCAGCGTTCCTCGCGGCCCTTCGCGGGTCCGGTTTCGTGTACCACCGCCAGCCGGAGGCCGTCGAGTTCGGCGCGGGCGACCTCGGGCAGTCGCGCTCGCAGTTCCGGACCGTCGTTGTTGCCGAACACGCCGATGAGACGCGCGCTGCGCGCTTGCAGGCGGTCCAGCAAGGCGACCTCGACCCAGTCGCCCGCGTGCACGATCACGTCGGCGGTGTCGACCTCGCGCCACAGTGCCTCCGGCAGATCCCGCGCACGCTTGGGCACGTGCGTGTCGGAGATGATGAGCAACCGCATGGTGACCGGTCTACCACGGCTGCGGTGGGGGATTATCTCGGTCGAACCGCAGACCGCGTGGTAAATCGGCCGTGTGATATCTCTCACAGGATCTCGGCGACCCCGTGGAGATTGGACCTCCGGTCGTGGGTATGCCCGGCCGTGACGGTGACGCAGTGGGGCGCACCGGTGCGACAGTTTCCATCGTGTTGTCCGGGAGGGCTTGTGTCTTCGATGCTTTCGTTTCTCATGCTCATGCTGATGCTGCCGGGGATGGCGACCGTCGCTGCGTATGTGACGGTGGCGGTCAGTGTGTGGCTCGAAGAGCGTCGCGACGCCGGCGACTCCGCGGTCCCGGTCGAGGCCCGCCACCCGTAGGACCGGCCCGGACTCAGGGGGCGCCGCCCGATGCGCGATGCCGGGGAAACCAGCGCCTCCCCGCCCGGCGAGGTGTGGCCGGCCATTCGATACCGGTGGCGGACGCGAAGGCGGCGGCGTCGGCGGACGTGGTGGTCTTCGGGTGATGCCGGGCCCACGCCGTGAAGCGGGCGGTGAAGTCACCGTGACAGGCGTGCACCAGCAGCGGGAAACGCCGTGCCACCTCGCCGGCCCGCTTGCGCAGCAGGGCCTCGGCCGCCGCGCCGACGGCCTCGGCATCGAATCCGGGAGGTACGGCGGCTCCCGCGACCAGTGCGCGCACCAGCGCTGCTTGCCGCTGGGCCAGCGTCGCGCCGTCGGCAGGCCGCCCTGGCACAGCGCTCATGTCGGCACCGCCCTGGCGCCCGCGGTGATCGGCGGGCGGGCGGCGGCCGCCGCGATGGCGTCCAGTTCGTCGAGCAGTTCGGCCGCGGGCGGATAGTTGCCGTCGCGCTCCAGCATCATCGGCGCCGGACGATGCGCGCGGAATTCCGCGACGAGCGCGAGAACTTCGCCGGGAACCGGATCGGTGTGCGTGTCGTGGTAACGACCGCCGGATTCGTGACCGCCCGCGACGTGGCAGTACGCCACGTGTTCGGTGGGCAGGCGCAGCAGCTCGGCGAGCGGGTCGCGACCGCGGTTGCGGGCGTTCGCGTAGACGTTGGCGACATCGAGCAGCAGCCGGACACCGGTGCGCTCGACGAGTTCGG
This sequence comes from Nocardia sp. NPDC003726, assembly GCF_053586955.1. Taxonomy (NCBI): domain Bacteria; kingdom Bacillati; phylum Actinomycetota; class Actinomycetes; order Mycobacteriales; family Nocardiaceae; genus Nocardia; species Nocardia sp. NPDC003726. The sequence continues at coordinate 105,250 of NZ_JBSFNF010000014.1, read as the reverse complement.
ACAGGAATTCCGCTTCGGAGTATTCGTCTTCAGGCCAGTCGAACAGCGTGGCGATGTTCTCCACCGCGAGCGGGACGTCGAGCGCCGCCGTGGTCCGCGCGATATTGCGGGTGAGCGCGTCGAGCGCTTCCCGGGTGCGCGGTACCGGCAGCAGGTGGCCCGCCTCCAGACCGCCCGCGCGCACGAAAGCGATGTGCTCGCTCACCAGCGGCGCCGCCACCGCCGCCGCGCAGGCTGCCAAGTGCTCGATCCGCCGGCCCTCGACCGGATCCGCGCCCCCCAGCGACAGCGAGATGCCGTGCGGCACCACGGCGACGCCGCGCGCCCGCAGGGCGGCCAGTTCCTCGGGGACGGCGACCCGCCCGCCACGGTGCGGATCGCGGATCAGCGATTCGGCGATGACCTCGCAGAATTCCAGTCCGTCCAAGGCGGCGATCACCCCGCAGATCTCGGGCCGCCACCCGATGCCGAGCGCGTCCGGCGGCAGCGGGCCGGATCGCTCAGCCACCGCAACCGCCGCAGCCCCCGCCGCACCCGCTGCCGCATCCGCCTCCGTCACCGCTGTCGCCGCCCCCGTCGCCGCCGCCCGATGTACTCGGCGGCGCGACCGCCTGGGCCAGTCCAGGGTCGAGCGCGACGAGCGCACCGATACCGAAAACGGCTGCCGCGACCGCCGCGCTCTCGGCGCCGTAGGTCGCATAGGAAGGCGAATTGCTCGGCCGCAAATGCCGATTGCGCTCGGATACGGCGTCGCGGGCACGAACGCCGAGCGCGGTGAGCCGGGGTTTGCGCACCACCAACCAGTAGCCGAACGCCTGCGCGATCACCAGCACCACCAGCACACCGACCGGGTTGCCGTGCGAGGCGCCCGCGATGATCCGCACCACGCCGAGCGCGCCGGTGACCAGGAGCGGCATGCCCGCGTCACGCAGACCGTGGCGCATCTCGGGCCCCGGGAAGTACCCGAGGTCGACCATTCTGGTGCGCAACGTGTCGAGCGATCCGCCGACGATGGTGCCGACGGTTTTGCCCTGCCCCGCCGCCAGCCGGTCGTACACCGACACGGTGAACGGATCCAGCGCCCCACGCTCCTGCGCGGTGAGGGGGCGAACCGGCGCGGCGGCCGAGTCGATCGCGTCGACGCCGCGCAACCGCGCCATCGCCGCGAGCACGGCGTTCTGGTCGCCGTACAGCATCCCCAGCTCGGGCGAGGTCAGCTCCGCGCCCGGCGCGGCGGCCGCGTCGATGTCCGGATCCGCGCCCGTCACCCGTGAGCGCAGCCAGATGCCCGCGATCACGGCCACCAGCACGAGCGGTACATAGACCGCGAGGAACTGCGGCCCGGAGACACCCCAGGTATCACCGGCCGCGACAAGCCCGTCCGAGCCCACCCCGATCACCTTCATCTCCCACCTTGGAATCGGTCCAACCTGCCCTCAGTATCGGGCCGCGAAGCCGTACACGCCATGACGAATCGCCGTGAGGCGCACAGCGAGCGGTCGTGACGCGCCGTCCGGTCACTGCACGCGGCCGAGACCGAGTTGCTCGGCGACCATCAGCGCGACTTCGGTCTCCAGCCGGTTCACCGTCAACGGGTGGCCCAACACCTCTTCCGCCCTGCGGATCCGGTAGTGCACGGTGTTCTTGTGGACGTGCATGCGCGCCGCGGCGTCGGTGAGGCTGCCGCGGGCCTCCAGATAGGTCTGCACCGTCTCGCGCAGACGAGCGGTGGTCTCGTCCTCGCGCATGAGATCGCCGAGCACCCGACGCACCCATGCTTCGGTGTCGGGCAGATGGTCGACGAGCAAACTCGCCAGCGCGACGCGGGCGTGCACGGTGAGCGGGCGGGCGGGTTCGGCGAGCAGCGCGAGGCTGCGAGCGCGCTGGGCATCGCGGAAGGTCTGCCGGAAGCCGGCCAGCCCGGGGCCAGGATCGCCGACGGCGACGCTGATTCCGGGGCGGCGGCGCAGATCTCGCTCGAGCCGGTCGGCATCCAATGCCGGTTCGCCGGCCGACGATATCCACGCCCAGCAGTTCTGCTCGTCGACCAGCACCGTCAGCGGATGCTTGCCGGTCGCGGCGGCGACCATCGAGGTGCCTGCCCGCAGCAGTTCGATCGAGGACGCGCCCGGTTCACGCACCCAGACGACGGCGGCCATATGCCACCCACGCAGTGAGGCCGACAGCATCTCCTCCGCCGAGGCCACGTCGAGGTCGTCGGTGTCGAGCACCGCGCGGATCTGCGCCGCTCGCGTGGTGTCCGAACGCGCGTCCCAGCGACGGCGTTCGCTTTCGTAGATATCGATGAGGCCTTCGATGACCTGGTCGATGTAGCTGTTGACCAGCACGGCGACCCTGCTGGTGGTCGCCAGGGCGAGATCGGCGGGTGTCCCGGCCTGCCGGAGCACGGCGATGGTCTGCTGCATGAACATGTGCTCGCCGAGGCGGTACGCGCGCAGCAGGGCCTCCAGGGACATTCCGTGCTGGGCGAACCGGCGAGCGTACTCGGCGGCCGCGGGCGGCACCGTGATGTCGTCGCGCGAGATGCTCAGCATGAGCATGTCCAGGATCGCGGTGAGGTTGGACGCGGTGCTGGCGATCATCAATCGCCGCACTTCGTCGTCGTGGCGGAATTCCGGAATCACCTCGGCGAACATCGCGGTCATGCCGGAGGTCAGCCGGTCGAGATCGGCTTTGACGCGTCCGGCGACATCGCGGATGGTGCTGTCCACGTCGGCGCTCATGCCGGGACCGTACCGGAATCGGTACGGCGGTTCCGGCGCATTCCGCGTTCTCTTGTGCCGCCGGTACAAAGCCCGGCGAAAACTCTGGGATGCGGGCCCGTAGCCCGGTTGCCGCGCCGAACCTAACTTGGACTGTAATCCCCGTCACCACGGAGTAGGTGAGGATATAAGTGCAGCACATCGTAGAAATTCCCGAAGTCAGGGCGACCTGGAATCCGTCCGGACCCTGTATCGCGGACGACCGCGAGCACATCGACAATCAGACTTTCGCGAAACGGGTACGAACGGCCGCCGCCGTCCTGTCCGCGCATGGCGTTCGCGAAGGCGACGTCGTCGCCCTCGTATTGTCGAATCGGCTCGAATTCGTCGTCGTCCTTTTCGCGGCGTGGCGGCTCGGCGCCGCGGTCACTCCCGTGAAACCGGATTCGACCATCGAGGAGGTGCGCTATCAGGTCGGGGACTGCCGGGCGAAGGTGGTCGTGACCGAAGGCGGGCGCACAGCGGCGACGCTGGATGTGGCCGAGGTCGCCGGGCTCGGCCCCGAGCTCGCCGGACCAGAGCCGGCGTCGGTGGATCCCGCCGCCGCGGCGCTGATCATCTACACCAGCGGCACCACCGGGCAGCCGAAGGGTGTGGTGCTCGATCACGCCAACATCGCCGCGATGTGCGAGATGCTTGTCGAGGCACTGGCATTGCGCGACACCGACCACAGCCTGTTGATACTGCCCCTGTTCCACGTCAACGGGATCGTGGTCAGCGTCCTGTCGCCGCTGCTCGCCGGCGGCCGGGCCACCATCGCGGGCCGATTCTCCGCCTCGGCCTTCTTCGGCATCGTGGAACGTGTTCGCCCGACGTACTTCTCGGGCGTCCCCGCGATCTACGCGATGCTCGTCGCGCAGCCGGACGGATCGACGCCGGACACTTCGTCGTTACGCCGCGCGATCTGCGGGGCCGCGCCCATGCCCGCGGAACTGATCGCGCGGTTCGAAAAGCGTTTCGGCGTTCCGATCGTGGAAGGCTACGGACTGTCCGAAGGAACGTGCGCGTCGACGCTGAATCCGCCGGAGGGACCGCGGAAGCCGGGCACGGTCGGGCTCCCGCTGCCGGGGCAGACCGTCGCGATCATGGACGCCGACGGCCGAATCGTGCCTGCGGGGAGGAGCGGGGAAGTGGTCGTCCGGGGCGCGAACGTGATGCGCGGCTATCTCGGCCGGCCCGAGGCGACCGCGAACACGGTTGTCGACGGCTGGTTGCACACCGGTGACGTCGGCTATTTCGACGCGGACGGATATCTGGTCCTGGTCGACCGGATCAAGGACATGATCATCCGAGGGGGCGAGAACATCTATCCCAAAGAAATCGAGAACGTCTTGCACGCCCACCCTGCCGTTTTGGAGGCCGCGGTGGTGGGCGCTCCCGATCCGGTCCTCGGGGAGGTCCCGGTCGCCCATGTGGTGACGATGCCCGGCGCGCGGGTCGACGCGGCGGATCTCGCCGAGCACTGCCGGAAATCACTCGCCCGCCCCAAGGTTCCGGTGTCGATCGAACTCGCCGAAGCGCTGCCGCGCAATCCGGTCGGCAAAATCGACAAACGCAAGCTCCGCGCGTCGGTCGCGGAAGCGGTCACCACGGCATAGCAGAAATCCGCTCGGCGGTGAGCGGAACTCCATGATCCGAACCGATTTCGGCCGGGTCCTCGCATGCTCTATTCATCGGATGAGAAAGGTCCCGAACAATGGGATTCAAAACAGCGGATTTCCCGCCCGTCGATGTGACGACATTCCTCGACCAACCGTTGCGGGAGCGGATGAGAACGCTTGCCCTGCATTGGGTCGAATACGGTTTCGGCTCGCCGAGGATGATCCACACGATTTATCTGCTCAAGGTGCTGCTGGTCTCGGTGCTGGGCGGCGTCGCCGTGGCGACCTGGAGTTCCGGCGTCGGCCCGTTCTGGGATGTCGCGGCGTGGTGGAACGAGCCGATCGTCTACCAGAAGCTGGTGCTGTGGACGGTCTTGATCGAGGCGCTCGGCATCGCCGGGTCGTGGGGGCCGCTCGCGGGCAAGTTCCGGCCGATGACCGGCGGAATCCTGTTCTATGCCCGGCCCGGCACGATTCGCCTGCGGCCGTGGCGGCGGGTGCCGTTCACCGGCGGCGACACCCGCACGGTCGGTGACGTGCTGCTGTATCTGGCGTTCTTGGGAACGTTGCTGGCGGCGATCGCGCTGCCCGGCGTGCCCAGTGCGTCGCTCAGCGCGGCGCTGCCGGACAATACCTCCGGCTTGGTGAATCCGGCGCTGCTCGTCGCTCCGATCGTGCTGTACGTGCTGTGCGGTCTGCGGGACAAGACGATCTTCTTGACCGCGCGCGGCGAGCAGTACCTGCCCGCATTGGTGTTCTTCGCGACGTTGCCGTTCGTGGACATGATCGTCGCCGCCAAGTTGCTGATCTGCGCGGTGTGGATCGGAGCTGGTGTGTCGAAGTTCGGGCGGCACTTCAGCAACGTGGTTCCGCCGATGATGTCCAACAGTCCTGGCGTGCCCGCGAAGTGGATCAAGCGACTGCACTACCGTGACTTCCCCCGCGACATCCGGCCGTCGAAGGTCGCCTCGTTCCTGGCCCATGTCGGAGGCACGACCGTCGAGATCATCACCCCACTGGTGCTGTTGTTCTCCACCAACCACTGGCTGACGCTGGCCGGAGTGGTGCTGATGGTGGTCTTCCACGCGTTCATCACCTCGACCTTCCCGCTGGCGGTGCCGTTGGAGTGGAACGTCCTGTTCGCCTACCTGGCGGTGTTCCTGTTCCTGGGCTTCCCGAACGGGAGCGGCTATGGCCTGGGTGATATCTCCTCACCGTGGCTGGCCGTGGCAATTGTCGCGGCGCTGGCGTTCTTCCCGATCCTCGGAAACCTGCGCCCGGATCTGGTGTCGTTCCTGCCGTCGATGCGCCAGTACGCCGGCAACTGGGCCTCGGCCCTGTGGGCCTTCGCGCCCGGTGCGGAGGAGAAGCTCAACACCATCGAACACCGGCCGACGACGAACCAGATCGACCAGTTGAAGGCCATGGGGTATCCGCCCGCGGTCGCGGAGATCACCATGCAGCAGACGATCGCGTGGCGCTCGATGCACAGCCAAGGGCGCGGCCTGTTCTCCCTGCTCTACACCCACATCCCGGACATCGATCGCTGGACCGTGCGAGAGGGCGAATTCGGCTGCAATTCGCTGATCGGCTTCAACTTCGGCGATGGTCACCTGCACAATCTCGATCTGATCGAGGCCGTGCAGTCCCGCGTGGGATTCGCTCCGGGAGAATGGATCGTCGTGTGGGTGGAATCGCAGCCGATCCATCGCGGGGTCCAGGAGTATCAGGTCATCGACGCGGCGCTCGGCGTCGTCGAGCGCGGCACCTGGCGGGTGCGTGACGCGGTCGAGGCGCAGCCGTGGTTGCCCGACGGGCCGATTCCGCACGAGGTGACCTGGCGGCGCGCGGGCTACACCGTGCCGATGCCGCCGCGCGAATCGAGCCGGGTGCTCGTGCCGCAGACGGTCGGCTGAGCTAGGGATATCAGGGACGGAGAGCGATATGAGCACAGCGGTCGTGGTCGGCGGCGGTCCCAACGGCTTGGCGGCGGCCATCGTCCTGGCCCGAGCCGGGTTGGACGTCACCGTGCTGGAGGCCGCCGACGAGATCGGAGGCGGCGCCCGCAGCGGCGAGGCCATCGTGCCCGGTCTGCTGCACGACCACTGCTCGGCCATCCACCCGATGGCGGTCGGCTCTCCGTTCCTGCGCGGTCTCGACCTGGAGCGCTACGGATTGTCCTGGGCATGGCCGGAGGTCGACTGCGCTCATCCGCTCGACGACGGCACGGCGGGCGTGCTGCTGCGCTCGGTCGCGGAGACGGCGGCCGGGCTCGGCGGCGACGGCCGGGTGTGGCGGCTGCTGTTCGAGCGGACGGCCGCGGGTTACGAGCGGATGAGCGGTGACATCATGCGGCCACTGCTGCGCGTGCCACGCCATCCGGTTTCCCTCGCCCGCTTCGGGGTTCCTGCCCTCGTCCCGGCCGCTCTGCTGGCAGGACTGTTCCGGACGGAGCAGGCCAGGGGGCTTTTCGGCGGCGTCGCGGCTCATGCCTTTCATCCACTGCATCGACCGCTCAGCGCGAGTATCGGTCTGGGCATCCTCACCGCCGGCCACACCTACGGTTGGGCGGTCGCCGCCGGTGGATCGCGGCGCATCACCGAAGCCATGGCGGCGGCCCTCGGTGACCTGGGCGGCAAGATCGAAACGGGTGTTCGCGTGCGGTCGCTGTCCGATCTGCCGACGGCGGCTGTGACGATGTGGGACTTGGCGCCCACCGCGGTCGCGGAAGTCGTGGGTGAGCGCCTGCCTCCGCGAATCAGGAGGGCGTACGACCGTTTCCGTTACGGCCCCGGCGCGTACAAGGTCGACTTCGCCGTGCACGACGGCGTGCCGTGGACGGCGCGGGCGGCCCGCCGGGCGGGGACGGTGCATCTGGGCGGCACGTTCGCCGAGGTCGCCGCGACCGAACGGGACATCCACCGCGGCCGTATGCCCGAACGCCCCTTCGTGCTGGTCGGTCAGCAGTATCTCGCCGATCCGCAACGGTCGGTCGGCGACATTCATCCGATCTGGGCATACGCTCACGTCCCGCACGGATATCGCGGCGACGCGACGGCGGCGATCACCGCCCAGATCGAACGCTTCGCTCCGGGATTCCGTGACCGGATAGTCGGGACAAGCGTGCGCAGCGCGGCGGAATTCGCCGAATACAACCCCAACTACGTCGGCGGCAACATCATGACCGGCGCGAAAGACATCCCACAGCTGCTGTTCGGCCCCCGCGTGACCCTGCAGCCCTACGACGTCGGCGTACCGGGCCACTATCTCTGCTCCGCCGCGACGCCCCCTGGTCCTGGGGCGCACGGTATGTGCGGGGCGAACGCCGCGCAGCGGGCGCTACGGCGGGCGGGTGTCGGATAGCCGGGAAAGTCGGGTAACGCGTCCCGGGCATCTGAACGCCGGCTCGCCGGGGCACCGGCCGTCCGGTTCAGGCCCGCCCGAGAGTTGCACACGAGATGGGGAAGCGTGCTGGTCGACCGGTTTCCCGTAGGTTCGCCAGGGCAATCGGTCAGCATGGATGCTGAAAACACGAGCGGAGCGGCACACGCGGCGGATACGACGTCGAGCGGCGCGCAGGGTTCCGGTCGAGTGACGCAAGACGACTTGCGTCGATTGCTGGCCACCGACGAACCGGACGCGCGCTTGGTGCTGGAAGAGGGGCACGTCAAAGTCGAACCCGGCTCCCGATCCGAGCCGCGGGGGATGCTGATCCTGTCCCGAGCCGACCTCGCCGACCGGCTCGGAGCCGATCCGGACGCCGCTGCGCTGGCCGCAGCCGCCGCCGAGCTGGACGCCGAGGTCCGCCTCCGAGGCGCCTGATCACCAGCGCCGAACTGCGCCGATGCGGAGGTGAACCAACACAGGCGCCGGAATATCCGTTGCCCGGCCGGACGCAGGGCGACCACCATAGCGGTATGGACATGCAGTCGTGCTCCGCACTCGCGCCGGGCGTCGGGCCACCCCAGCGAATCGAGGTGGACGAGCTGCTGTTGCGGCGGTGGCTTCAAGAGGATGTGCGGCCGCGGCTCGAGGCGATCAACGCGTCGTTCGACCTCATCCACCCCTGGATGGATTGGCTTCCCGAACCCGCGACGCTGGACAGTCAGCGCGCTTTCGGCCGGGAGACCGACGAGAGCTGGCCCAGCGCCGCCGGAGCGTTCAACTACGGCATCTTCGATGCCGCGGGCAGCGTGCTCGGCGCCATCGGCCTGCACGATCGGCTCGGTCCGGGTGCGGTGGAGATCGGCTACTGGTGTCACGCCGCCCACACCGGCCGCGGCGTGATCACTCGCAGCGCAGCGATCTTGACCCGTATCGCCTTGGCGCTGCCGGGCGTCGATCGGGTCGAGATCCACTGTGACGAGGCGAATGTCCGCAGCGCCGCGGTGGCCCGGCGGCTCGGCTATCGCCTGGACCGGATCGAGCCACGCGAGAAGCGCGCGCCCGCGGAGTCCGGTCGCGGCATGTACTGGATCAAGGAGCGCTGATCGGCCACCGGTCCGCTCAGGTGGTGGTCACCGTGACGGCCTGTGCGCCGGGTTCGTGGATATCCGGGCCGGGGGCGGGGTCGTAGAGTCCGGCGATCTCGGCGGCGTATTTCTCGGCGATCACCCGGCGCTTGAGTTTCATCGTGAGGGTGACTTCGTCGCCGCCCGCCTCCCAGAAAGCCGGCAAGAGGCGGAATCGCTTGACCTGCTCCACGCGGGACAATTTCGCGTTGCCCGCGGCGATGCCCGCCGCGATCTGCTCGATGACACCGGCGTCGGCCGACAACGCCGCCGCCGAGGAATCCGGCAGGTTGTGGCGCGCGGCGTACGGTCCGGCGGTTTCGGCGTCGAGGACGACCAGCGCGGTGTTGTAAGGGCGGCCGTCGCCGATCACGGCGATGGCTCCGATCAGCGGTGTCGCCGCCTTGATCGCATTCTCGATGTTGGTGGGGGACATGTTCTTTCCGGCGGAGTTGATGATCAGCTCCTTCTTGCGATCCACGACCCTGAGGTACCCCTCGTCGTCGATGGTGATCACGTCTCCGGTGCGCAGCCAGCCATCGGGGTCGACGGCCTCGGCGGTCTTGCCGCGGTCGCCGCGATAGCCTTTCATCACCAGCGGACCGCGAACGTGCAGCTCGCCGTCGTCGGCGATCCTGGCCCCCATGCCGGGCAGCAGTTTGCCCACGGTGCCGAGCCTGGCCTCGTCCGGGTGGCTGACGCTGCAGATGCAGGTGAGTTCGGACATGCCCCAGATCTCGGCGATCGGGATGCCGAGCCCGGCGAAGAAGCCGAGCGTTTCGGCCGGGATGGGCGCCGCGCCGGACATCGCCCAGCGCACGCGATCCAGACCGAGTTTCGCGCGCAGCCCCGACAGGACGAGCTGGTCGGCGCGCGCCCACTCGGCGGCGACGGAGGCGGGGACCGGCTCGCCGTTCAATTGATGGGCGCTGCGCTGGGCGGCGACCGTCAACGCCCACCGCAGAGCTGCCTTGCGCTGCTCGTCGGGTTCGTTGGCGACCGCGAATTCGATTGCCGCTCTCAGTTTCTCCCACACCCGTGGCACGGCGCCCCAGATCGTGGGGTGCAGGTCGGCCAAGGCCGAGCCGATCCGGGTCGGGTCGGCGACACAGGTCACCTGCGTGCCGAAGACCTCCTGGAAGTACAGCGCGGTCAGTCGGTCGGCGATGTGCGCGGTGGGCATGTAGGAGGTGATGGTGTCGCCGAAGCGGATGCCCAGCACCTGTTCGACCGCATAGCACTCGAACATGAGGTTCGCGTGCGTCGTCTCCACCCCTTTGGGATCGCCGGTGGTGCCCGAGGTGTAGATCAGCGTGGCGACGTCGTCGGGCCGGACCGCCCGCCAGGCGGCGTCGAAGTCGAACTCCGCCGCGCCCGCGGCGAGCACGTCGGCGACCGACAAGGTGCCCTCCGGAGCGTCGTCGACGCAGACGATGTGGTCGAGTTCGACGCCGCTCGCGCGGACCCGCTCGACATATCGCGGCTCGCAGATCAGCACGCGAACCCCGGCGTTGCGCAGTACGTACGCGATCTGCTCCGGTGACGCGGTGTTGTACACCGAGAAGCTGGTGGCGCCGAGGTGCTGGGCCCCGATCTCGAGTGGATAGAACTCGATGCGGTTGGACATCATCAGAGCCACCGTGTCGCCACGCCGCACGCCCAGTCCCGCCAGGCCGGCGGCGATCAGCCGGACCCGCTTGGCATACTCGCGCCAGGTCAGGGTGGCGGCGTCACCGGGGGTGCGCAGGGCGACCGCGTCCGGGGCGACAGTCGCGTTGTGCTGGAAGGCGGCGGGGAGGGTGTCGAAGCGTGGAGTGCTCACGGGAGGAATTCCTTCGGGTCGCAGGACGCATGCCGCCGCCGGACCGCGCCGAGTGCGGTGGCGCGACCGCGAGCCGTCGTGACCGGCGTACGCATGCGGGATGACACGGGATCGGATGTCACGACGGCTTCGTGCGCGCTTCGACCCGGCGCAACAGGTCGTGCACGCGGCGGTCGCGCGCCAGCGCGCTGTCGAGCACGACATTGACCGCCCCGCGCAGCAGCGCGTAGGGCTCCCATCCGGCCGGTGCGATGGTGCGCGCCGCGCGCCGCTCGATCCCCTCGGCGATGGTCTCGGCCGCTTCCGCCGCCGAGATGCGCACGTTCAACGGCCACGGCAGCAGATCGTCCAGCTCACGGCCGAGTTCGTCGTTGTCGAGGGTGTCGTGGGTCATGCGGGTGTCGACGATGCCGAAATAGGCGATGCCCGCCGAGGCGCCGAAGGGCGCCAGTTCCACGCGCAGCGCCCGTCCCAGCTGTTCGACCGCCGCTTTGCTGATCATGTACGGCGCGCCCGCCATGCCGGGCGCGAACGCCGCGCACGACGACACCACGACGACATGTCCTTCGGCGGCGACGACGTGATCCAGCGCGGGGCGCAGGGTGTTGAACACACCGGTGAGGTTGATGTCCATCACCCGGTCGAAGTCGCGCCCGTCCAGCGTGCGCACCGTCGCCGGGCGCGGCACCACGCCCGCGTTGGCCACCACCACGTCCAAGCGGCCGAAATGGTCGGCGGCCCGGTCGGCGACCGCCCGCATCGCCGCGCGGTCGGCGACGTCGGCGGCGATCGCGAGGGTCCGGTCGCCCAGCGCCGCGGCCGCCGCGTCGGCGGCATCCTGATCGAGATCGACCAAGACGATCGAGGCCTGCTTGCGGTGCAGCTGGGCCGCCAGTTCCCGGCCGATGCCGCGGCCCGCGCCGGTGATCAGCACGACCTTGCCCGCGACCGAATACTGGCGCCGCCCCCGGCCGATGCGGAGCAAATCGCCGATCATCCGGCCACCTCGTAGGCTCCGGTGTCGAACCGGCTGGTGCGCTGCCGGTATTCGAAGCTCCAGTTCGGGTAGAGACCGGCGTTGAGCCCGTCCGGCGTCTGGTAATAGCTCTGGCATCCGCCGGTGAGCCATACCGTCGAGGAACTCCGGCGAGCCATCTCCGCGACGAAATCGGCCTGCGCCGCGGGTCGCACCTCGATCCGGCGGATGCCATGGGAGCGTGCGTTGCGCAGAGCGTCGACGATGTAGGCGATCTGGGATTCGATCATGTAGATCGCCGACTGGTTACCGGCGGCGCCGAAGGGACCGAGCGTGCAGAAGAAGTTGGGGAACCCGGCCACCGCGACACCGAGATAGCTCTGCGGTCGCTCCCGGTAGAGCTGCGCCAGGGTGCGTCCGTCGCGCCCGGCGTAGCGCTCGTAGGCGGTCGGGATCGAGGTGAACCCGGTGCCGAAGATGATGGTGTCCACCGGGTGCTCGCTGCCGTCGCGCAGCACGATCGAATGCGGCCGGACCTCGGCGATGGGCTGGGTGAGCACGTCGACGTTCGGCTGGTCGAGCGCGGGCAGGTAGGTGTCGGAGAAGATGGCTCGCTTGCAGCCGATGACGTAATCGGGGGTGAGCTTCTTGCGCAGTTCGCGGTCGCGGACCTGACGCAGCAATTGCAGCCGGCCCAGCGCTTCGTACGGGTGGCGGAAGCGCTGATCGACCAGCGAGATGAGCCCGAAGGTCTCGATCGCCGCGTAGAAACCGCCGCGGATGGCGCGTTGCGCCAGGGGGATACGGCGCAGCAGCCGTCGCTCGAGTTCGAGAGTGCGGCGATCCATGCGCGGGACGATCCACGGCGCCGAGCGCTGGAACAGCAGCAGCCGGTCCACCTTGGGCTGGATCTCCGGCACGAACTGCACCGCCGACGCGCCCGTGCCGATCACCGCGACCCGCTCGCCGGTGAGATCGTGGTCGTGGTCCCAGTGCAGCGAATGGAACGACGTGCCCGCGAAGGAGTCGATGCCGGGTAGCTGGGGGTATTTCGCCTCGGCGAACAGGCCCGTGGCCGAGAGCAGGAAGTCCGCGGTGAGTGCGCCGCGCGAGGTCTCGATCCGCCACAACGAACGCTGCTCGTCCCATCGGGCGTCGAGCAGTTCGGCGCCGAACCGGATGTGCCGGACGACATCGTGCTCGATGGCCACCGAGCGGATGTAGTCGAGGATCTCGGGTTGCCTGCCGTAGGTGCGCGACCAGTCCGGATTGGGCGCGAAGGAGTAGCTGTAGAGATGCGATGGCACATCGCAGGCGCAACCGGGGTAGGTGTTGGCCCGCCAGGTGCCGCCGAGGTCGTCGGCGCGTTCGAGGATCACCAGATCGTCGAAGCCCGCCTCGCGCAGTTTGATCGCCAGGCCGATGCCGCCCAGCCCGGCGCCGACGATGGCTACGGGGGTGTGCTCGATCGAATCGGATGTCACTGGCGTTTCCTTCCGTGCACGACCCCGATGAGCAGGTCGACGATCGTGTCCACGCGGTGATCGCGCCGGAACGTGGTCAGCGGTAGCGGAGACGGGAAGCGCTGGCGCGTAACGGCTTTGGCGTAGGTGAATTCTTTGAGCCCGTCCGGGCCGTGGACGCGGCCGAAGCCGGAGGCGCCGACACCGCCGAGCGGCAGCTCGGGGATGGTGGCGTGCGCGACGAACGCGTTGATGGAGACGCCGCCCGCGCGGATGCGGTCGGCGATGCGTCGCCCGTCGCGGCGGGCGAACACGGTGCCGCCCAACCCGTAAGCGCAGCGGTTGACCAGTTCGACGGCCTCGTCCATGTCCCTGACCTTGGTCACCGTCAGCGTGGGGCCGAAGGTCTCCTCGGTCACCGCGGCGGCGTCCTCCGGAACGTCCACGAGGATGGTCGGCTGGACGAACTGCCGGTCGATCGCGTCCGCACCGCCGAGCACGGCCCTGGCGCCGCGCGCGACGGCGTCCTCGATGTGGCGGCGAATGATCGCCACTTGCTTCGGCATGGTGATCGGGCCGATCTTCGCGTCCGCGCGACCGGCTTCGATCTGTCCCGCCGCCGCCAGCAGCTTGGCGAGGAACTCGTCGTAGACCTCGGCGTGGACGTAGACCCGTTCCACGGCCAGACAGGTCTGCCCCGCGTTGGACAACCCGCCCCACACCGCCGCGTCGGCGGCGGCGTCGAGATCGGCGTCGGCGTCCACGATGAGCGCGTCCTTGCCGCCGCACTCCATCAGCACCGGCGTGAGATGCTCCGCGCACGCGGCCAGCACGAGCTTTCCGGTCGCGGTGGACCCGGTGAACCCGATCTTGCCGACGCCACTGCGGCACAGCGCGTTCCCGGTCTCGCCGAGGCCGGTGACCACCTGCAGCACCGGCTCGGCGGGCGCGGTGCGAGCGAACGCTTCCGCGAGCCACAGTCCGACGCCGGGGGTGTACTCGCTGGGTTTGAACACCACCGCGTTACCGGCGGCCAGCGCGAAGGAGATGGAGCCGAGCGGAGTGAACACCGGGTAGTTCCACGGTCCGATGACGCCGACCACCCCGAGCGGAAGATATTCGACCGTGGCCGCGTGGTTGAGCGTCAGCAGGCTCGACGGCACGGAGCGACGGCCGAGCACCTTCTCGGCGTTGCGAGCGGCCCACCGCAAGTGTTCGAGGGCCATGGCGATCTCGAGTTTGGCGTCGGAGAACGGCTTGCCCATCTCCCGGTGGATGATCCGGGCCAGTTCGTCCCGGCCGAGCGCGATCTCGGCGCGCCAGGCGTCCAGATGCCGAGCGCGTCCGGCGAAGCCCAGATCGCGCCACCAGATCGCGGCCTCGTGGGCGGCGGCGACGGCGGTGTCCACGGCGTGGCGGTCGTAAACCGGGTAGGTGCCGACCACCTCGCCGGTGGCCGGATCGTGCACGTCGAAGGTCGACACGACGGGCGGTGCCGAGTTCTCGGTGGAGATGCTCATCGGGCCGTCTCCCTCGGTCGGCGACGGATAGACAACGTTGTCCCTTTCGTGTGACGGATTCAGAGATCGACCACGAGGTGATCGCCCGCGGCGCGGGAGACGCAGACCAGCATCTGGTTCTGGCGTTCGTCCGCGGTCAGCGCGCGGTCACGGTGATCGACGGCGCCGGAGACGACCGCGACTTTGCAGGTGCCGCAGAATCCCTGGCGGCAGGAGTAGGGGGTATCCGGCAAGGCGCGCTGAATGGCGCTGAGCGCTGTTTCGTCGGCCGCGACCCGGACCGTTGTCCCGGTGCGGGACAGTGTGAGGTCGAATTCCGCGCCGTCGACGACCGGGAGGGCGGAGAACCGTTCGGTGTGCAGCGAGGCGGTCGGGTTGAGGTCGAACAGGCACCGCTGCGCCGCCTCCAGCATCGGCGGCGGCCCGCACACGTACACGGCCGCGCCGGGTTGGGCGCGGGCCAGCAGCGCGGCGACGTCCGGCGGGCCGAATTCGTCGTCGGGCCTGATGTCCGCGTCCGGCAGTTCGGTGAGAAACGGCATGGTCTCGCGGGACCGTCCGGCGTACACCAGGCGGCCACGCGCGCCGGCGGCCGCGACCATCGGGAGAATCGGGGTGATGCCGATACCACCGGCGAGGAACAGATACGACGGCGCGTCGACGAAGGTGAAGGCGTTGCGCGGCCCGCGAATCCGCAGCCGGTCGCCGACCCGCAGCGATTGATGGATCTCGCGCGATCCGCCGCCCCCTTCGGGAATGAGCCGCACCGCGATGCGATACCGGAACCGGTCGCTCGGGTCACCGCACAGCGAGTACTGACGCTGGCGGCCCGAGGGTAAGAAGACGTCCACATGCGCGCCCGGCCGCCACGCGGGCAGCGGGCCGCCCCCGGCCGCGCGCAGCGTCAAGCTCACCACGTCGGCGGCTTCGCGTTCGATCCCGGTGATCGTGGTGTCCAGGTCGAAGCCGGTACGGCGCACCGTGTTCGGGCGCGACAGCAGGCCTGCGGTGCGTCCGGTGACGAACACCTTCCGATAGACGTCCATGACATCGCCGATCAGGCGCAATCCTGCGGGCGCCGGGCGCGCGGCCAGGGCAGGTGAGCCGCTCATCGGTGCGCCGCCCGCGCGGCCGGCGAGTGCGCGAGATAGCGCAGGGCCTTGTCCATCGGCCCGAGCTGGGACGGATGGAAGCCCGGCCGCAGGTACCGCGGCATCTCCGTGAAGAAGACCGTCCATTTCGGAATGACGCCACGCCGGGTCGCGCTCCAGAACTGAAGTCCCCAGAACCGGCCCTTCTCCGGCGACGGGTCCTTCCGGTACAGGTAGGCGGTCGAGACGATGAACAGCGGCAGCAACGTCGCGCTGGCGAGGATCGCCGTGCGGGCTTTGCGCGCGTAGCTGCCGTCGAGGTGCATGAAGGCGTCGTAGACGACGCTGCGGTGCTCCACCTCTTCGGCGCCGTGCCACCGGACCAGGTCCAGCATCGCCGGGTGCATGCCCTTCGCTTCGAGGATGTCGGCGTTGAGCAGCCATTCCCCCAGCACCGCTGTGTAGTGCTCCATGCCTGCGAACAGGCCGAGCCGCTCCTTGAGCCACTCCTCCTTGGCCCGGCCGGTCAAGCCGTGGTCGCCGAGGATGCGATCGACCAGCCAGGCGACTTTGCCGACGTAGGAGTCGACGTCCAGCCCGATCGATTGCAGGTGCCTGCGCGCGGCTTCATGACTGTTCGCGTGCATGGTCTCCTGCCCGATGAACCCCGTCACCTCCTCCCGCAACCGCTCGTCGTCGATGTACGGCAGCGCTTCGGCCAGCGCCTGCGCCATGGCTCGTTCCCCTTCGGGCAACACCAGGTGCATCACATTGACGATGTGGGTGGCCAAGGCCTCGCCCGGCACGTAGTGCATGGGCACGGAGTCGAAATCGAAGTGGACGTCGCGCGCATGGATGGCATGCGCTTCGTCGTGGTATCGGCGCTGCGTCGCGCCCGCCTGCTCAGCCATGCCACGACCGTACAGAACAACAAATCGCATTGCAATGTTGCAGCAACAACTCGGTGCGAATGTTGCAGGAGCGGTCGATTTTGCTAGCGTTGGCTCATGCCCACCGCCTCGAAGGCCGCTGCGAGCAGCGAGAATGCCGCCGGTACCCTCGTCACCCGGATCTTGGACGCGGCCCTGGTCCTCTTCGAGCAGGTCGGCGTCAAGAAGACGACGATCGAGGAGGTGGCCCGGAAGGCCGGCGTGGACCGGGTGACGGTCTATCGCCATGTCGGTGGCCGCGACGACTTGGTGCAGGCCGTGATCAGCCGGGAGGTTGCCGCGGTGCTCGCCGAGATCACCGAGATCGTCGAGCGCCACGAAGATGTCGGCGATCTCGTCGCCGACATCTTCGTCACCGTCATCACCCGCTGGCGCACGAATCAGCTCGTCGACCGCATGCTGGCGCTGGAACCGGCGCGCGTGGTCCTGAAGCTGACCGTCGACGGCGCGGGCCCGTTCGCGATGTCCGTCCACACCACCGCCACCGCGCTGGAGCGCGCCGTCGAGCGAGGAATCCTGCCGCCCGCGGCGGATCTGACCATCCGCGCGGAGATCGTGTGCCGGATCGTGCACTCGCTGATCCTCGCCCCGCACGGACTCGCCGAACTCCGGACCGACGAGCAACTCGACGCATTCGCGCGAACGTACCTGGTTCCGGTGGTGGCAGGGTCGCGGCGCAGCGCAACGTGAGTCGGTGGCAGCGGGTTGCCCCCGGCGCTGATTTCACAGCGCCGCAATAGGTTCCAGCTCGATCAGAAGAAGCCGTCGTCCACATGGCGATCCCGGATGTGCCGTTGATCAGCGCCACATCGGGCCGTCCTCGCGCCTGCGGCTTCCCGCTGCTCTCGGCTCGAAGCCGGCGGGGTGGCCTGCGATGCGGCCGGAAGCGATGTGGCGTCCACCCGCGAATAGCGGAAAGTGTGCTGGTGGACTGGTATGCGAGCGGTCCTCGCTGTGGTCCCCGTAGTGCCCGATCGGCCGCCAACGGATCGTCGAGTATCGTCCCGCTGATCGCGTCGTACCGTTGATCCCCTGTGCCCCCGCACTTCTGGGTCGTTCCCGTTCCACTCGCACGCATCCGCCGATCTTTCCATCCAGAAGGCTTCAGCCAACGAAGAGAGGAGGTAGCTGCACATTGACTGTGTGATGATAAGGAGGCGGGGTGGCGATCGCGCTCACCTGCGAGGTGGCTGTCGTCGGCGCTGGTTTCGGCGGCATCGGGATGGGAGTCGGGTTACGACGAGCGGGGATCACCGATTTCGTGATCTTCGATCGTGGCGGCGACGTCGGCGGGGTCTGGCGGGACAACACCTACCCGGGGTGCTCCTGTGATGTGCCGTCCCACCTGTACTCGTTCTCGTTCGCGCCCTATCGGAACAGGCGCATCCGATATCCGCGCCAGACGGAGATCCTGGCGTACCTGCGCCGGGTCGCCGCCGAGCACGGACTGACCCAGCATCTGCGGCTGGGTACCGCCATCGGCGAAGCCACCTATCTGGAAGCCGAGAACAAGTGGGAACTGACCACGTCCGACGGTGGTCGCGTCCGCGCCGAGGTGGTGATCTTCGCGGTGGGTCAGCTGCACCGCCCGAACATTCCCGAACTGGAGGGCCAAACGGATTTCGCCGGTCCGTCGTTCCATTCCGCGCGATGGGACCACCACCAGAACCTGCACGGGATGGACGTGGCCGTGATCGGCACCGGTTCGAGCGCGGCGCAGATGCTGCCGACGCTGGCCGCGACCGCCCGCCACGTCCGCGTCTTCCAGCGCACGCCGCATTGGGTACTGCCGAAACCGCCCGCCCGGTTCGGGCCGCTCGCTCGAACGGTCCTGCGGCTGCCCGGTGCTCACCGTCTCTACCGCCGGGCGCTGTACTACGGGGCCGATGTCGTCTTGGCGCCGATCATGCACCGGGGTTGGTCGGCGCGGCCCGCCGAATGGGCTGCCCGGCGGTACCTCCACAGCCGAGTCGCCGACCCTGGCCTGCGGGCGAAACTCACCCCCGACTACCCGATCGGCGGCAAGCGCATCATCTTCGACAGTCACTACTATTCGGCCTTGACGCGCGCGAACGTGGAGTTGATCACCGACCCGATCACCCGGATCACCCGCGACGGACTGCGCACCGCCGACGGCGCGCACCATCGGGCGGATGTGATCGTCTACGCCACCGGTTTCCGCGCCCCGGAGTTTCTCGTCCCCGTCACTGTGCGCGGCCGCGGCGGAGTGCTCCTGCACGACCAATGGCGCTCCGGCGCGACCGCCCTACTGGGGGTGGCGGTTCCGGGTTTTCCGAATGCCTTCTTGATCGCCGGGCCGAACAGTTTCAACCCGGCGGGCAGCAACCCGGGGATGAAGGAGCGCCAGATCGAGTACATCATCCGTTGCCTGCGCTGGCGCGAGCGGATCGGCGCGGCCGCGATCGAGGTCACGCAAGCGGCGATGCGCGCGCATCAGCAGTGGCTCGACCAAGCGATCGCCGGGACGGTATGGCCCGCCATGAAACCCGGCTGCTGGTACAAGCACGACAGCGGGCGCGTCACCAACCCGTGGCCCGCCTCGGCGCGTGCCTTCGAACGCGCATTGCGGCGACCGCCGTCCGAATCGTTCCGTGCGGTCGTCCCCGATTCTGTGCTGCCGGACCCGCAGGATGCGACCGCGTCGGAGCCGGCCGCGGGCATGCACTCCGAATGAGCTCGCTCCGCCGAGCCGTAATTCCGCGCTATTCCGGTGCTCCCGCTCGGTCTACCGGAATCGGACCAGGGCTGGTCGGTTCGTAGAGGGCGATGTGCCAGGCGCAGCCGGGCGTCGGCCGCAGCACGGCGCGGCGTTCGTGCGGGCCGACGACCGGCTGCCCTGCTGCGAAACCCCTGGCGCGCAGCCGGTTCAGGGCGGCATCCAGGTCGTCCACCTTGATCGCGAGGAACGGGTCGTCGTCCTCGCGGTCGGTGCCCGCCAGCATCACGCGGACACCGTTGCTGTCGAACTGGGCCCAGCGGTCGCCGTCGACGACGGTGGGTTCGACGGCGAGGACGGCCGTCAGCAGCGCCACGGTGGCGGGCAGGTCGTCGGTGGGGTAGGCGGGGCCGATCCGTTGGATCGTCATCAGTGGTTCCTCACAGTGCGTGGTGCGGGCTCGCTCAGCGACGCCGTTCGGCATGGGCGGCGCGGACGGCCGCGTAGGCGGCGGCATCGGCCCGGACCGCCTCGGGCAGATGGTCGGCCATGCTCATGAAGCCGTGGAACATGCCGTCGTAGCGCTGGATGTCGGTCGCGACCCCGGTTTGCCGCAACCGCTGCCCGTAGTCCTCGCCCTCGTCGCGCAATGGATCGAACTCGGCGGTGACGAAAGGCACCGACACCACGATCGCCTCCGCGCCGGCGGCCATGGCCCGGCAGAACCGGTCATGGCTGTCGAGACCGCAGATGACGAATCCGCCGCCGTGGCAGAACAGCACGATCGGCGACCGGCGCCGGGCGGGCGGCGAGCAGGCGCCGTGCTTCGGCGGCGTCCAGCACTTCGGTGCCCAGTTTCGGGAACGCGGCGCTCGCGGCCTCGACGATCACGCGCGCTTGCGGGGAAAGCGGCATGGCGGCCTGCTCCTTCCGCTACTGCTCGAGGTCCGGCGGCAAGAACTTGCCCGCCGCCAAGCCGCCGTCGATCGTCACCTCGGCGCCGGTGATGTAGGCCGAGGCGTCGGAGGCCAGGAACGCGACCAGTTCGGCGACCTCCTCCGGCGCGCCGGTGCGTTGCAGCGGCAGGGACGGGAAACTGCCGGGGCCGGTGGTCAGGTACGGGACCATCGGCGTCGCGATCGGGCCGGGATGCACCGAGTTGACCCGGATTCCGGCCGGGCCCAGCTCGAGCGCGGCCGTCTTGGTCAGCCCGCGCAGCCCCCACTTCGAGGAACCGTAGGCGGAGTGTCCCATCAACCCTTCGAGGCCGGCCTGCGAAGAGATGTTGACGATCGAGCCGCCCCCCGCCTGCGTCATCGGTCCGATCGCCGCCTGGATGCCGCGGAACGGACCGACCAGATTCACGCGCAGGATGCGCTCCAATTCCTCCGGCGCGGTGTCGGTCAGCGGTTTCGCGGTGTAGATGGCGGCGTTGTTCACCAGGACGTCCAGCTTGCCGAACGCCGAGACCGCCGTGCCGACGGCGGCTTCCCAGTCCTCACCGCGGCCGACGTCGTGGCGGACGAAACGCGCGGCGGCGCCGAGCGATTCGGCCAGTCGCGCGCCTTCGTCTTCCAGCACGTCGGTGATCACCACGCGGGCGCCGCGTGCCACGAACAGCCGCGCCTCGGCGGCGCCCTGTCCCCTGGCGGCGCCGGTGATCAGGGCGACCTTTCCCTTCAGGTCAACCATGTCGAACTCCTCGATGTCGCGCCGGGGTCAGCTGTTGCGGAAGTGGGGGATGACCTTTTCGCCCCAATGCCGGATGGTCTCCAGGCAAGCCTCTTGCGGCACGGTGCCCATCTGGATGAGGCAGAGGATCTCGTCGGCGCCCGCGGCCTGCAGCCGCTCGACGTAGGCGATGGCGTCCTCGGGGCCGCCGTAGGCGTGGTCGACGTTGAAGACCGAGGTGGCTCCGGTCTTCACCGGAATCTTGGCCTCGTGCAGGTAGGCCACGTGGTCGTCGGCCGCCTGCTTGATCGCCGCGACTTCGTCCGCGTTCGGGTCCACGGCCTCGTCCGGGGCCGGGCCCGCGCCGTAGTAGTGCTTGATCGACTGCGCGAAGAACCGCTGTCCGCGGGCTCCGATCTGCTGGGCCTTCTCCCGGTCGTCGAGGACGATGGTGGGGCACAGCGCGGCGAAATGATCGTTCACGACGGTGGAGACGAAACGCTCACCGGTGCGCGCGGCGATCGCCTCGTCATAGGTGCGCCGCAGTTCCGCGATCTCCTCCACGCCCGCGAAACCCAGGACGAGCGCGCCGATTCCGTAGTCGGCGGCCATCTTCAGCGTGTCCTTCTTGGTGCACGCCATGAACAGCGGCGGGTGCGGCAACTGCTCCGGCCTCGGCAGCAGCGAATGCGGCGAGACCTGCAAGAGCTCACCGTTGTACTCGAATTCGGCTTCCGGGTCCTGCCACGCCTTGCCGATCATGCGCAGCGACTCCTCGACCTCCTGATAGGTGCGCTCGGGGTCGACGCCGCACATGGAGGTCTCCACCGGCGTCGCGCCGCGGCCCGCGCCGAGGTCGAGCCTGCCGCCGGACAGCACGTCGAGCATCGCGGCGCGTTCGGCCGCCCGCACGGGATGGTTGAAGTTGAACGGCATGCACACCACGCCGTGCCCGATCCGGATCCGCTCGGTCTTGGCGGCCACCCAGGTCAAGAAGACCTCGGGGGCGCTCATGTGCGCGTACCACTTCAAGCCGTGGTGCTCGACCGCCCAGACGGTGTCGAATCCCATCTGATCGGCGAGCACCGCCTGCTCGACACAGTCGCGCAGCACCTGGTGCTCGTGCTCGCGCGAGGGGTCGGCCATCTGGGCCTCGAAGATCATCGAGAACTTCATCCGGTCTCCTTGTCGATCGCCCGATCGGGCGTTTCCGGTTTCGTGGGGGTGACTCGTCCCGCTGCGAGACGGTCGCAAGCGGTATGCCTAATCGAAATATGACCGGTGGAATTTCTCAGGTCAGGAGCTAGTCCCGGTGGCCGGGACGGTCCGGTGCCGCGCCCCGATCGGCGTCTTAGCGTCGGTGCGAAGCGACGGTCAGAGAGGACGGGAATCGGTGGGACAACTCGACGGCAAGGTGGCGCTGGTCACCGGTGGGGCGCGGGGGATGGGCGCCGAGCACGTGCGGCAGTTCGTGGCCGAAGGCGCGCGGGTGGTGTTCGGCGACGTGCTCGACCAGGAGGGAAAGGCGCTGGCCGCGGAGCTGGGTGACGCCGTGCGCTACGTGCACCACGATGTGACCAGCGAAGCCGAGTGGTCCACGGCGGTGTCGGAGGCGGTCACCCACTTCGGGCGGCTGGACGCCCTGGTGAACAACGCGGGCATCCTGCGGTTCGTCCCGATCGCCGAGATGACTGCGGCGGAGTTCACCACGATCATGTCGGTCAACGTGACCGGCACCTGGCTGGGCATCAAGACCGCCGCACCGGCGCTCGCCGCGACCGGAGGCGGCTCGATCGTGAACGTCTCCTCGGTGGAAGGGTTCGTCGGCGCGGCCGGTCTGTCCGCCTACAGCGCCAGCAAGTTCGCGATCCGCGGCATCACCAAGTCGGCCGCCCGCGAATTGGGCCGCCAGGGCATCCGGGTCAACTCGCTGCACCCCGGCGGCATCGCCACGCCGATGACCGCGGCGGTGTCGGGCGCGTCCGGCGCCGACGGCGACGGCTTCTTCGCGAGCCTGCCCATCCCGCGCTGGGGGCAGCCGGTCGAGGTCTCGCACGTGGCGGTGTTCCTGGCCTCGGACGCGGCCAGTTACTGCACCGGAGGCGAATTCGTCGTCGACGGCGGCATGCTCACCGGCTGCGGCTACTGACGGGAAGCGACACGATGACTCGGGAATTCGAATTCGACGTGGTGGTGGTCGGTTCCGGCGCAGCGGGCATGACCGCCGCGCTGACCGCGGCCTACCGTGGCCTGTCGGTGACGCTGATCGAGAAGAGCCGCGCGTTCGGCGGCTCCACCGCGCGCTCCGGCGGCGGCATCTGGATCCCCAACAACCCGGTGCTGCAACGCGAAGGCGTGCCCGACAGCCCGGAACTGGCCCGCACCTATCTCGCGGCGGTGGTCGGCGACCGGGTGCCGGAGGCCAAGCAGCGGGCCTTCCTGGAGCGCGGGCCGGAGATGATGCGCTATCTCGGCGCGCGCAGCAAATACTGGGAATTCGTCTACGACCGTGGCTATTCCGACTACCACCCGGAATTCCCCGGCGGTCTCGCCCAAGGGCGAAGCATCGAGCCCGCCCCGCTGGACGGGCGGCTGCTCGGCGGCGACCTGCACAAGATCAATCAGCCGACCATGTCGGGACCCAAGGGCATCGCCTTCACCGTCAGCGACTTCCACGATCTGAACATGATCGCCCGCACCTGGGCGGGCAAACGCACCGCGATCAAGGTCGGCATCCAGGCGGTGGGGAACAAGCTGCGGGGACGGCTGCCGCTGAGCCTCGGCAAGGCACTCGCGGCTCGCTTGTGGCTGTCGTTGCGCGACGCCGGGGTGCCGGTGTGGCTGAACACGCCGCTGACCGAACTTGTCACGGAGGGCAACGCGGTGGTCGGCGTACGCGCCGAGCACGATGGGACGCCGGTGCTGATCAGGGCGCGCCGGGGTGTGGTGCTGGCGGCGGGCGGCTTCGAGCACAACCTGGACATGCGCCGTCAGTACATGAGCGGCCCGCAGTCCACGGACTGGACGGTGGGCGCCACCGAGAATGTCGGTGAGGGCATCGTCGCGGGCCAGAAGGCCGGTGGCGCGGTCGATCTGATGGACGACGCCTGGTGGGGCCCGTCCGTGCGCAATCCCGACGGCCCGCCGTTCTTCTGCCTGGCCGAGCGCTCCCAGCCAGGCGGCATCATGGTGAACCACGCGGGCGAGCGGTTCGTCAACGAATCGGCCCCGTACGTGAACGTGGTGCACACGATGTACCAGCAGGAAGCGGCCGGTGCCGGGCACATCCCGGCGCACTTCATCATGGACCAGCGGTTCCGGGACCGGTATCTGTTCCTGGGCAACTTCCCGAAACGTCCGCTTCCGCAGAAGTACCTGGATGCCGGAATCATCCGGCAGGCCGACACCTTGGCCGAACTCGCGGCGAAGATCGGCGTGGCGCCCGCGGCGCTCACCGCGACGGTGGAAAGGTTCAACGGCTTCGCCCGCGCCGGTCGCGACGAAGACTTCCGCCGCGGTGAATCCGCGTACGACCGCTACTACGGCGACCCGACCGTGCGGCCGAACCCGTGCTTGGCGCCGCTCGAGCAGGGCCCCTTCTACGCCGTCGAGATGGTGCCGGGCGATCTGGGCACCAAGGGCGGTCTGGTCACCGACGAGCACGCGCGCGTCCTCGACAGCGACGACCAGCCGATACCCGGCCTGTACGCGGCCGGGAACAACTCGGCGTCGGTGATGGGCAACGACTACGCGGGCGCGGGCGCGACCATAGGTCCCGCCATGGTGTTCGGCTACATCGCGGCCGGTCACCTCGCGGACAACCAGCCGACCGCCCAGCGGGCGCAGACATCGGAAGGAGCGCGTTGATGGGACGCGTCGACGGCAAGAACGTGATCGTGACCGGGGGCGCCAGGGGGATGGGCGCGGCCTTCGCGCGGCGGCTGGTCGCCGACGGCGCCACGGTGGTGATCAGCGATGTCCTGGTGGACGACGGCGTGGCGCTGGCCGCCGAGCTGGGCGATGCGGCGACCTTCCTCCCGCTCGACGTCACCGACGCGTCGGCGTGGAACGACGCGGTCGCGTTCGCCGAGAAGGTCTTCGGGCCGGTGTCGGGCCTGGTGAACAACGCGGGCATCGTGCACGTCGATCCGATCGAACGACTGTCGGAAGCCGATTTCCGCAAGGTGATCGACGTCAACCAGGTCGGGGTGTTCCTCGGCATGAAGGCGGTGCTCGGCTCGATGCGCCGGGCGGGAGGCGGCTCGATCGTCAACATCTCTTCGATCGGCGGCATCATCGCCTTCTCCGGCATCCTCGGCTACACCGCGTCCAAATGGGCCGTGCGCGGCATGACCAAGACCGCCGCGCAGGAGTTCGCCGCCGACAACATCCGCGTCAACTCGGTGCACCCGGGTGTCGTGGTCACCGAGATGACCGCGGATTCCGCGCGCTCGCAAGGCATGTCGGGCAACCAGCCGATCCGCAGGGCCGGCCGTCCGGAGGAACTGGCGAACCTGGTGCTGTTCCTGATCAGCGACGAATCGAGCTTCAGCACCGGCTCGGAATTCGTCGCCGACGGCGGCTACACGTGCCTGTGAGGACACCCGGCAGGGCCAACCGGCGGACCGACCGCCGAGCGAGACGAGGAAATCGACTGTGAAGAATTTCGAGGGCAGGACCGCGGTGATCACCGGCGCGGGCGCGGGCATCGGCCGGGCGGTGGCGATCGAACTCGCCCGCCGCGGCGCCCGGCTGGCGCTGTCGGGCCGCAACGTGGACAACGTCGCGGAGACCGCGGCGCTGTGCGGCAAGGAAGGCGCGCAAACCCGCGCGTACAAGCTGGACGTGACCGACCGGGAGGCGGTGTACCGCCACGCCGACGAGGTGGCCGAGGACTTCGGCCGGATCAATCTGGTGGTCAACAACGCCGGAGTCTCGCTGACGGCGAACGTGGAGGAACTCAGCTGGGCGGACTTCGAATGGATCGTAGGCATCAACTTCTGGGGCGTCGCCTACGGCACCAAGGCGTTCCTGCCCCACGTCATCGCCTCCGGTGACGGCCACATCGCGAACGTGTCGAGCATGTTCGGACTGGCCGCCTGCCCCAGCCAGGGCGCCTACAGCGCGACGAAATTCGCCATCCGCGCCTTCACCGACGCACTGCGGCAGGAGATGACCATCGCCGGACACGCGGTCGGCGTCAGCAGCGTGCACCCGGGCATGATCAAGACCGACATCGCCTGGAAGGCACGGGCGGGCGGCGACCGCGATCGCGACGCACTGGCCGCCAACTTCGACCGCCTGGCCAAGACCACCCCCGAGCACGCCGCCCGCGTCATCGTGAACGGCATCCGCAAGAACAAGGCGAAGATCCTGATCGGCACGGACGCCCACGTCATCGATTGGTTGCCGCGACTTTTCGGCGCGGGTTACCAGAAGATCCTCACCGCCCAGATGAAGAACGAGGTCGCCTGACGGTCCGGGTCCTTCCCGCTGATCACGCAGTCCACGAGGTGGTCCTACCGCACTCGGGAAGTCCGCGAACTTCGATGAAATGAACCCTCCTGGCTGCGCGCCGGGAGGGTTCACCGAGTACGGCGAATCGCCACTCTCAGTGGCAGACCCACAGGGCGTCGGCCTTGTTGTCACCGTCGGCGGGCACATTGCCCTTGCTGTTGTCGGGCACCGAGACGAGCAGTTGCCACTCCCGACCGGTCCAGTTGTAGACGCCGACCGTCTTTCCCGTGCGGTTCCAATACGAACTCAGACGATCTCCGATTCCTTCGTTGCCGATGTCGTGCAACAGACAGTTGTTGTCGACCTGCACGAACATGCCGGTGCCGCCGCGCTGGTCGTAGCCGCAGAACAGTCCGCCCGGGCAGTCGTAGGCCGCCGCCGCCGGCGCCGGCGCGAGGGCTGCGCCGTACCCGGCGACCGCGAGGGTGGCCGCCGCCGCAACACTGATACGGCGGAACAGTTTGATCGAGAACATGATTGACCCTTCGAAGCCGATGGGATCGGGTATCGGTGCGGCGGAGAATCCGCCGCACTCATGATGGGCGGATCGGACCGCCCGCGACTATCCATCTCGCGCGAGTTCTGACCGGGCCGCGCGGTAGGTTCGGCGCTGCGCGGCGGGTCAGGCGCGCAGCGTCACCGACGGCGGTACACCCCATCGCCGCCGGTACAGGGCCGAAAAACGGCCCAGATGCCAGAATCCCCAATCTGCGGCCACCGCGGCGACCGTAGTCTTGGTGGGGTCCGCGGCGGCCAGCGCGTTGTGCACGCCCACCAGCCGGGCTTCACGCAATCGTGCCGTTGGTGTGGTGTCGAGGTAGCGCCGGAAGCCCTCCTGCAGGCTACGCACCGAAAGTCCCACTGCCTCCGCGACATCGGTGACGGTGAGCATTTCGTGCGCATGGTCGATAATGAGTTGTTCGGCCAGGCGGATGGGACGCGGCGTCGAGTTCCCTGGGGCGCTGTCGAGCAGGAACTCCGAGTAACTGTTCGGCTGCGCCAGCAGGAGTTGGGACATCATCAGCTGCTCGACCTGCGGCCGCAGCCGTGGATCCAGGAACAGGCCGGGGCCTTCGGCGTCGGCCTGCAGCATGCGCAGCGATTCGAGCCAGATCCGGGCGGCCGGTGACCGCAATCGCATGGCGACGGCCATCCGCAGCGGATGATCCGGCGGCCGACCCAGCATCCGCCGCAAATGGTCGTCCAACGCGGCCCGGTCGAATCGGACGAGCAGTTGCCTGCTGCTCTCGTGCCAATTCATGTCCAGGGGCGCGTCGGGATCCGGAACCGAGGCCACCGCCGGGTCGGAAGCGATATCCGCGGTCCCGTTGACCACCCGGGCCCATCCGGCCAGCGGTATTTGAACCAGGCGGAAGGTCTCGATGGGTTCGGTCCGGATCCGAACCTGAACCCCGTAATGCTTGTAGACCAGGCCGACATCGCCGTACCGGACGACATTGCAGCTGGCCTCCATGGTGGAGGCACCCGGGTCGAGCCGGTGCTCACGCAGAATGCCGCTCATCTCCGCCCGGGCCACGTCGGGGTCGGCGGTCCGGAAATAGCGATGCCCCGACAGCGGTTCCACGAACATTCCGACTGCCCTCCAAGCAGCAGGCGCCGCGCCGACGGGGCCTGGATCAGTGGATGTCGATATTGTCCGTCGACACCTGCGGACACACAATCGTTTCGCATCGACTCCCGACACCTCGGCCGGCAGTTCGCCGAGAACGGCGTCCCCGCCATCCCCGGACGACTTGCCGCCCTGCGGCAATTCGTCTTTCAGGCCGCCGCTCAGCCATACCCAACGGGATACATCTTCGAAGTGCTCAGGGCTGCGCCTCACGCGAACGCAGAGCGCGTTTCAAGACCTTGCCGTTGGCATTTCGGGGTAGTGCCGCTACGACCTCGATGCGACGCGGAAGCTTGTAGCCGGCCAGACGAGGTCGCGCCCAGGCGATTATCTCCGCAGGTTCGATCTCGGCGATGCCGTCGAGGACGACGAAGGCGTGGCCGACTTCACCGAGACGAGCGTCCGGGACGCCGACCACTGTGGCCTCCGCTACGTCGGGGTGGGTACGAAGGATGCGCTCGATTTCGGCGGGGTAGACGTTGAATCCGCCGACGACGAACATGTCCGTGCGGCGGTCGGTGATGCGCAGATAGCCATCGGCGTCCAGGGTGCCGATGTCGCCGGTGCGCAACCAGCCGCCCGCATCGATGGCGGTCGCTGTCGCTGCGGGGTCGCCGAGGTAACCGTGCATCACATTCGGGCCGCGCACCGCTATCTCGCCGGGCCGACCGACCGGCACCGGCTGCCCGGTGTCGTCCACGATCCGAATCCGTACGTCCGGCAATGCCTTTCCAACGGTGTCCCCGATCAGGATCGCAGGGGCATCTGGTGGGCAGACCGTGGCGACACCTGTCGATTCGGTCAACCCGTATCCGGTGAAGACCTTTTCGGCTCCCAATTCACGGCGGATTCGCTCCACCAACTCGGTCGGCACGCTGGAACCACCGGTGCCCGCCAGGCGTAGCGAGGTCAGGTCACGGGGCACACGCCGGTCGTGGGCGAGTAGGTCGTGGAAGAGCGTCGGAGGACCGGTCAGTACAGTGATCCGCTCGCGCTCGATGACGCTGAACACTCGCTCGGGATCGAAGCGGTCCACCGGCACCATGGTGGCGCCGCGCAGCAGGCTCGCGATGATCCCGGCCCGGTAACCGAAGGCGTGGGAGAACGGGTTGACCAGCAGATACCTGTCGTCGCCGGATAGGGTGACCGCATCGGCCCAGTGGGTGAAAGCCTCGATCGTCTGCCTGTGGGTGGTCGGCACGCCTTTCGGTACGCCCGTGGTGCCGGACGTGAACAGGATGTCGGAGATCGACTCCGGGGCCACGGACGCGCTCCGCGCGTCGGCTTCCGCGGCGGGTATCACCTCGCCGAGGGCGAGAAAGCGAGCCCACGAGAAATACTCGGGCCTGTCCTCGCGAACTTCGTCGAGCAATACGACGGTCCGCAACTCCGGCAGCCCGTGTCCCGATGCCCGCAGCATTCCCGGGTAGTCGTTGCCGAGGAAGTCGCCCACGGTGAGCAGCACGCGGCACCGGCTACGAGCGAGGATGCCCGCCGCCTCGGGACCGCGCAGTCGAGTGCTGAGGGGAACCAGCGTCGCGCCCGCACCGAGCACGCCGAGCGCGGCGATCACCCAACGCGTGGTGTTGGGCGCCCAGATCGCCACCCGCTCGCCGGGCCGCACCGCTCGCGCCATCACCGCCTGTGTGACACGCCGCGCTTCCGCGGCGAGCTCGGTGTAGGTGAGCTGCCCCTCCGGTGACGCCACCGCGATGCGCGGGCCGTCCCGCCGTGCCCGCTCGGCCAGCACCGCCGGAATCGTCGCGAGCTCACCGGTCGCTGCACCGCGTCGATCCATGCCGCGATCGTGCCGCATCGACTGTTCCACGCGGTGCGATCGCGGCCGAATATCCCGTTGACCGGGAATTCTTCCCCGATCACGCGTTCGCGGGAGCCCGTGCCCCGCCGCGAGCGGGAACCGGTATCGGCGTGGCAAGCCGATCGAGCGACGGTGGCGACGACCAGCAGAGTCGGACGACACGCCGTATCCGGCGGCTCATCGGAACCGTCCTGCTCAGCGGGACCACGGGTACGGCAGGTGACCGATGGCACGGCAGGCTCGAAGCGAGCGACAGGTGTGTGCGCCGCGGTTCGCGTCCGGTCCGGCACGGGCCGGTGTACGAGGTTCCGAATCGCGCTGGGGCGCGGATTGTTCAGTGAGTGCTGAGGAGTGACATGACGGCCGGAGCAGAGCTAGTGGAGCGAAACGACGAGGCAGCGGGCGCGGGGCCGGTCGTCGAACTCGACGGCGCCTGTTCGCTGTCCCGGGAACGCATCGGCGGGAAGGCGTGGAGCGTCAACCGCATGCGCGCGCTCGGCCTGTCGGTGCCGCCCGCGTTCGTCATCACCATCGAGGGCTGGGCCGACTTCTCGGCACGCGGGGCAATCGGCGAGGACATCTGGCACGGCGTCCAGGAGGGCATCGCCGCCATCGAGCGCGGCACCGGACGTGTCTTCGGCTCCGGCGCCCGTCCGCTGCTGGTATCGGTCCGCTCGGGCGCCGCGGTGAGCATGCCCGGGATGATGGACACGGTGCTGAACCTCGGCATGAACGAGGCGGTGGCGCGAGCACTGGCCGTGGAGACCGGGAATCCGGGCTACGCGGCCGACACCCGGGAGCGGTTCCGCGCCCAATACCGCGAAACCGTGCTGGGTGATCCCGACGGTGCGGTGCCCGAGGATCCGTGGGAGCAGTTGCGGGCGGCCATCAGCACGGTGTTCCGGTCCTGGGATTCGCCTCGGGCGCAGACGTATCGGCGCAATCGCGGCGTTGCGGGAACCCTGGGCACCGCCGTCACCGTCCAAGCCATGGTCTTCGGCAATCTCGATGCCAAGTCCGGCACCGGCGTGCTGTTCAGCCGCAACCCGAACACCGGCGACCGCGCGCTGTTCGGCGAATGGCTGGTCGGCGGGCAGGGCGAGGACGTGGTGTCCGGCCGGACCACTCCGCGGCCGCTGGACGAACTCGCGACGCTGCTGCCACAGGTGCACGCGGAACTCGTCGCGGCGGCCGACCTGCTGGAACGCGATGGCCGCGATATCCAGGACATCGAGTTCACCGTCGAATCCGGCGCCCTGTGGCTGTTGCAGTCGCGGCCGGCCAAGCGCTCCGCGCGCGCGGCCGTGCGCGCCGCGGTGGCGATGGCCGAGGAAGGGCTCATCGGCGCGGACGAGGCACTGAAGCGGGTCACCGCCGACCAGGTGCGCACCGTGCTGCGACCGGCGACCGGGGAGTACACCGGGACACCGCTTGCTCGTGGCGAAGCGGCGTGTCCCGGCCTGGCCTCGGGTGTCGTCGTCACCGATCCGCACGAGGCCGAGCGCCGCGCGGAGGCGGGCGAGGACGTGATCCTCGTACGCCCGACCACCAGCCCCGACGACCTGCACGGCATGATCGCCGCCAAGGCGATCGTCACCGAACTGGGCGGAGCCACTTCGCATGCGGCGCTGGTCGGTCGCGAGATCGGCAGACCGTGCGTGGTCGGTTGCGGCTCCGGTGTCGTCGCGGCACTGGCCGGTCGGGTGGTGACCGTGGACGGCGGCGCGGGCACGGTCTGGCCTGGACGGGTCGAAGGCAAACCCGTGGACTCCGCCACCCTCGCCGACGTCGGCCGATTGGCCGGGTGGGCGGGCACCGACATCGACGGGTTGGCGACCTGGCTCGACGCGCGGGCGACGGACGCCTCGGCGCAGGCGCACGCGGCGGCTCCGGCGACGGTAACGGAGATTCCCGACCTCGATCTGCTGCGGCTGATCGGAATCAAAGGCAGGGCCGCGCACGACGCGCTGGCCGCGGGCGTCGGCGCGCCCACCGAGACCGTCGCCGCTCGATGCGAAGAACTGGTGGCCGGGGGCTGGTGCGCCGCGACACCGATCGGCGTGCGACTCACACCGGAAGGCCGACAGCACTTGGACGGCCTGCTCGCGCTGGAGCGACGGACAGTCGATCGGGCCGCGATCGCCTCCGTCTATGCCGAATTCTGCGATTTCAACGGGATTTTGAAAGAGATCGTCACCGCATGGCAGATGAAGGACCCGGCCACCGTCAACGACCACGCCGACGCCGAGTACGACGGTGCGGTGCTGACCAGGCTGACCGATCTGCACCATGCCGTGCAACCGCTGCTGCGGCGAATCGGCGACGTCGCGCCGCGGCTGGCCCGGTACTCCGCCCGCTTCGCGCGGGCGATCGAGCGGATCGCCGCCGGCGATCACGCCTGGGTCGCGCGACCCGTGCTCGACAGCTACCACACCGTGTGGTTCGAGCTGCACGAGGACCTGATCGGACTGTGCGGCCTCAACCGCGCCGACGAGGCGGCGGCCGGCCGTGCCCACTGACATCACGGGCGAATCCACCGCGCCACAGGAACGTTGGGTCGAGTTCGCCCAGATCGATAATGTCCGCGACCTGGGCGGGCTTCCCGTGCGGGGCGGGGGCGTCACCCGTTTCGGGGTGGTCTACCGTTCCAGCACCCCGCAGAATCTCACCGAGTCCGACCTGGCCGAACTGCTCGGGCCGATCGGCCTGCGCACCCTGATCGATCTGCGGCTGCCCGATGAGGTGGAGCGCGAGGGCTACGGACTGCTGGCCACCGCAGACGTGCGGCGGGTCTGTCTGCCGGTGCGGAAATCGCCGCAATCCTCGCTGGCGGCACGGGATCTGGTTCCCGATTCCAGCCGGGTGGATCTGGTGGACCTGTACGCGAAACTGCTGGCAGGCAGCGCTGACTCCATCGTCGCGGCGGTACGCCTGGTCATCGACGCCGACAGCCACTCGGTGCTGTTCCACTGCGCCGCGGGCAAGGACCGCACCGGCGTGCTCGCGGCGGTGCTGCTGGACGCGGTGGGCGTGCCGCCGGAGGCGATCGCGGCCGACTACGCCCTGACCGGTGAACGCATGCACCGGGTCCGCGACCGGCTCGACGCGCTCCCGTCCTACACCGGGCTGCCCCCGGTCAGTACCGGCATCCTCGGCGTCGAGGCCGAGGTGATGGGGCGTTTCCTCGCGAAACTGTGCGCTGACCACGGCGGCGCAGCCGAATGGTTGCTGAGCAGCGGGCTCACCGCCGCAGAACTGGCGCGACTGCGTGAGGTGCTGATCGCCCCGGGATAGGACGCCGCGGTCGTGGCATCCTCTCCTGCCCGGTGCACCGGCGGGCCACGCCGGCAGGTCAGTCCTTGACCGGATCGGCTCCGGCCCGCTTGGTCACCGAGTCGCCGACCTCCAGCGCCTCCCACAACGCTCGGTCCACGCGAATCTTTCTCGTGCTGCCGTCCGGCAAGCGAATGTGCAAGCGCCGGTACAGATTCGCTCCGTCCAGCAACCCGCGCGACTTCTTCACGACCGTTCCGCGCCACTGCTGCTGTCCCATCGACCTACTCCCTCACTCGACTCGACGCTGACGCCGTAGCGATGCCCCGACCGGCGTGTTTCCAGTGTCACGACCCGCCGCGCTCGGCACATCACCACTGAGAAGTAGACGTGCTGTGCCCGAAGTCGGACACCACATCAGTCAGCGGGTTGATGTCGCTTCCACGCCGTCTCCGGCTCGAAAGCCCGGCGACGAGACAACGAGCGGGCGTGGCGGGTTCCTGCCATGCTGTAGTCGGCGTCGACGAACTCGCCGCACAAGTCGATGCCCGCCCGTGCCACCGCGATATCCCCGCCGCCCCACACCACGGTCGTCGGAACACTCACCCGCGGCGCGTGCAGCCAGTCGTCGCCGATAGCGCGGTACCAGTTCAGCGCGGCCGTCATCGCGCCAGGCTGGAGCAGGCGGGTGATGTGGTGGTCCGCGACCTCGCGCGCTCCAGCGGAAGCAGCCATCCCTGCATGCCAGCGGCGGGCCGCTCAGCGATCACGAGTTCGTGACCAGCCCGCGCCGCCGTCTTCCCTGTCCCGGAACGACCGAGCGGGCCGGGTGGAACATGCTCCACCCGGCCCGCTGCAGTCATCGGCTACCGCGGCAGCAGTTCGGTTCTCAGCGCGTCCAGCGTGGCGCCGTCGACACCGAGCCCGTCGGTGACGAACCGGTCGAACGATCCGAAGGACGCGGCGGCCTGGTCGAAAGCGGCGTCGAGATAGTCGGCGCGCACGCCGAGAATCGGATCGAACAGCGCGGGATCGGTGACCAGCCCCTTGGCCACCAACCCGTCCAACGTCGCCTTGTTGCTCGCGGCCAGGTTGTCGTTCGATTCCAGATAGTCCTTGTACACCTGACCCTTCGGGACGCCGAGCGCCGTCATCAGGACGGCGGTCATCCATCCGGTGCGGTCCTTGCCCGCGGTGCAGTGGAACAGCACCGGCCCGTTCGCGTTCGCGACATCCCGGATGGCGGTCCCGAACTGCGCGCGAGCGCCGGCGTCGGTGACCATCCAGCGGTAGTAGTCGCGCATGATGCCCGCGGCCTTGCCGTCGCCGAACATCTGCTGCTGCACGGCCGGACCGCCCTGCACCGCCTTGCCCACCAGCAGGTAGAAGTCGTTGCCCGGGTCGTACACCGGACGCGCGAGCGTGGGAATCGACGCGGGCAGCTTGTCCGGGTTGGCCCCTGACTCGTTCGGGCTGCGGAAATCGATCACCGCGGTGATGCCGGAGGTCACCAGTTTCTGCTGGTCGGCGGCGGTGAGCTTGTCCAGGGCGTCGGTGCGGAACACGACGCCGGTGCGGAGTTTGCCGTTGCCCTGGGTGGGGTAGTCGCCGATGTCCCTGGCATTCGGCGCCGCCGACAGCTGCATGGAGCGGTCGTGCACGGTGTGCACGAGCCCGGGGCTCGCCACCGCGGTGGTGGTGGACGGGAACACGGCGATCAATGCGGCGGCGACACCGGTCACCGCCCCGCGAACAGCACGCGAAATCGTCACTGGCTCATTCCTTCCATAGGGTCGCGGCCCGGCCGACGCCGAACCGGCATGTGGGCCGGGGTGCTCGACCCCGGCCACGACTCAGACGTCGGCGAGCAGGGTGACCGTGCCGGCCGCCCCGTCGACGCGCACGCGCTGCCCATCGGCCAGCCGGGCGCTGGCGGTCTTGGTGTCCACGACGCAGGGAATGCCGAATTCCCTGGCGACGATGGCGGCGTGTGACGCGGAGCCGCCGATGTCGGTGACCACCGCGGCGGCGTAGGCGAACATCGCGGTGTGCCCGGTGTCGGTGACCGAAGCCACCAGGATGTCGCCCGGCTCGATGTCGTCGTCCAGCGACAGCACGCGTTTCACGGTGCCCTCCACCACGCCGGGGCACACCCCGATGCCGGTCAGGCTGTCACCGGGCAGCAACGCGTCCGCGTTCGGCAGCGGCTCCCAGTCACCCGCGATCACATCCGGCATGCGGACGCCGTGCAATCGGGTCAGCTCGGCTCGCCGTCGTGCCACCCGCTCGGCCAGATCGGCAGGCGCCCAGAGGATTTCGTCGAGCGTCAGGAAGCAGGCATCATCGGCCTGCTGCAGCAGCCCTTGCCGGATCAGCCGCTCCGCCCGCTCCCGCACGGCGAGGCGCAGGCAGTGGGTGTAGCGGACCACGGCGTCGCGGACGCGTTCGCGCGCCATCGTCGCCCCCGCCGCCATCCGCGCGGTGCGACTCGGCGCGGGGCCGACCGGTTCCCGTTTGGGCGCGGGCATCTGCGCGGCACGCGCGGCGGCGGTCATCAGCAGCTCCGGGCGGTCGCCGAAGGTCGGATTGAGCAGTTCGCACTCACCCGGTCCGCGATGCCCGATCCGCCGCAGCTCCTCGTCCAGGGCGGCGGAGAAGGCGGGGGAGAGCGCCCGCGCGGCGGTGACGTCGCCCGCGTGCGCCGCGTCGTGCAACGCGGGGTCGGTCCGGCACAGTGCGGCGAGCCGTTCCACCGCGAGCATGGTCCTGGCCGACTCCAACCGCTCCGGATCGATGGGCACGGTCGCCGCTTCCTTGCCGCGGGAGTGGATGGCCGTGGCCGCACCGGTCATCATCACGCCGATGGACGCCGCCGCCCAGGACTGGTTCAGCCGGTCCCGCCACAGCAGGACGCGGGCGTGCAGTTGTTCATCGGTGAGCTCGCGAATCGCCGCGGCGCCGAGGGCTTCCTGATGGGCGGCGGCGTTGATGCCGTCGGTGGTCTCGCGATAGCGCAGCGCGGTGCGCAGCACGCGGCCCGCCGCGCGCCACGTGGCGCGGGTGCTGGCGAATCCGGTCGGCGTCGGCGGCTTGCCGTGCGGGGTGAGGGAGATCTCGGCCGGGATGTTGCCGTAGACGTCACGGCGGATGCTCTGCTCGTCCCAGCCGGGCATGTTCTCCGCGGCCAGCACCCCGATGGAGGCGTTGATGTAGATGTGGTGCCCGAGCACCGTGGTGACCCGGCTGGTCCAGTGCTCCAGCGCGATGCCGTCCAGCGCGATCATCCGGCCCATCGCGGCATTGGCCAGCCGGATAGCGCCCGCCTGCAGATCCACGGTCAGCGGGGTGAGCGGTCCGGGTAGCGCCTCGGACGTATTGGTCGCGGTGTGCACCGGGTAGGCCGGGTCGACGCGATCGTCGAACTCGCCCTCGAGACCGTCCGGTGCGACCGACACCAGGGCGTGGCCGTCCGAAGTCGCCGCGCGGGCGGGTATCACGTAGCCGGGCAGCGGGATCGCCCCCGGCCGGGCGACGAACCCGTCGCCGTCCAGCTTGCGACCGGCCAGTCCGCGCACGATGTCCGCCGCGACCTCGGACGCGGTCCACCCGTAGTGGAACCCCCATTCGCTCTGCGTCGCAGTGGTATCCATTCGCGGTGGCGTGCCGGACGTCCGTCGCCACTTCCGCGTCCCCGCCGCCGCACGGATGCGGTCCGCGTCCGCGCCGGAGATCACGCCGGGCGCGGCGAGTTCGACCGCGCCGGTGCGGGCGGACCCCGCGGCCAGCACCAGGAAGCGTTCGAAGTCGTCGGTGTGCAACACCTGGAATCCGCCCGCCCGGCGAGAGCCCAGCAGCCGGCGCAGGACGCGCCAACTCTCGCCATCGACGCGCCTGCCCGCGACCGGCGCGGTGCGCACGATCAAGGCCGCCGCCCCGCTGGAGCGCACGACGTCCTCGGCGACGGCATCCGAACCGGCGACCACCGGAACCACGATCCGCGCCCCGGCCGTTCGGGCCGCCGACGCGATCGGGGCGAGCGCGCCGCCCAGATACACCACCGCCGCGCACCCGGCGACGGCCTGTGCGCACAACGCGGGCTCCGCCGGGTCGCCGGTGATCACCTCGACCCGGGGGTCGACGTACCGGTGCCGTGCCCGGTCCAACCCGGCCACGTCGTGTCCGGTGGCCAGCAGCATGCGCGCCACCGCGCGACCGGTCGGATCGGAAACCCCGGTGACCAGGACCCGCATGAAATCTTCCTCCTCGCTGGCGCCCAAGCGGACGTGACGCCGTTCACACACCATCGCCACGCGGCGACCCGGCGACCGACCGCAGTCCCGATGAACGGGACCGGCGGGTCGCTCACCAAGACCGGCGCCGGCTTCTCGGGAGCCGGGCGGGAAGGTCGACTCCATGAGTGATCGGGATTCGGTCGCGCCTCGGGAGGCCGCCGAAGTGGGCGCCTACGACCTCGAGACCGATGTGCTGGTGGTCGGTTACGGATGCGCCGGAGCGGCGGCGGCCTTCGAGGCCGCGGTGACCGGCGCGCGGGTGCTCGTGCTGGATCGGATGAGCGGCCCGGGCGGCGCGTCCGCTCTGTCGGGTGGCGAGATCTATCTCGGCGGCGGCACACCGATCCAGCGGGCCTGCGGCTTCGACGACGACCCCGCGGCGATGGCCGCGTTCCTGTCCGCCGCGCTGGGTCCGGGCGCCGACCCGGACAAGATCGCTCGCTACAGCGAGGACAGCGTCGCGCACTTCCACTGGCTGTCCGACCGCGGCGTGCCGTTCCAACCCACGCTGTGGGACGCTCCGGCCTGGGTGCCGCCGACGGACGACGGGCTGATGTGGCTGGGGGAGAACAGCATGCCGTTCTCCGGTCTCGCCACGCCCGCGCCGCGCGGGCATCGCCCCGCCGCCCCCGACTTCGGCGGCAAGCTGCTCATGGATCGCCTCGCCGGGGCCGCTCGGTCCGCCGGGGCGAGAGCGCTTTTCGACACCAGGGCGGCTCGCCTGATCGTCGCCGCCGACGGCACGGTCGTCGGCGCGGTGGCTCGGCGATACGGCACGCAGCTGACCATCCGGGCGCGCCGCGGCGTCGTGCTGACCACCGGTGGTTTCGTCGACAACGACGCCATGCTCGCCGCGCACGCGCCGCGACTGCTGGGGCACACCAAGGTCAGCGCGGGCACCGACGACGGAAGCGGGATCCGGATGGCGCAGGCGCTCGGCGCGGCGGTGCGGCACATGTCCACCGGCCAGGTCGGCATCTCGCTCGTTCCAGGTCTGGCCGCGCGCGGCATCGTGGTGAACGGCCACGGGCAGCGATTCCTCAACGAGGACACCTATCCCGGCCGGATCGGCCAGGCGGCGCTGTTCCGCCAGGACATGCGGACCTGGGTCGTGCTCGACGAACCAGCGTTCGACGAGGTGCCGGAACGACAGCGGTGGGGTGTGCGCCCGACCCACGTGGCGGAGACCGCCGAAGAACTCGCCGACCTCATGGGCGTGCCCGCGGCCGCGCTGGCCGACACCGTCCGCCGCTACAACCACTTCGCCTCCGCCGGTGACGATCCCGAGTTCGAGAAGGCGCCGCGCTGGGTGCGGCCGCTCACGCCGCCGCTCGCCGCGATCGACGTGCGGGCGGGGGTGCGGCCGCCGTCGGAGTCCGGTGACCGCCGCGGCACCGGCGCCTCCGTGTTCACCCTCGGCGGTCTGCACACCTCGCTCGACGGCGCCGTGCTCGATATCGACGGCGCCCCGATCCCCGGACTGTTCGCCGCAGGCCGTGCCGCGAGCAACGTGCACGGCGAGGGCTATATCAGCGGCACTTCGCTCGGCGACGGCACCTTCTTCGGCCGCCGCGCCGGCGCCGCCGCGGCCCGCACCAGCTGACCCGGCGGCGGGTTCCGGTCATCGGGATGGATCGGACCGGACGGCGCCGCACCGGCCTAGCGTCGAAAGACGGCACTACCAGGAGGATTACCGCATATGAACAACAAGGTGCTCGATCGGGTACGGGATCTGCTGCCCGCGATCCGGGCGCGAGCCGCCGACGCCGAACTGC
Source organism: Nocardia sp. NPDC003726 (assembly GCF_053586955.1). NCBI lineage: Bacteria > Bacillati > Actinomycetota > Actinomycetes > Mycobacteriales > Nocardiaceae > Nocardia > Nocardia sp. NPDC003726. Next base: position 65,879 of record NZ_JBSFNF010000014.1, on the reverse strand, counting down.
AGCGCAGAGTGCCCGATCAGAGCATCAGGGAGCTGACCGAGGCCGGGGTGTTCCGCATGCTGCAGCCGTCCCGCTTCGGTGGCGACGAATCCTCACCGGTCGCGTTCTACGAGGTCATCCGCGCCATCGCGACCGCATGCCCGTCCACGGCGTGGGTGTCGTCGGTGCTCGGCGCGCACCCATGGCAGCTGGCGCTGTTCCCGCCGCGGGCGCAGGAGGACGTATGGGGCGCCGATCCGGACACGCTGGTCTCGTCGTCGTACGCGCCGACCGGCAAGCTGACGCCCGTCGACGGCGGTTTCGAGATCAGCGGCCGGTGGAGTTTTTCTTCCGGTTGTGATCACGCCCGCTGGGCCTTCCTCGGCGCGGTCGTGCCGAACGACGAAGGGGGAGCGGACTACCTCACCGTCCTGGTGCCGCGCGCCGACTACCGCATCGAGGACGTCTGGCACGTGTCGGGGCTGTCCGGCACCGGCAGCAACGACATCGTCATCGAGAAGGCGTTCGTCCCCGCCCACCGGACCTACAGCGCGAGCGAACAGGCCGAGCTGCGCGGACCCGGCCAAGAGGTCAATACCGCCGCGCTCTACCGGATCTCGTTCGGCGCGGTGTTCTCCAACACCATCACCGCACCCATCATCGGCGCCGCCCAAGGCGCCTACGAAGCGCACATCGAGCGCATGCGCGAACGAGTGCGGATCTCCTACGGCGGGCAGAAGGCCGCCGAGGACCCGTTCGCGCATGTTCGGGTCGCGCGCGCCGCCTCCGAGATCGACGCCGCCATCCTCCAGATGGAGCGCAACATCGGCGAGCAACTGCGCTACGCCGAGGCGGGCGAGGAGATCCCCCTGGAACTGCGGGTACGCAGCCGCCGCGACCAGGTGCGCGGCACCGAACGCGCCATCGAGGCCATCGACCTGCTGTTCGACAACTCCGGCGGCCACGCCATCCGCAAACCCAATCCGATCGAACGGCACTGGCGCGACGCGCACGCCGGAAGCGTGCACGTCATCAACGACGTCGAGCGCGCGCTCGTCCTGTACGGCCGCGACGCGTTCGGCCTTCCGGTCACCGATCGGATGATCTGATGACGCTCACCGCGGAGAACACCACGCGTTGGAGCACGACCGGGGGCTGCGGCTGCGATATCACGAGGCGGGCTCGGGCGCGCCGCCGGTGCTGTTGCACGGCTTCGGGCCCGGCGTCTCCGGACGGGCCGACTTCGGCGCCAACCTGCCGGTGCCGGCCGAGCGTTTGCGCTGCCTGATCGTGGATCAGCCCGGCTTCGGCGCCGGCGGCCGCCCAGCGGTGGTTCCGCTGTGGGCACGACTGCGCGGCCTGCGCGCCGAGACGCAGATCCTGTGCGGGCGCGACGACCGTCTCTGAACGCCGCCGATCACGTCCATCACACCTCGTGATCACGCACCCACCCCGCGATCTGGGTCCGGGAGGTGAAACCGAGCTTGGTGAGGATGTGCTCGACGTGGGTCTCGGCGGTACGCACCGAGATCACCAGATCGGCGGCGATGCGTTTGTTGCTGTGACCCGCCGCCACCAACCGGGCGACGTCCTTCTCCCGGCGAGTGAGGACATCCGCGGCCCGAGACGCATCCGCGGCGGGCTGCGGTGGCCGCGGCGCGGCGGGCGCGCGTCCCAGCGCGTAATCGATCGCCTCGCTCAGCGACAGCGTCGCGCCGCTGTCGAAGGCCTCCTGGAACTTCCGCTCGCCCAAAGCCTCCCGCACTCGGCCGCGCATCCGGTCGCCGAGCACGCCGGTGATGGCGTGGGCCAGGCGCACCGTGCTGCGCGCCAGGATCTCCGCGGCGCCGAGCAGGCGGGCGGCTCGCTCGAAATCGGCGCGCGCGACCGCCGTCCACGCCAGCCCTTCGAACGCGGAGGCGAGCCAGACGCAGCGGTCGAACAGGGCGAACATCTCGACGGCGCTGGCGAGATACGCGGTCGCGCCGTCCTGATCGCCGCGCCGCCAGTGATCCAGTCCCATGCACCACTGCGCCAGCCCGCCGAGCAGAGAGGGCCCGCGTTCGGTGGTGACCTCGAGCAGCCGCTCGGCGAACGCGGTGCAGCGTTCGTCGGCGAGCACGAGGGCGCACACGAACGCGAAGGCGAGACTGTCCATCTCCATGGCGTGATGGCCGCATTCGGCCGCCAGATGCGTTGCGGTCTCCGCCAATTCGAGCGCTCGGGCGGTGTCGCCGTCGTTGAAGGCCAGCAGCGCCGAGTCGAGCATGGCCTCCGCGAGGATGTCGGGAGCATTGACCTTGCGTGCCAGGGCGACGCATTCGTCCACCAACTGGTGCGCGGGCCCGCGATCGGACAGCAACGCCGCCAGCGAGGCGGCCGCGGACAGTCCGCGTGCGCGCAGCTCGGTCGGTCGGCCCGCCTTCGCCAGCGCATCGGTCAGCCAGCGATAGCCCTCGGTGAGGAACCGGTTGTGCTCCCAGAACGGCCGCAGCACCGCCGCCATCTCGAGCGCCGACTCGGGTGCGTCGGTGAGGCCGGACTGCAGCGCCGCGCGCAGATTCGCGTGCTCGCGGTTGAGTTCGCGGAACCAGGCGACGTCGTCGGAACTCCAATACGCGGTGCGGCCGCGCAGCGCCAGCCGCCGGTAGTGTTCGCGGTGGCGCGCACGCGCCTCGGGCTCGTCGCCCCGCTCGGCCAGCCGGTTGTGGGCGAACCGCCGGATCGGCTCCAGCATCGAGTACCGCCCGACATCGCCGTCGTAGCGCAGGCTCAGCACCGACTTGTCGACCAGCCCGGTCAGCTCGTCCATCACGATCCGCCCGTTGGGAGCGGGCAGGCACACGGCTTCGGCGGCGTCGATGTCGAAGCCGCCGGAGAACACCGACAGTTGTTCCCACAGGCGCTGTTCGGCCGGCGTGCACAGGTCGTAGCTCCAGCGGATCGCGCCCTCGATGGTCTGCTGCCGTTCCGGCGCGATGCGCGGTCCCGCGCTCAGCAGGGCCATGGTGTCGTCGAGCCGGGCGAGGATCTGTTCGGGAGTGAACACGCGGAACCGCAACGCGGCCAGTTCCAGCGCGAGCGGAATACCGTCCAGCCTGCGGCAGATCGCGGCCAACGCGTCCCGATTCGCGGGGGTGGCCGCGAAGCCGGGGTTGGCGGCGCTCGCTCGTTCGGCGAGCAGGCGCATCGCGTCGCTGTCGGTGGTCGCTGCGTCCGGCAGCGGCAAGGGCGCGACCGGCATGACCTGTTCCCCCGGCACGCCCAGCACCTCCCTGCTGGTCGCCAGCACCCGGACCTGCGCGGTGGTGGCCACGATGCGGCCCACCAGCCGCGCGCAGGCGTCGATCAGGTGCTCGCAGTTGTCCAAGATCAACAGCAACCGTTTGTCCGCGAGGAACTCGGTGAGCCGCCGCAAGGGCGTCGCGGTGTCGTCGCGCAACGCCATGGCCTCCGCGACGGTCACCGTGACCAGATCGGGGTCGCGGACGTCGGCCAGTTCGACCAGCCACACCCCGTCCGGGAACGCGCGCGCCACCGCCACGCCGACCTGGCGGGACAGCCGGGTCTTGCCGACGCCGCCGGGGCCGAGCATGGTCAGCACCCGCGTGGTGGGCAGCAGCCGCTTCGCCGCGGCGAGTTCCTCCCGGCGCCCGACGAAACTGGTGACCTCGGCAGGGAGGTTGCCGATGGGACGCCGCGCCATGGGTGTCAACCCTAGGTACCGCGCGGGGCGCGGAAGAGCGTTCTGGACAAATTCAACTCCGATGACCGTGCCCGCGGCGTCGCGCCGACCGCGGGCGGACCGAACCGGCGCCGCTCATCGAGCGAGGGCGGCGGCGTCGACCTCGCTGAGCTGATGGCGCATCCGGTCGCGCTTGGCGCGCAGATAGCGCACGTTGTGCTCGGTGGGACTGGTCTGCAGCGGAATCCGCCGTTCGACCGCGATGCCGTGTTCGGTCAAGCCCGCCTGCTTGGCCGGATTGTTGCTGAGCAACCGGACCGACCGCACGCCCAGATCGTCCAGGATCCGCGCCGCGGCGCCGTAGTGCCGGGCGTCGACGGGCAGCCCGAGTCGCAGATTCGCGTCGACGGTGTCGGCGCCCCCGTCCTGGAGCTCGTAGGCGCGCAGTTTGTTCAGCAGTCCGATGCCGCGGCCCTCTTGTCCGCGCAGGTAGACCACGACCCCGCGGCCCTCGGCGGCCACGGCCCGCAGGGCGGCGTCGAGTTGCTCGCCGCAGTCGCAGCGCAGCGAGCCGAACGCGTCGCCGGTGAGACATTCCGAGTGCACCCGGGTGAGCACGTCCCGTTCGCCCGGCGCACCGAGCACCAGCGCGAGATGTTCGGCCCGGTCGTTCGGATCCCGATAGCCGATGAGCCGGAACTCGCCGAAGCGGGTGGGCAGCCGGGTCTCGACGACGCGCACGACGCCCGGCTCCAGCCTGCGTCGGTGCGCGATCAGCTCGGCGATGGAGATGATCGGGATCCCGTGCACCCTGGCCATGGTCAGCAGGTCGGGAAGCCGGGCCATCGACCCGTCGTCGCGCACCACCTCCGCGATGACTCCGGCGGGGCGCAGGCCCGCCATCCGCACCAGATCGACCGCGGCCTCGGTATGCCCTTGCCGCCCCAGCACGCCACGCGGGTGCGCCCGCAGCGGGAACACGTGCCCGGGGCGGGTGAAATCCCGGGGCGTGGCGCCGGGATCGGCGAGCAAGCGCATGGTGTGCGCGCGGTCGGCGGCCGATATGCCGGTGCCGATGCCCGCCGCCGCGTCCACCGAGACGGTGTAGGCGGTGGCTTTCGGGTCCTGGTTGACCGCGGTCATCGGCGGCAGCTCCAGCCGATCCAGGTCATCGCCCGTCATGGGCACGCACAGCACGCCGCTGGTGTGCCGCACCAGGAACCCGATGTTCGCCGCGGTCGCCTTCTCCGCGGCCAGCACCAGATCGCCTTCGTTCTCCCGGTCCTCGTCGTCCACGACGAGCGCCATGCCGCCGTTCGCGATCGCCGCCACCGCGGCGGGCACCGTATCCAGTTCACCGGTCATCGTCGGCCACCTCCATATGCCTAATCGAAATATGGCGGGACCGGAAGAACCAGGTGGCGTCTCACTCAGTGAGGCGTTCGATATCCGCCAGCAGCTCCCTGGCGAAATCGCGCTCCGCCTCGTAGTGCCGCACGCACCAGCGCAGCACCAACTCGGGATAGGCCCAGTCCGGGTTCGCCTCCGCGCCCTGCGCGTCGGCCTCGGCGCGCCTGCGCATCTTCTCGGCGTACTCGATGTGCTCGGTGAGTATGCCGCGCATCCGGTCCGGTTCGGCGAGGTTGCCAAGCCACGCCCGCAGCATCACGCTGTGCTTGAGCACCGGCGCCTCCACCGGCGCGTGATTGACCCAGTTCGCCGCCGCCGCACGACCTTCCGGCGTGATGGCGTACATCCGCTTGCCGCGCACGCCGTCCTCGTGCACGACCGCGCGGGAGCTGGCGTAGCCGTGCTTCTCCAGGCGTTTGAGTTCGGCGTAGATCTGGCTGAACGACGGACTCCAGTAGAAGAACTGCAGACTCCAGTCGGCCCATTTCTTCAGGTCGTAGCCGGAGAGTTCGTCGGCGTGCGAGAGCATGCCGAGTACGGCCCACGCGGTGGTCGGCAGGTCGGGCACCGCGGGTGTGACGCCATCGGTCATGGCCGGACTGTACCGTCCAGGCATAGTCGGATTCGGCACTAGCGCCAGCGCGCCCGGCGTCCGAACAGCGACCGCCCGGCCTCGTGGGAGATCTCGAGCAGCACCCGCGCCAGCTTGTCGAAGCTCATCGCCTCAGCCCGCCCGGACAGCGACAGTGCCGCGGGTGCGGTGCCTCGGCCCCGCAAAGGCGCTGCCACGCAGGCGATTCCGTCCATGGACTCCTCACGGTCCACCGCAACCCCTTGGCGCAGCCGGATCTGGGCCAAGGCCCGGTGCAGCGCGTCGGGTTCGGTGATGGTGTGCGGGGTCCGCCGCGGCAGCCGGGAATGGAACGCGGCTTCGGCGATGCTCGGCTCGAGCGTGGCGAGCATCGCCTTGCCGAGCGCGGTGCAGTGCGCGGGCATGCGGCCGCCGAGGCGGGTCGGCAGCATCGCGGCCAGGCGGCCACCCGCCTTGTCCAGATACACGATCTCGCGTCCGTCGAGCACCGCGAGGTGTCCGACCATGCCGGTGCGCTGGCACAACTCGTGCAGCAGCGGGCTGACCGCGTCGCGGATCTCGTTGTGGTCGGCGGTGAGCCCGCCCAGTTCCAAGGTGCGCATGCCGAGCCGATATCCGCCCGAGGCGTGGGCCAGCCAGCGCAGCCGGATCATCTGATCGAGGATCCGGTGCACCGTCGAGCGCGGCAGGCCGGTGCGCTCTACCAGGCCCAGCAGTGTCAGCGTCGGGGTGGCGGCGTCGAACGCGTCCAGGATGAGGGTCATCCGCTCGATCATCGATACCGGCACGTCGGCTTCCGCCCCCTTGGCGCGGGTGCGGTGCGGGCCACGGTCGGCGCGCGGCTCGGTATCGGGCAGCAGGGTGACGGTCATGCGAACCTCCGTCGGTCACAGTCGGTCTACGTCGACCAGGCATTACGCGCTCGATCGCTTGTGTCTCCCATCACACTGACGCGTCGGCGGACGGGAGGAATCGGGAGAACTACGTAGCTTCTACGGATCCGCATCTCGGTGACCGGACTCCGATCTTGACGCCCATCGGGCGATGGCTGCTGTCATAGCTGTCAGGTATATGCCTGATGGAAATAGGAGGCTCGATGGAACCGGTGCTCCAGATGGACGGATCGCCCCTGGACGTGCGCGATTTCAAAGCGGTGCTCGGTCGCTTCTGCACCGGGGTCACGGTGATCACCGCGCTGGGGGAGGCCGGGCCGGTCGGTTTCACCTGCCAGTCGTTCTCGGCGCTGTCACTGGAGCCGCCCGCCGTCTGCTTCTGCCCGGCGCGCACGTCCACGTCGTGGCCGCGCATCCGCGCGGTCGGCCGGCTCTGTGTCAACATCCTGGCCCACGACCAGCAGGACCTCTGCCGTCGTCTCGCGCGCAGCGACGCGGACAAGTTCGCGGGGGTGGACTGGGAGCCGTCGCCCAACGGCTCGCCTCGGCTGGCCGGAAGCATGGCCTGGCTCGACTGCGAGGTCGAGCAGGAGGTCGACGGCGGTGACCACACCATCGTCATCGCGCGCGTCACCGCGCTGTCGGAGCATCGCGAGGCGGCGCCGCTGCTGTTCTACCGCTCCGCGTTCGGACGGCTCGATGAGGCCTGAGCGCCTCCCGGCCAGTGGGACTGCACATTTCCGCGCCGGGATGCCGAACCGAAATATCGAGGTGACAAACGTGCGCGAATTGTGGAGGAACCGATGACTACCGACACCGAGGTCCGAGTGATCGACGCGGGCGCTCCGCCGGCCCGCTACGCGCGCGGCTGGCACTGCCTGGGCCTGGCGCGGGACTTCCGGGACGGCAAGCCGCACACCGTCGAGATCTTCGGCACGGAACTGGTGGTGTTCGCCGGTGCCGACGGGCAGTTGCACGTGCTCGACGCCTACTGCAGGCACATGGGCGGGAACCTGGGTGACGGCCGGATCAAGGGCGATTCCATCGCCTGCCCCTTCCACGACTGGCGTTGGGGCGGCAACGGCCGCTGCACCGGCATTCCTTACGGCCGGCGTGTACCACCCCGGGCGCGCACCCGCTCGTGGCCGACGTTGGAGCAGAACAAACAGCTGTTCGTGTGGAACGACCCGGAGGGCAATCCGCCCCCGGAAGAGATCACCATCCCGCGCATCGACGGGGCGTTCAGCGACGAGTGGACCGACTGGACCTGGAACACCATGACGATCGACGGCGCGAATTGCCGCGAGGTCATCGACAACGTGGTGGACATGGCGCACTTCTTCTACGTGCACTTCGGATTCCCGACCTACTTCAAGAACGTCTTCGAAGGTCACGTCGCCAGCCAGTACATGACCTCGGTATCGCGCGAGGACATGATGGGGGAGACCGCGAAGGCGTTGGGCGGCAAGAACATCCTGCACTCCGACGCGTCCTACTACGGCCCTTCCTACATGATCGATCACCTGCGCAGCGAGAGCGCGGGCCTGACGGTCGAGGGCATCCTCGTCAACTGCCACTACCCGGTGTCACCCACGAAGTTCGTGCTGCAGTACGGCGCGATCGTGAAGAAGCCGCACGGCGTGCCCGCGGAGCAGGCCGAGGAGATCGCGGCGAAGTTCGCCGGTGGCCTCGGTCGCGGCTTCGAACAGGACGCCGCGATCTGGCGGCGCAAGACCCGCATCGACAATCCGCTGCTGTGCGAGGAGGACGGGCCCGTCTACCAGCTGCGCCGCTGGTACGAGCAGTTCTACACCGACGTGGCCGACATCGACCCGAAGATGACCGATCGCTTCGAGTTCGAAGTGGACACCACCAGGGCGGTCACGGCGTGGGAGGCGGAGGTCGCGGAGAACCTCGCCGGGCAGCGCGCCGGCGCCGGAGCCTGAGCGGATGGAGCGGGTCACCTGCCGTACCTGCGGGACGTGCGTGCTGGTCGAGAAGTTCAGTCCGCAGCACACCAGCGTCCAGTGGAACGCGGGCGCGGTCGCGGCGTGCGCCGAGTTCGCCGGGGCGGACGGCGCGCGGGTGCGGACCTGCGCCGCGTTGCGCGAAAGCATCGATGCCGCGGTCGCGGACGGACTCGTCGAGGTCAGCACCCGGGATGGAGACGTGCCGTGAGCGCGAACGTGACGGCCGTCGAGGATCGAAGAAAAGACGCGACAGTGGATCGGGCCCGAGCCGCCGCGTCGCCCGCCAGAAGCGCGCCCTTCGGTGGCCACGCGGCCAGGTTCTGCTCGACGTGCTGCTGGCCAACGGGCTGGAAGCGCCCTATTCCTGCCGCGAGGGCGCCCGCAGCGCCTGCACCTGCCGGGTCGTGTCCGGGGAGGTGCGGATGCGGCACAACGAAGTTCTCGACGATGCCGATCTTGCCGAGGGGTGTGCTGGTGGACGAATCCACCTACAGCGCGGAGGAGATCACCGCCCACAGCTACTGGGGCCACGAATGGTCACGTGGCCGATCCGGTGGAGCCCGTGATCGCGGCGGACCCGCGCTCGATCCCCGCGCTGTGCATAGACTGTCGGATCGAGGAGGAAGAACGCCGATGAAGCGAAAGCTGAACTGCCCCTGCGGAGAATTCATCGTCGGAACCGACGAGGACGATCTCGTGGCGAAGACGCAAGCCCATCTGGCCGAGAAGCATCCCGGCCACGACTACTCTCGCGACGAGATCCTGTTCATCGCTTACTGACCGACGGCCTGCCGTAGATCACGGTCTCGGGCGCAGGCCTTCGATCATGTGCGTGGTCGTCTCGTCCAGCAATTCGTCGGCTGCCTCGGCGGCGATCACGCCCGAGCCGACGAAGGTGGCCAGGCCTTGCAGCGCCGCGACCGCGGACAGCGCGATGCGCCGCGGATCGCCGTCGATCACTTCTCCCTGTCGCTGTGCTTCCGCGATCAGCGCGACCGGCGTCGCGAACGCCGCGTCCACGGCCTGTGACATCGCATCGCCCGCGGCGGGGCTGTGCCTGCGCGCGAACATGAGCGCGACGAGCGCCGAGTTCTCGGTCGCGAAACGGAGATAGGTCCGCGCCAAGGCTCGGATGTGCCCGTGGGCCGAGTCCGCGGCCGCGGTCTGCTCCAGGGCTGCGGCCAGACGCTGGAATCCGGATACCGCGATGGCGTCCAGCAGTGCCTGTTTGTCCTTGAAATGCCGGGTCGGAGCGGCGTGACTGACTCCGGCGTCACGGGCAAGCCCGCGTAGCGACAAGCCGTCGACCCCGGACTCCCGCAGCGTCGCCTCGGCGCGCTGGAGCAACTCGGCGCGCAGGTCGCCGTGGTGATAGGACCGGCTTCTGGTGATCGGCATGGTGTATGCAGGATAACAAAATGTAGGCGTTGCCTACTTTGTAGGCGGTGACTACATTGACTCGCATGACGGTTCGGACCTTCACCGCCCCGATCGCAGTGCTCACGGTGTTCGCGGCGCTGCTCGCCACCATGTACCTCGGCTACGCCAGCAATACCGAGAAGAATCTGCACGACTTCCCGATCGCTCTGGTGAATCAGGACGTCGGCGACACGATCGGCGGCAAGCCCGCCGATATCGGCGCCCAGGTCACCGACGCGCTGATGGCCGGTATGCCCGCGGAGAAGATCGACCTGCGCGTCGTCGGCATCGGCGAAGCGCGCAAGCAGTTGCAGGACGGCGAGGTCTACGGCGCGATCGTCATCCCGTCCGACTTCACCAAGCGGCTCGCGATACTCGGCGCCGCCGCCGTGGTGCCCGGCGCGGTCGAGCGCCCGGTCATCACGATCCACACCAACCCGCGGATCGGCCCCTACACCACCGGCATCATGCAGCGCATCGCCGACCGCGCCTTGCGCCAAGTGGACGAGACCGTCGGCAAGAGCCTGACCGATCAGGTGAACGCCGCCCTGGCCGCCGGGCCCGGCGCGCCGGTCGAGCCGAGCGGCGCGGCCCGGTTGATGCTCACCGATCCGGTGCAGATCGTCACCGCGCCCTACCGGCCGATGGACGACGGCGCCGGACAGGGCCTCGTCGCCTTCTTCTACACCTTGATCCTGCTGCTGGCCGGCTTCACCGGCGCGATGATCATCCACACGCTCGTCGACTCGGTGCTCGGTTTCACGCCGACCGAATACGGCCCGTGGTTCGTGCACCCGCCGGCCACCGGGATCTCTCGCTTCCGCACGCTACTGGTGAAATGGGCGGTCGTCGTCACCGCGGCTCCGGTGCTGTCGGGCATCTTCCTCGCCGTCGCCACGGCGTTGAGCGTCCCGCTGGGCAGCCCGCTGCTGTTGTGGCTCTACGGCACTTTGGCCATCGTCGCGGTCGGTGTGACCGCGCTCGCCGTGCTCGCCACCTTCGGCACCGCGGGGCTGCTGGTCAATCTGATCCTGTTCGTCGTCCTCGGCCTGCCCTCGTCGGCCGCGACGGTGCCGCTGGAGGCGACGCCCGCCTACATCGCGAATCTGGCCGCCTTCGAACCGATGCACCAGATCTACCTCGCCGTGCGCGCCATCCTGTTCTTCGACGCCCACGCCGAAGCGGGTTTCGCCCACGGCTTGTGGATGACGGTGCTCGGCCTCGGCATCGGCCTGCTGCTCGGGGCGACCGCGACTTACGCCTATGACCGCCGCGGCCTGCACCGGGCGTCGGCTCCCACCGAGAACGCGTCGGTCATCGGGATGCCCGCCGTAGCTCGCTGAAGCCGCCGTCGCGCCAGCGCAACCGCCGGATGCCGATCAGTCGTCTCCTCGGGCCAGTAGCGCGTCCAGCTTCTCCGGGTCGACGCCGAAACCGGTGAGGCGGTTGAGCGGGATGGAGGCGATCATCCGCATCATGTCCACGCCGAGTGCCGTCGCGTCGCCCATGCTCTCGGACATGCCGCCGAACACCTCCGCGAGCGCGGCCGCCGCCGCCGGATCGGCCATGGCCTCGCCGAGGGTCGATTCCGCCGTGATCGGGATGCGCAGGTCGTCTCCGGCGAGCTGAACCTGCCCGCCGATGCGCAGATCCCGGCTCGAAGCACCTGCCCACACCTGATAAGTGCCGCCCTCCACGATCCAGCGATCGACCCGCGTCTCCCAGTAGGCCAGGTCGTCGCGCCGGAGCAGCAGCGAGACTTCTTCGCTCGCACCGGGTTCCAGTTCGGCGGTGACCGCGACCGCCTTCAGCTCACGAACGGGACGTGAGACAGCGGAGCCGGGCAGCGCCGTGTACACCTGCACCACCTCCCGGCCCACGCGGGAACCGGTGTTGGTGACGCGGGCGCGCACCGCGATGCCCGCCGGTTCGGCCGCGAGCGCCAGATCGGAGTATTCGAAGGTGGTGTAGGACAAGCCGTGTCCGAACGGGTAGGTGACGTCCATATCCCGACTGTCGTACCAGCGGTAGCCCACATACAGGCCCTCGCCATAGCGCACATGCGAATTCTCGCCGGGGAAGCCGAGATAGGCCGGGGTGTCCTGCAACCGGACCGGCACTGTCTCCGCCAGTCGCCCGGACGGGTTCACGACACCGAACAGCACGTCGGCGAGCGCGCCGCCCCCGGCTTGGCCGAGCAGCCCGCCGTCCAGAATCGCGGGGGCCAGGGCGGCCACCGGGGCCAGCCGCACCACGCCGCCGTGCGCGAGCACCACCACCGTCTCCGGTTGCGCCCGCACCACCGCCGCCAGCAACTCCACCTGCTCGGCGGGCAACTCGATGTGCTGACGGTCGAAGCCCTCGGATTCCTGCGCGGCGGCCGAGCCGAGGAACACCACGGCCACGTCCGCGTGGCGTGCGGCGGCGACGGCCTCGGCGCGCAACGCGTCCGCGCCGACGCCGGTATCGGCCGTGGCGAACCCTCGGCTGTAGGAGACCGGCGCGGCGCCGGCGAGCGCGCGGATCTCCTCCAGCGGCACATCGAGGCGGGTCGGGTTGACGTGCGAACTGCCCCCGCCCTGGTAGCGCGGCTCGGCCGCGAATTCACCGATCACCGCCAGCGAGCGCCCGGGCGTGAGCGGCAGCAGGCCGCGGTCGTTGCGCAACAGGACGACGCACCGCGCGGCCACCGCGCGGGCCAGGCGATGGTGCTCGTCGGTGGTGTCGACGGCACGACCGAGTTCGCGTCCGGCGACGACCTTCGCCGCCAGCGTCGCCACGTTCCTGGCGGCGCGGTCGACGTCCGCCGGATCCAGCGTGCCCGCGGCCATGGCCGCCAGTACCTGTGCGTCGGAGATGCCGCTGCCGCCCGGCATCTCCAGATCCAGTCCGGCCGTCACGGAGGCGGGCCGGTCGGCCACGGCGCCCCAGTCGGAGATCACCGCGCCGTCGAAACCCCATTCGCCGCGCAGCACGTCGGTCAGCAGCCAGCGATTCTGCGCGGCGTGCACGCCGTTGATCCGGTTGTAGGAGCACATCACCGTCCACGGCCGGGCGGTGCGCACGATATGGGCGAACGCGCGCAGGTAGATCTCCCGCAGCGGACGGGGGTCGACGTCGGAACTCGACCGCATCCGGTCGTGCTCGGCGTTGTTGGCGGCGAAATGTTTGAGCGAAGCCCCCACTCCGGTGCTCTGCACACCCGTCACCCATGCCGCGCCGAGCAGACCGGTGAGTGACGGGTCCTCCGAGTAGTACTCGAAATTGCGGCCGCCGCGCGGATCCCGCTTGATGTTGACTCCCGGCCCGAGCAACACGTCCACGCCCAGCGCGCGCGCCTCCCGGCCCAGCGCCTCGCCCACGCGGCGGACCAGATCGACGTCCCAGCTCTGCGCGAGCCCGACCGCGGGCGGGAAGCAGGTGGCGGGCAGGCTCTCGGCCGAGCCCAGGTGGTCGGTGGCCCCCGCCTGCCTGCGCACCCCGTGCGGGCCGTCGGTCATGGTCACAGCGGTGACCGAACCGATCGCCTTGGTGGTCCAGAAGTCGGCGCCGCTGCCGAGGGCGGCGCGCTGCTGCGGTGCCAGATCGGTGAGGTCGGGCGTGCTCGTCATCGAGGCTCCTCGGGTGGGGACCGTTACCGCACACAGTATGCTGGCCTGCTCACCGAGCCCGGCCGCTTCGACGGCCTGTGGACGCAGGCGGCCCACCGTAGCCGCGGGAGCCGATCGAGCGCTCCTCGGCGCGTCGACCAACCCCGGTAGTATCGAGCTTGGTTGCGCCTCGGCCGTCCACCGTTGTGCCGGGCGGCAGCCACGGGAGTGCAAGATGAGCGCGCGCGTCGGCCCCGGCCCGCGGCGGTTGCATCGCAGCACCCGGGTGCTGGTGGTCGCCGCCACGGTATTCGTCGTGTCGTTGCTGATCGTGCCCCGGCTGGTCAGGGGCTATGTCAGCTGGCTGTGGTTCGGTGAGGTCGGGTTCCGCGGTGTCTGGCTGACCGTGCTGTTCACCCGGCTCACGCTGTTCGCCGCGATCGCGCTGATCATCGGTGGCGTCCTTCTCGCCGTGATGTGGCTGGCCTTCAGGTTCCGTCCGCTCTTCTTTCCCGAGTCCGAGGAAGAAGACAGCCTCCGGCCGTATCGGACGGCGGTGCTGCGGCATCCGGTGCGGTTCGGTCTCGGCGTCGCCACCGTGGTGGGGCTGGTCTGCGGCCTCGCCGCGCAGTCGAACTGGATGACGGTCCAACTGTTCCTCCACGGCGGATCCTTCGGCGTGGCCGATCCGCAGTTCGGGCACGACGTCGGGTTCTTCGTCTTCGACCTGCCCTTCTACCGTTCCGTCCTCAACTGGCTGTTCATCGCGGTGGTCCTCGCCTTCCTCGCGAACCTGGCCACGCACTACCTGCTCGGCGGGCTGCGGCTGTCCAGAAAGGCGGGCGGCCTGACGCACGCGGCCCGCGTCCAGCTCGCGATACTGGCCGGGGCGTTCATCCTCCTGAAGGCCGCCGCCTATTGGCTCGACCGATATTCCTTGCTGTCGAGTGACAGCAAGGAGCCCACGTTCGCGGGCCCCGGCTATACCGACATCAACGCGGTGCTTCCCGCCCGCCTCATTCTCTTCGCGATCGCCCTGATCTGCGCCGTGGCGGTCTTCGCCGCCGTCGTCGTGCGCGATCTGCGGATTCCGGCGATGGCGGCGGCGCTGCTGCTGTTGTCGTCGATTCTCGTCGGGGCCGTCTGGCCGTTGGCCGTCGAGCAGTTCTCCGTCCGTCCGAACGCCGCCGACATGGAGCGGGTCTACATCCAGCGCAACATCGCGGCCACCCGGCAGGCGTACGGGATCGGCAGCGACCGGGTCGAGTACCAGCCGTATTCCGGCGTCGGCACCAAGCCGCCGCCCGAGGTCCCCGCCGACGTCACCACGATCGCCGACGTCCGCCTGCTCGATCCGAACGTGCTGTCGCGGACGTTCACCCAGCAGCAACAGCTGAAGAATTTCTACAGTTTCCCACCGCATCTGGACCTCGATCGCTACCGCGTCGGTGGGCAATTGCGCGACTACGTGGTGGCGGCGCGCGAGCTGACCCCGAGCGCGCTGAGCGGCAACCAGCGCCATTGGGTCAACCGGCACACCGTCTACACGCACGGCAACGGGTTCGTGGCGGCGCCGGCCAACCGGGTGAACGCGGCGGTCCGCGAAGCGGCGGGCGACGCCGCGAGCAGCAACAGCGGATATCCGATCTACGCGGTCGGCGACATCGCCTCCCAGGCCTCCGGCCACCAGGTGATCCGAGTGGATCAGCCGCGCGTCTACTTCGGCGAAGTGATCGCCCATGCGAGCCCGGACTACGCCATCGTCGGCGGCGGCCCCCAGCCGCGCGAGTACGACACCGACACCACCACATACACCTACGCCGGCGCGGGCGGCGTCCCGATCGGCAACTGGCTCAACCGCTTGGCCTTCGCGGTGACCTACACCGAGCGCAACATCGTCTTCTCCAAAGCGATCGGCGCCGAGTCGAAGATCATCTTCAACCGCGATCCCCGCCATCGCGTCGAACTCGTCGCACCGTGGTTGACCACCGACAACGACCCCTATCCCGCGGTCGTGAACGGCCGCATCGTCTGGATCGTCGACGCGTACACCTCGATCGACGGCTACCCCTACGCCAAGCGCAGCTCGCTGGAAGCCCTCGCTCCGGGCGAGGACACCGAGCGTGGATCGCCCCGGGAGATCTCCTACGTGCGCAACTCCATCAAAGCCACCGTCGACGCGTACGACGGCACGGTCACCCTCTACCAGGTCGACCGGCAGGACCCGGTCCTGGCGGCCTGGATGAAGGTCTTTCCCGGCACGGTGCGCCCCGAGGAGTCGATCACCCCGGAGTTGCGGGCCCACTTCCGGTACCCCGAGGACCTGTTCACGATCCAGCGCGAGATGCTGGCCAAATACCACGTCGACGAACCGCGCGAATTCTTCACCACCAACGCTTTCTGGTCGGTGCCCAGCGACCCCACCGTGGAAGCCAATCCGCATCAGCCCCCGTTCTACGTCCTGGTCGGCGACCAGACCAGCGCCGAACCATCGTTCCGGCTCGCGAGCGCCATGGTCGGCTACAACAGGGAATTCCTCTCCGCTTACGTCTCCGCCCGCTCCGACCCGGAGGGCTACGGCAAGATCACCGTCTCGCAGCTGCCCACCGACACCCTCACCCAGGGGCCGCAGCAGATCCAGAACTCGATGATCTCCGACACCAGAGTGGCCTCCGAGCGGACCTTGCTCGAGCGCTCGAACCGGATCCAATACGGGAATCTCCTCACCCTGCCGATCGCCGACGGCGGCGTGCTCTACGCCGAACCGCTGTTCACCGAACGGATCTCGACGGCGCCGAACTCCTCGACGTTCCCGCAGTTGGCGCGGGTGCTGGTCAGTTACCGCGATCCCGGCACCGGTGGTGTCCTGGTCGGCTACGCGCCGACCCTCGCCGAAGCGCTCGAGCAGGTGTTCGGCGCGGCCACCGGCAGACTCGCCACGCCGCCAGGCGGCGGTCCCGGCGCTCCGCTGCCGCCGGGCCAGCAGCCCACCGCGCCGCCGGCCGCGCAACCACCGGCGCAGGCGCCGCCGGTGGATCAAGCGAAGATCGCCGAACTCAACGCGCAGATCGACGAGATCCGCGCGGCGCTGGAACGTCTGCAGAAGCAGCTGAGCGAACTCGATCGCACCGGTCGCTGACGCTCGCGGCTGCGCCTAGCTCGATTCCGCCGCGGAATTCTCGGTGCCGAAATCACGCTGCGGGTCCGGCAGGTGGACGAGAATCAGGCCGACGCCCGCGATCAGGAAGTTCTGCAACGCGGCCGACGAAGCGTTCACGTCGTCGTTGGCCCACATGCGGAACCATTCGCCGCCGATGGTCAGGAACCCGCCCGCGAACAGCAGCACCGCCATGGTCCAGCCCAGGCTGGACAGTTTCACGGCCAACTCCGGCCCGGATCGCAGCCCGCGCGGCCGTCCGGTCAGCACCCTGCCCCACGCGGCTCCCGCGGCGAGCAGCACGAAGGCGATGAGGAATTCCCAGATCACCACGAGGATGTAGGCGACGAGCGCGACATTGCCATTGGTGATCGCGCGCCAGTCCGTGCCCGGATTGTGGATCGTCGCCTTCATCGACAGCACCGCGGCCACACCGTTGCGGTTGGTGTCGGTGTCGACGCAATTGGTGAACGCGACGAACAGGTAGTAGAAGCCGGTGATGGTGGCCAGCGTCGCCACCGCCATCCGGCGGCTGCCCACCACGTCCAGAACCTTCGTGCCGTAGCGCGTCATCTGCCTACCTCGGGTCGACCGGCCAGGAGCTCCAAGCGTCGACGATCATATAGGCGCTCGATCACGCGTTCTCCCCACGACGGGGAGTCCCCGGTGGCCGGAAACGGGCCGAATTGGTTTCTGCCGCATGCAGTTTGCGTACGGAGTCGCAGGCGGCCCCGGCTGGACGACCGGCAACGACGGTGGGAGGTCGTGGAAACGCGACGACTGCGCCACCCGGGTGCGGCGGCGCAGTCGTGTGTGTTGCCCGGCTCGGCGGGGCCGGAACGCGACCCCGCCGAACTCGGCGGCTGCTACTGAGCGGTGGTCTGCCGCTTCGGCAGCTTCCAACCCGGCCGGGGGAAGTGGCAGGTGTACCCGTCCGGGTAACGCAGCAGGTAGTCCTGATGCTCCGGCTCGGCCTCCCAGAAGGCGCTCGCCGGGGTCACCTCGGTGACCACCTTGCCCGGCCACAGACCGGAGGCGTCCACATCGGCGATGGTGTCCAAGGCGACGCGCTTCTGGTCGTCATCGAGGTAGAAGATCGCCGAACGGTAGCTGGTTCCGATGTCGTTGCCCTGGCGGTCCTTCGTGGTCGGATCGTGGATCTGGAAGAAGAATTCCAGCAGCTGCCGGTAGTCCGTCCGGGCCGGGTCGTAGACGATCTCGATCGCCTCCGCGTGGCCAGGGTGGTTGCGGTAGGTGGGGTGGTCGTTGCGTCCACCGGTGTAGCCGACGCGGGTCGACACCACCCCCGGCTGCTTGCGGATCAGGTCCTGCATGCCCCAGAAGCATCCACCGGCCAGAATCGCCTTGCGCGTGTCGGTCACGCCTCCTCCTTCACGAAGAGAGTCTTGTACTGCCCATAGCCTTCCGCATCGAGGTCGTCGAGGTGGATGAACCGCAGCGCCTTCGAATTGATGCAGTACCGCAGGCCGCCCGCCGCGCGGGGGCCGTCGGTGAACGCCCGCTCGGTCCCGTTCTCCTGAGTGACGTGGTACTGCTCAGGCGACAGGGCGGCGATCGCCGCGGGATTCCGGTTGTACTCCCGTGCCACATGACCTCCTCATATCGGCCCCTCGTACAACCTGGACACCGGCCCGGAAAGTCCCGAGCGAGCGGGGCGTCACACCCCGGCCGGCAACCGCCGCCCTGCGCTGGCGAAAGCGCTCGGCGTGCCGCTAGGCCGTGGAGTTCACCGCCGATTCCGGCGCCGGAGAGGTAGCGCTTACCGTCGCTTTCCTCCGGGGTACCGTCCACACGGCGACCAGGCACAAGATCGCGACAACGAAGCACGCGATCGCGTACCAGAGATTCCCGATGGGGTCGCCTGCGCTGGTCACGCCGTCGACGGCGCCGAAGTAATCGGGCAACGCGGTCGCCCAGAGCAACGCCATCACCCCCAGATACACCCCGCCGTAAACGCGGACGAAGTCGTTGGTGTAAGGCGCAGCCGAGTCGCCGCGCCGCAGCCGCGACCACTGGCGGGTGAGGATCAGCACCGCGGCGACAGAGACGACGACCAGTTCGGCGGCGTAGAGCACGCCGCGCACCGTGGTGCTGCCCATGCCGAAGACCGTCGCGGGGATGGGCAGCACGGCGGTGCCCAGCGACGCGAGTACGCCGACGAGGATCGTGCGCCCGGCCAGTTGCCATCCGGAGAAGGTCCGCCCCTGGGCGACGTGGCGGCCGACGAACAGTTGGACGCAGAACGCGAGGGACATCGGCCACAGCGCGGCGAAGACCACCACGCTCGGCAGCGGCACCGAATCGAACATCGGCTGATTGATCGGGTTGTCCACCGACCATTCCCACCACCGCAGCTGCGGGCCGAGATGGTCGAAGATCTCGTAGAAGGCGTGGTGGACGAAGCCGACGCACGCCGATCCGGCGAGAACCCCGTATTGCCGGAACACGCCGAGAATCCTGACCATTTCGAACGCGAGCGTGGCCATGAACGGGTAGATCGCGACGATGTAGAGCGGTAATCGGCCCCAGAGGAATTCCACGGTGAACAGGTTGTGCGCGAACATCGTGTCGACGTGCGCGTCGATGCCGAACGCCGCAGGGAAGTACAGCGGGGGTTCGATGATGAACAGGTACGCGGTCGCCCCGAACCAGACCACCAGGTTGGTGGGGTCGCCGTGCCGGCGCAGCCGCACGATCGCGTAGACCAAGGCGAGCACCGCGCCGAGGACGATCGTGCACTCGAGGACGGGCAGCGTCCAGTTCTCCAACGCGAAAGGGTTCCGTACTTCGACCGGTCCGCCTGCCTCCTCGCACGAGAAGCCGAGCGCCGTCGCGAGCCGGTCGAAGGTGGGGGCGCAATGATCAGCCATCGGTCCGGCTCCTAACGTGCGGCCGTCTCGGCGGTGTACCAGTGCGAGACGTCGTAGCCGGCCTCGTAGCGCTCGAACCACACATCGGCCAGCGCGGGCAGCTTCTCGTGGTCCGGATTGTGCTTGGGCAACTGACTGCGGACGACGCCCACGAGCGCGACGAGCTGCTCACGGAGCGGCAGGTGGTCGAACGCGCGGGGCATCGGGCCGTTGTCCTCGGCGTGCAGGAACGGCAACCACTTGCGCAGTTTCTGCCTGCGCCGGTGATTCGCGAACATCGACAGCGCGTCGATCTTCCGCTCCTCCAGCGGGACATGCTCGTTGAAGCCCGCGCAGGCCAGCCGGATCACCTTCATCACGTGACGAAAGATCGACGGCGCCATGCGCATCCGGTACACATCGCTGCCCACGACGGAGTCGAAAATGATCAGCGCGGAGCTGCGATGCTCGACCTCTTCGACGAAGTGCCAGATGAACAGCGACGCCACCCGGTCGTCGCCCGGCCGGAACAAGGTCGAGTCGTTGTCGAGCATCAGTTTGAACACCGGGGTGAACGTCGCCTCGAGATCGGCGGTGTAGGCCAGCCGGTATTCGACCGGAGTATGCACGGTGAGGCGGTCGAATTCCGCGATCACTTCGTTGAGCGTTTCTTGCAACCCCGGGTAGCGCCGGATCAGGGCGTTGGCGTGCTGGCGGTGGGCGGTGGAATGCTGCCCCTCCTGGCGCACGAACGCGTCGGCCTCCTCGGCCACCGCGGGATCGGTGATCAAGGGCATGGCCTCGCGGATCATGTTGACGATCATCTTCTCGAAGCCGATCGCCAGGAAGGACACCGCGTTGGCCATCGAGGAGAAGGCCGGATTCTCCTCGTTCCACAAGAAGGGCACGTCGTAGTCGGCGAATGCGAAGCGCATCTTCCGGACTTGAAGATCGGTCACTGGGCTGAACCTCGACTTTCCGAAACGAACCGGTCCGGCAACGCATTCCGGCGCACCGGGCCATGTCGCAGCGATCATACACACAACTGTCCAAGTGTATGATCAGAATCGGCGCTGGAACCGAGAACAGGCAACGTTGTGATACGGTCGAGCCCCTGACCTGGATAGTCGGCAGGCTTTCCGTCAGGGGTTCGCAAGCGACAGGCTTCGAGTCGAGGAAGCGGGCAGTGGCAGGAAGGCGTGGGTGGGGCGGGAGCCCGCCGAAGGACGACGAGGAAGCCTCGCGTCGCATCGTCGCCGCCGCGGTCGAACTGATCGGGCGGACGGGTTCGGAGATCAGCATCGCCGACGTCGCGGAATCGCTCGGCGTCATCCGGCAGACGGTCTACCGGTACTTTCCCAGTGCCGACGCGCTGATGACCGCGGCGGCGATAGCGTCGGTCGACGGGTTCCTGGACCGGCTGACCGAGCACGTCAGCGGGATCGAGGACGCCGTGGAAGCGATGACCGAGGCAGTGGTGTACACCCTCGCCGAGGTTCGCCGCACGCCTCATCTCGGCATTCTGCTGTCGAGCACGTACTCGAACGTCCATCCCGAGAGCCTGACCTCCGAAGAGGCGCAGGCCTTCGGCATGACGATGATCAAGCGCTTCGACGTCGATTGGGAGCGTTACGGATACGACGACGAGTCGCTGCACGAGCTGGTCGAATACGTCCTGCGCACGATGCAGTCGTTCTTCGTCTCCCCGGGGAATCCACCGCGCGGGGAAGACGATTTGCGTCGGTATCTACGCCGGTGGATGGGGGCCGCGATCGTCGCCCAGATGAAGCCGTCGGCGAGCGTCTAAGGCTTCCCGCCGAAATCCGCTGTCGAGACTCGCCCTTACGGGCCCGCCTCGGCATTCGCATCAGCGGCGGCGCTCGGCCTTCGAGGGACGGGGTGTTCGATCAGGCGCCCCCACGTCGCCGCGTGCTCGGAAGGCGACAGCGCCTCCGTCGCTTTCGGCGCGCCGACGCGAGAAGGGAAGAGGCGGATCAGCTCGCGTCGTCGAGCCGCACTGTGACCAGGACGCGGCCGCGCTCGTCGCGCTGCGCCACCGCATGCCCGTGCCGGTCGGCGCCGTTCAGGTGCAGGGTGATCGGGCCGCCCGCACCGAGGAAGTTACGCCACCAGGACTTCTTGTCCGGCATAGCGACGCCGATGACGAGTTCGTCTCCCTTTCGCCGGTAGTTGACCGGTGTGCTGAACGTCCGCCCGGACCGGCGGCCTACATAGGTGATCACCACGAATCCCCTGCCCAGCAGGCTGCCGAGCACCGGCGCGCTCAGCAGGGCGACCACCCCGGCGTTCACTGCGCGCACGCCACGCCCCAGCACCGTCTTCGGTTCCACCATTTCCTCCCGGCCGCCCACGGACATCGAACACCGCCACCCTAACGCCTGCCGGGGCCGCGCGCCCGCGGCGCTGGGCCGGGCACGGTCACCGGATTGTCGTTTTGCGCCGCCGAGTTTCGGGTTGGAGGCACGAATCGCCGATCGGGCGGTGGCGCGGGCGGTCTCGCCTCGATACTCGTGCACGACCGTCGTCACGGCGGTCGGAGGGCAAATGCGCAGAAGGGAAACCGATGACAACCAGCCTGCCCGCATTCCCCGCGGCGAACGAGGATCTGCTGGACACCTGCATCCGGCTCCGGGAGATCGCGCCGGTGGTCGAGGTGGAGTTCCCCGGCGGCGTGCCCGCCTACCTGGCCCTGACGCACGAGGCGGTGCGCGAGATCCTCGCCGGGGACAACAAGACCTTCGCCCGGGATCCGAAGCACTGGCCCGCGCTGCACGACGGTTCGATCCCGGCGGACTGGCCGCTGCGTGCCGTGGTGCAGGGCGATCACCTGTCCACCAAGGACGGCGACGACCACCGGCGGCTGCGCGGCCTGATCAGCAAGGCGTTCACCCCGGGCCGGGTGCAGGCGCTGGAGCCGCGCGTCCAGGCGATCATCGACCGATTGCTGGACGAGGTCGTGGCCGCGGGTGACGGCGTCGATCTGGTGCCCACCTTCACCGAGGCGCTGCCCATGGCGGTGATCTGCGAACTGTTCGGGGTGCCGGAGCCGGACCGGGAACGGCTGCGCCGCTGGACCGCCACCCTCCTGGCGCACACCACACCGCCGCAGGAGGCGTTCGCGACGCAGAACTCGCTGATGACGTACCTGTACGAACTGGCGGACCGGAAACAGGAGCAGCCCGGCGACGACCTCACCACCGGCTTGGTCCAAGCTCGTGACCAGGACGACAAGCTCACCGCCGACGAACTGGTCGCCGTTCTGTGGATCATGCTGGTGGCCGGTCACGAGACCACGGTGCACCTGCTCGGCTACGCCATCCTGGCGCTGTCGCAACATCCCGAGCAGCTCGCGCTCGCCAAGGCGGAAGACCGGTGGGCCGACGTGGTCGAAGAGACCGTCCGGTACCGCCATTCGGTGATGATGACGAGCTGGCGATTCACCCTGACGGACGTGACCGTGGCCGGAGTCGCCATCCCCAAGGGGCAAGCGGTGGGCGTCGCCTACCAGGCCTGCGGTATCGACCCGGCCGAGTACGGCGAGACCGCGAACGAGTTCGATATCACCAGGGAGCAGCGCGGCGGACATCTCGGCTTCGGTCACGGGCCGCGGTACTGCATCGGCGCGGGCTTGGCGCGCTTGGAGGGTCGTCTCGCGCTCGCCTCGCTCTACCGCCGGCTGCCGAACCTCGAACTCGCCATCGACCCGGCGAACATCCCGTACTCGCCGTCGTTCTTCACCGTCGGCCCGCTGTCGATTCCGGTGAAACTGGGCTCGGAAAAACAGTGAGGGTCACCGACGCGGCGGGCGGCGCTCGCAGGCTTCGTCACCGCAGCTCAGTCGCCGCTCGCTGGGCGGGTTCGGCCCGCCCGGTGCGCACTCGACGCACGTTCGCCTGGCTCGCGACTATGCGCTGAGGTCGCCCTGAGGTCGGCGACGCTCGGGGCGGATAGTCGAATCTTGCAACGTTTGCGCTGGTCAACGAACTATTGCGAACGGGATACGCATCGTCGGATCCGGACGGATCGCGGTGCGTGCCGTGTCAGGCTGCTGCGGTCCGCAGTTCCGCAGCAACTGGCAGGAAGGATCGATGACGCCGATGTCGCAAGCAGATCCGATCGTCGGGACCACGTCCGAGCAGCTCGCGAGGATCGCGCTCCAGGGGCCATGGGACGCCGAGGGGCAGGTGCGCCCGGAAGCAGTGCAGTTCGCGTCGAACTTGGTCAGCGCCGTGCAGAAGCGCAGCGGCAGGGGGCTGGTGCCCGGCGAGGTGGCCGATCTCGTGGACCGGGCGCTGAACGTCGCCGTGCCGACGTTCCCGCGCATCGAAGGGGCGGGCGGGGTCGGGCTGTCGGCGCACCTGCTGCGGCAGACCACCACCCGGCCGTGCCCGCTGGTGGTCTTCCCCGCCGGGTGGACACCCGTCGGGTGGCCGTTGTTCGAGTACGCCTATCTCACCCTCGCGTCGAAGGGCTACCACGTGCTGGCCTACACGCCGCGCGGAATCGGGTGGACCGCCATACCGGGAACGGACATGCCGTGGTTCGGCACGTCCGAAGGCACCGTCGACGTCGCCGGTCCATGTGACCGGGCCGATGGCAAGAAGGTGCTCGACTACGCGCTGGACGCGCTCGATCCCAGCGGCATCGCCTTCATGGGTGAGTCCTACGGCTCGGGCATCAGTCAGCTCGTGGCCGCGCACGACGAGCGGGTCGCCGTCGTCGTCGCCCTCAGCACCTGGGGCAACCTCGCCACCAGCTTGTACGACAACGGCACTCGCCATATGAAGGCCGTCGAGGGACTGATCGGCTTGACCGGCGGCGAGCAGGCGGAGAAGTTCGACGAAGCGGCGCTGGAGATTCTGGCCAAGTTCGACGAGGGCGTGGACATGGACCCGGTCGTCGACTGGGGCGCCGAACGGGCGCCGGAGAGCTATGTCGGCTCCCGCGAGATCCCCACCTTCTTCTCCAATACCTGGCACGAGGGCCTTTTCCCGGTGAACCAGGTGCTGGAGACCTTCGAGAAGCTGCCTCGGCCGAAACGGCTGAACATGTGGATCGGCGATCACGCGGCCCCGGAGGGCCCCGGCTTGATCGCGCCGCCCATGCCGGGTGCGGGACCCAACCAGCCGCTGCGCGAAGCGTACGCCTGGCTCGATTACCACCTCAAGGGCGAGGACAACGGCGTCGACGCGTGGCCGGAGATCAGCAACCAGGTCATGTTCACCTACGTGACCACGCCCGGAGCCGGGGACGGCCAGAACGTGATCGTCGAACCGGCGCGGCGCGAGGAGAAGGCGTCGTGGGCCGACGTCACCACCGGCACCGAAGTGCTGACCTTGACCGATGTGCGCGAGGGCGGCGACGGCGCGCTGACTTCCGATCCCGCGACCGGATGGGAGCGCAGTTTCACGGTGGGCGACCAGCCGGAGGTCGTCGCGATGGACAGGCTCATGACGACGGGGCAGCAGGAGTGGTCCGGCAATCCCAAGATCTATCGGATCGATGAGATCGACCGCGGCCATGCCCTCGTCTGGTCGACGGGGCCGCTGCTGGCGGCGCGCGGCGGCGTCGCCAGGCAGATCCGCGGCATTCCCCGGGTGCAGGTGACCATCGACAGCAGCGACGAGTCCGCGACGGTGATCGCCTATCTGCTCGACGTCGACGAGAACGGCGCCGCCCGGATCATCACGCACGAACCGAAGACCACCGAGTCGGCCCTGCCCGCCACCGTTTCGTGGGAGCTGCAGGCGGCCGCCTACGACGTGCCGGACGGCCATCGGCTGATGCTGGTGGTCGACGGCATGGATCCGCTGTATTCCAGCGCCAACAAGGTGGGTTCGACGATCACCATCAGCGCGCCGGACGGCGCCCCGTCCCGCCTGGAGCTACCGCTCGGCTGATTCCCGCGCGTGGCCCGGAACCGGCGACCGGGCCGGGCCACGCCGTGGTCGAGAACGGTGATGCCCCACCGAGTTCACCGCGTGCCGGGCCGGGCCGGTTCGGAGATGATGCGGTTGACTTTGGCCTTGACCGCGTCGGGCAGCACGTGGTTGGCGAGGCCGAAGGCCTTGGTCAGCAGCGAGGCGGCGAAGACCTGCTGTCGCCCGCTGAGCAGTGCATCGACGCCTTGGCGCGCCACATCGGCGGGATCGTCCTTGGGCAACCGGCCGATGCGAGTGGCGAGCATTCCGGCGCGACGGAAGAAGTCGGTGTCGGTCGGGCCGGGCAGCAGGGCCGTCACGGTGACCTCCGTGTCGCGCAGTTCTTCGCGCAGCGCCTTCGCGAACGACTGGATGAAGGATTTCGACGCGTTGTACACCGCTTGGCGGGCGCCCGGCATCGTGGCGGCGATGGAGGAGGTGAACAGCAGTTTGCCGTCGTTGCGTTCGACCATGTCGCGCAGGACGAGCTTGGTCAGATGAACGGTCGAGCGGATATCGAGGTCGATGACGGCCAGTTCGTCGTCGAGGTCGGTCTCCACGAAGGCGCCCCCGCGCCCGATTCCGGCGTTGAGGGCCACGGCGTCCGGCATCTGGTCGTTCTCGGTGGCCGCCCGATAGAGCTGTTCCACACCGTCGGCGGTACGCAGGTCGACCTGCACCGGCCGCACGTCGTACCGCGGGTCGTGCAGCGCGGCCGCGGCGGTCTTGACGGCCTCGTCTTCCGCCGCGATCACGACGTCGTAGCCGTGTGCGATGAACTGCCGGGCCAGTTCGAAACCGATACCGCTGGATGCTCCGGTGACTAGGGCGAGTGGTCTGTCGGTCATGTGCTGCGGCTACCCACTGCGGCCGCGCCCATACCCGAATGGGCGGCTCGGTAGTCTGCAGGAGTGTCCGCCGCGCCCGCCGACGCCGACGCACCGATCGTTCCGGTGCGAGACGGAGTGTTCTTCACACTTCCCGCCGCGCTGCCGCGGGGGCGGCACAATCTGGGGCGTGAGCAGGTGATGGCCGCACAGCGGGAACGGCTGCTGGTCGCCGCGACCGAATTGCTCGCGGCCCGCGGTTACGCCGGATTCGGCCCCACCGATGTCGCCAAGCGCGCCGGCGTCTCGCTGGCGGCCTTCTACGACGCCTTCGCCAACAAGGACGAGTGCATCTTCGCCGGTTACGACCGCTTCATCCAGGTGCTGCTGACGCAGCTGACGGGCGCGGACATCAAGGGCCGAGACCGCAGATCCATCGTCGCCGACGCGCTCGGCCAGTACCTCGGCTCCCTGCAGAACGACCTGGTCGTGGCCCGTGCCTACCAGGTGGAGATCGACGGGCTCGGGCCTGCCGCCCGGCGGCGCAGGCGAAAGTCGATCCGCTTGTTCGCCGAGTACATCCGCGCTCTGGTGCAGAAGGCGACCGCCGATCGGCAGCCACTGCTCTCGGTCGCCGCGTACATGGGCGTCGTCTACGCCGTGCGGCAACTGACCGCCGACGCGCTCGACGAGTCGCAGGAGCCGGATCTGACCGCGTTGAGCGCCGACCTGGAGCCCTGGCTCACCGATCTGTTCCGCCAGCGCCGTTCCGGTACGTGACCGCGGGCGCAACTTGACATGACAGCCCCGGTCGCGCAGCATTGGCGTAAAGCCCCTTACTCCGATACCGCTCCGAATCGGCGTGGCACGCCGCCGAATGTCCGATACCGCCGTCGCCGATCCACGCGACGGAGGCCTGTCGTCGAGAATTCCGAATGGCCGTAACAATCGCACTCTTCACCCGCGACCTTCGCGTCCACGACAACCCGGCCCTGGTGGCCGCGGTACGCGAGGGCGCGGCGGTGGTTCCGCTCTACGTCGTCGACGACCGTCTCGTCGGCAGCGCGAAGCCCGCTGGGAACAAACTCCGTTTCCTCTCCGCCGCGCTCGCCGAACTCGACGCCGAACTTCGCTGTGCCGGTGGCCAACTGGTGGTTCGCCACGGTGATTACGTCGAAGCGGTGGACCGGGTGGCGGCACAGGTGCACGCCGACAGCGTCCACATCGCCGAGGACGCCACCTGGTACGGCCGATGCCGCCTACGGGCACTGAGCGAACGGCTGGCGCGGCGCAGTTGCCTGCTGCACACCCATCCGGCCACCCTGACCGCCGTGGATCCCGCCGACTGCGGCCCGTACCGGCCCGACGACGAGGTTCCGGATTTCGCGACCTACTTCCGCCGATGGTTGTCGGCGCCGAAGCGGCGGCCGCTGGCCGAGCCGACGGAGCTGATCGTTCCCCGCGTCGACAGCGATCCCGTGCCGAGATTCGACGAACTCGGCGACGCGGCCATCTCACCGCAGCTGGCGGTCGGTGGCGAGATCACCGGCCGTGCGCTGTGGCGGGGCTGCGTCGCCGACCGGCGGCAACCACGCGGCCGGGCCACCGGTGAGCTCACGCGGGAGGGCTGCGACCGATTGTCGCCGTATCTGTATTTCGGGTGCCTGTCCGCCGCCGAGATGGTGTACCACACCGACATGGCGACCACGGACGGGCGCGCTTTCCTTCGCCAGCTCGCTCGGCGCGACTTCCATCTGCAGTTCCTCGTCGCGCGGGCCGACATCGCACGGTCCGGTGAAGGTCCCGGCGAGCGGCAGGCGCACGATCCGGTCGTGGTGGGCGCCTGGCGCGACGGACGCACCGGTTACCCGATCGTCGACGCGGGGATGCGGCAGCTGGCCGCGCAGGGATGGATGCCGGAGCGCGCGCGGGTGATCGCCGCTGGTTTCCTCACCACGACGCTGCGGGTGGACTGGCGGGTCGGGGCCGAACACTTCCGCCGGTGGCTGCTCGACGACGCGGCGAGCGACCGCTTCACCTGGCAGCAGGCGGGACGTCTCGACCCGGGAGCCGTCGGCACCGCGGAACGCTACGACCCCGAGGGCAACTACGTGCGGCGCTGGATTCCGGAACTGGCTTCCCTGCCGGGTTCGGAGATTCACCGCCCCTGGCGGCACAGCGTGCCGACCTCGATATATCCGGCTCCCATCGCGGGCAGGGTGAGCACGTAACCGGCCTGCCGGGCGGTTTCGCGTCCGGCCGGATCCGGCAATTGTTCGCCGAGACCGCCGACACCTCCGACCCCGTCGAACGCGAAAGCAAGTTCTTCGAGTTGCGGCGCCTGCTCGCGGTGCACGAGACCGCCGAGGAAGAGATCATCCACCCGCGCGCCCGGCGTGAGCTTGGGACGGCGCGTCCATCGCGGATGCGCGGCTGGAAGAGGAGAACAAGGCGAAAAAGCAGCTCGCCGAGATGGAGTCGCTGGACATCAGCTCGGTGGAATTCCAGGTCGGCCGAACTGCGCGAAGCGGTGCTGGCGCACGCCGACCACGAAGAACGGGAGGAATTCAACCGGCTGCGCGCGGAACTCGACGACGAGACCCTGCGGAGGTTGCGTAGAACCGTCGAACTGGCCGAGACGATGGCGCCGACCCGGCCGCATCCCGGCGTGGAATCGGCCACCGCGAATGTCCTCGTCGGTCCGTTCGCCGCGATGATGGATCGCGCCAAAGACATGATCAGCAAGCCGCGGCATTGATCCGGACAGTGAGCGCGGCGCGCGGCATCAGTTGCCGCGCGCCGCGTCGCTGTGCGTCCGAGCGGCCGCCGGTTCGCCGCGGCCGCAGGCGCTGGAGAGGTCAGTCCGGGATGTGCGACTCGTGGGTGAACGGTTTGGTGCCCTGAACCGCGGGCTCGCCTTGCGGGTTGGTCTCCGCGCCGTGATTGACGCGCTCGTCGGAGTCGAGCCATTCGGTGACCGGATTGTCGATATAGCGCCACTCCGTGCCCGACGGCCACGGGCCCTGCCCTTCGTTCCAGGGACCGCGGGCGCTCGCCGCGCCGTTGGACATGTTGAACGCCACGTTCTGGAACCGATCGTCGCCGGGCAGCACACCGGGCGGGAAATTGACCGGCAATTCGTTCAGCGCGGCGGTGAACTGCTGGAAGTGGGCGACCTCGCGGGTCATCAAGAACGAAAGCGTGTCCTGCACACCGGGATCGTCGGTGAACTGCTTGAGATATTCGTAGACGATCTTGGCTCGTGACTCCGCCGCGAGATTGCTGCGCAGATCGACCGAAGGCTCACCGTTGGCGTCGACGTAGTTGCCCGACCACGGCACGCCCGCGGAGTCCTTCACCACGGGGCCGCCGCCGCTGAGCGAGAAATACAGCGGGTTCACCGCGACCTGGTGGATGACCTGATCGCGTCCAGCGGAGCTCGACACCATCGGCATCCAGTCGCACCGCTCGTTGGCCTGCTTCAGATCGTCGTTGAGCCCGTCGAGCAGCATGGTGATCATCGCGCCGACGATCTCGAGATGGCTGAGTTCCTCGGTGGCGATGTCCATGAACAGGTCGTAGGTTTTCGGATGTTTGCCACGCAGCATGAACGCCTGGTTGAAATACTGCATGGCGGCCTTCAATTCCCCGTTGGCGCCGCCAAATTGTTCCTGCAACAGGGTCGCGAAGCGCGGATCCGGACGGTCCACGCGGACTTCGAACTGGAGATCCTTGTTATGGGTGAACATCGCTCTCCTTACCAATATGGTCGGCTGTCCGAAATGGCTTTCACTGCCTAACCCAGCGCATGACGAGCAAGAGACGCGTTGCTTGTTCGCTGGCGACGATACGGGTTCGCATCACCGGTCGCTCGCAGCGACACGAGCTGCGGCCAGAGGCGATAACCCCTTGTCATCCCCGGTTTCCGGCGGTCAGCGCCGGTGCTCGCCACCGGGCCGCTGATCCTGGTGGGAAGGACGCCCGAGCCGTATCTTCCGGTCGGGGGCCAGCGGCGGGCTGTAACCGGTCCTGGCGGCGCGCATGGCGGAGACCAGCTCCGCGCCGGTCTCGTGCGCGGCGAAGCGAGGCGCCCAGCCGAGTTCGCGACGGGCTTTGGACGAGTCGATCAGGCACGCTCGGTCGGCCAGGGTCAGCCACGCCGGATGCAACGGCAGCAGCCCGGCACGCCATCCGGTCCATGCGGCGGCATGAAGCGCGCGCCGAGGCGCGGGCAGACGGAAGCCGCCGAACATTCCCGCGAGCGCGTCCGCGCCCAGGCACGGTTCGGCGGCGAGATTGAACGCCCCGGTCGCACGCTGGTGCGCGATCCGCCGGATCGCCGCAGCCACATCCGCGCTGTGCACCAGTTGCAGCCGCAACTCGCGCCACAACGGCACGGGGGCCAGGCGTCCGCCGACCAGCCGTCGCGGCAGCCACGGCGGCAGGATCCAGTCCGCCAGTTCCGCCGCGGCCTCGGCTTGCGCGATGCCGCACGGACGGATTCGCGCCGTGCGGATTTCCGGGTGGCCCGCCGCGAAGGTGTCCAGCTGTGCTTCCAGCTCCGCCTTGCCCGAGCTGTACGCGCTACCGGGCACGCCGGACAGCCGCCATTCCTCCGATACCCGCCGCCATCGCTCCGCGGGGGTGTAGGCGGCGCAGGAGGAGGCGGCGATGAGCTGGGGCATCGCCGACCGCGCCGCGGCGCGCAGCACGTTCTCGGTGCCGAGCAGGTTGGTCCTGCGCATCGGCGGGTCACCGCGGCGCGGATGGATCGCCCACGCCAGATGCACGAGCACGTCGGCGCCCGTACAGGCGGCCCGCAGGGTCTCGACCGCGTCGGCGGCGCCGATATCGCAGGACACCCACCGGACCCCCGCGTAGGGTTCCCTGGTCCGGTCCGGTGTGCGACGGGCGATGCCGACGAGTTCGCAGTCGTCTGCACGCAGGGCCCGCAACAACGCCGTCCCGACGTTGCCGCTCGCGCCGGTGATCACCACCTTCATGCGCCGCGCCGCTCGGTTCCGTCGCGACCGGAGAGGGGCGGCGGGATGAGCAGGCCGCTGTCCCACGCGCGCTCGATCAGTTCGCCGACGTCGATGCGCCGGATCTGTTGCACCTCCTGGCTGGCGAGCAGCTCACGCAGGTACGCGACGATGTGGTCGGCCACCACGGCGCGGACGTCGCCGAAGCGATCGATCACCTTGGCGGCCCGGTCCAGCGGAAGAATCTCCACGTCGACGTGTTCGGTTCCCACGTCCTCGGTGTACACCAGCAGCGTGCACGCGTCCTCCGGCAGCAAGGCGAAACGCAGGCGAACGGCGACGGCGCCCGCGAAACGGGCGACGACACCGATCATGCTGATCCGCAGCCGGAGCATGACCGGCACCTCCACGCCGACATCCCAGCCGTCGGCTTCGCAGGGGGCGGCACGCACGATCCCGGGACGTCCCTCCACGGCCGCGACCGCGAGCCGCGCCGGACCCACCCTGATCGGTCCCGCCTCGATGCGGTCGCCCACGACCAGTTCCACCACCGAGGCGATGCGTTCGGGCTTCGCGGCGGCGCGCAGGACGGCCCGCGCGAACTGCTCGGCCGTCGGCACCGCCGAATCGTCGTCGCGTACGTCGGGCATGGCCACCTCCTTCCCACGGCGCGAGTACCCCCGCACCGGGAAAGAATGTGGGTTCGGGCTGGTCGAGTGCGTAACGCCGGATCGGCGATGCGAAGGTGGGGGAAATGGTCACGTCCGGGGCGGCAATGAGCGGGGTGTGGTCCGGGGCCGCCCGGGTAGTCGCGGGACATGGCTACTACAGCTCCACTTCCGGAAGAACGAGCGGGAACTCCGCGCCGAGCCGTGGTGACCGGGGGAGACTCCGGTATCGGCGCCGCGATCGCCGTCACCCTCGCCGCGGGCGGCGCCGATGTCGGGCTGACGTTCCACAGCGACCGCAGCGGTGCGGAGGACACCGCCGCGCAGGTACGCGACCAGGGCAGGACCGCCGCGGTGCGCCGTCTCGACTTGGCGGACCCGTCGTCCGCCGGTCCGGTGATCGATGAACTCGCCGGCGAACTGGGTGGCCTCGACGTGCTGGTGAACTGCGCCGGAACCGGCTCGGCGCAGAAGGCGATGGACATGGACTTCGACACCTGGCGGCACGTGCTGTCGGTGGACTTGGACGGGGCGTTCGTCTGCTCCCAGCGCGCCGCGGCGCACATGATCGCAGCCGGTGCCGGTGGCAGGATCATCAACATCACCAGCGTGCACGAGCACGTTCCCCGGGTGGGCGCCGCACCGTACTGCGCGGCAAAGGCGGGGCTCGGCGCACTGACGAAAGTGCTGGCGCTGGAACTCGCCGAACACGACATCACCGTGAATTCGGTGGCGCCGGGCGAGATCTCCACGCCGATGACCGGGCAGGAAGACGTCGATCCCCGTGAGCAGTCCCGTCCCGGGGTGCCGCTGGGTCGAACGGGGCACGCGAAGGAAGTCGCCGCCGTGGTCGCGTTCCTCGCCTCGCCGGAGGCTGGCTATGTCACCGGGGCGTCGTACCTGGTGGACGGCGGCATGCTCCTGATGGGCCCGCAGGCCAGCACCCTGCTGACCGACGAGAAATGGCGCACGCCGTGACCAGGCCGGCGCGGGCAGCGCCTACCGTTCCGACACCGGAGTCAGGCAGCTGGCCGGTGGATCGACGAACACGCACAGGGCCGGGCCGCGGGTGGGACGGTAGCCGTCGGGCACTCCGCCCGCGGCGATGATCTGCGTGTAGGCGCCGACGGCGTCGGTGGGGCGGCGGGTGAGCGAGGGGTCGGTGCGGACGTCCACGGTGTAGAGGCCGAACCGGGGCGTGTAGCTTCCCCATTCGTAGTTGTCGGTGAGGCTCCAGTAGTTGTAGCCCATGACGTTCATGCCGTCGGCCTTGGCGCGCTGGAGCCAATAGACGGTGTCGCGCAGGTGATCACCGCGCAGATAGCCGTCGGCGCGCGGACGGCCGTCCTCGGTCGGCATCCCGTTCTCGACGACGTAGAGCGGCTTACCGGGCAACCGGCGCGAATAATACTGCAGCGCATAGTAGATGCCCTCGGTGCGCAACGGCAGTTCCCAGATGCGCGGCCCGGGCAGTGTCGGCATCGCCGAGCCGCTGGCGCGCACGATCGACTCGAGCAGCGACTGCGCCGGGTCGAAGGCGAAGTAGTAGTCGACGCCCACGTAGTCGAGCCGATCGGCGATGCGGTCCATCAGCGGGCCGTTGACCTGCGCCTCCGAACCGGCGACGTAACCCATGTTGCTGGTCACCTGTGCGCCCGGCTGCTTCTGGTGGATGTAGTCGTAGATGGCGTTGTGCGCCTGCGCGACCCGGTCGAGCATCTCGCCCGCGTCCGCGGCGCCCCGGCGGACCTCGTGCATGATGTAGGCGACGGGCTCGTTCACGGTGACCCACAACGGGTTGCGCGCCGCGTAGCGGTCGACGACGGCGCGCATATTGGTCAGCCAATCGTCGACCATGCGCGGATTGCGCCAGCCCCCGCGGTCGACGGCCCAGCCGGGGTACACCCAGTGGTCGAGCGTGATCATCGGTCGCATGCCGGCCTGTTCGACGCTGGAGACGACCGCGTCGTAGAAACGGAACGCGCCCTCGTCCCACACCCCAGGCGCGGGTTGCACTCGGGCCCACTCGATCCCGATCCGGAACACCTGGACACCGAGGTCCGCCGCGAGCTGGATGTCGGAAGCGTAGCGGCCGTAGAAGTCGACCGAATCGCCGAGCCCGTCGTAGCCGGGGGTGGAGCCGACGTATCGCGTCCAATTGCTGTCGGGCGCATGGCCTTCGGACTGGAAGCCGGAGGTCGATACGCCCCACAGGAAGTCGCCGCCCAGCGCAGGTAGGCCCGCGACCGGCTGTATCGGCGGGGTGGCCGCGGATTGCGCGGCGAGCAGCAGCGTGGATGCCGCGGCGGCGAGCGCGGCCAGGACGGACCGACGGAACCGAGATCGCATTGGCCCAGAGTAACCGGGGGCCCTGCGCCGATGACCGGAATCCGCGTATCGCAGCGATTCGAAGACGCGAGTGCGCGGTCGGCCGACGCAGGCCGCGTCGGGTGGCACAGCGGGCGCTACTGCATGGCGAAGCGCAGCAGCGCTTGCATGTCGCCCTGCTTGATCTTGCCTTGGCGATTGAGCACTTCCAGTTGCCACTGAGCGCCGTTGCGGAAGGCGCGAGCGACCGCGTTGGCGTTGTCGGTGCCGAGCAGCGATGGCCAGATGTCGGCGACTTGCTGGCTGTTTCCGCCGGTGGCGTCGTAGATCTTGAAGGAGATGTTGTTCGCCTTGTCGAAAGAGGAGCCCTTCTTGAAAGCGGCCGCCACGAAGATGATGGCGTCGATCGCGGTGGGGACGTCGGCGAAGGTGACGTGGATGGTCTCGTCGTCGCCGGAGGCGGCGCCGGTCTGTTCGTCGCCGGTGTGCGCGACCGCGCCGTTGCCCAACGGGTCGAGCGAATCGAGTCCCGCGAAGCGCACGGGATCGTTGCCCTGCATGAGGACGGCGATCAGATCGAGGTCGACACCGCGTTTGCGGCGTGCCCAGCCGAGCGCGCCGCCGCTCGTTCCGGACGACGGATCCCAGCTCACTCCGACACTCAATTTCGTGATACCGGCGAGGTCCGCGGCACCGTCTTCTTTTCTGAGCGTAATCACGACATCAGGATACTGACGACGAGCCGCGCCGCCCGGGATGACGAATCCGCCTGCGGCGCAGGTGCGGTGCGCTGGGCATCGGACCTCCGGCGCGGGACGCGGCACTGTCGCCGTGACGATCACCGATCCGGTCGGCGCGCC
Organism: Nocardia sp. NPDC003726; assembly: GCF_053586955.1. NCBI lineage: Bacteria > Bacillati > Actinomycetota > Actinomycetes > Mycobacteriales > Nocardiaceae > Nocardia > Nocardia sp. NPDC003726. The sequence goes on along the minus strand of NZ_JBSFNF010000014.1, from coordinate 30,707 downwards.
CGCCACGCCTGGACCAGTCCGGCCGCGCCGACCCGTGCTCGCCGCCGGTTCGGCACGGTCGCGCGGTGATCGAAGACGGCGTAGTCGCTGGCCTCGATGCGGTCGAGGATCTCCGAGTACAGTGTCTTCGCCGTCGTGACGCACGGTCGCGAACGGCGTTGCAGCAGCGCGATTCCCGCGTCCGCGAAGCGGTAGATGTCGCGGGTGCGGGCGATTTGCGCTGCCAGGGCTCTGCGTACCCTGGGCTCGGTGCGCCGTCGGGCCGCGCACCAGCGCAGGAGATCGCGGTCGACGTCGAAGGCGGCGAGTTCGTCGGCGGGCAGATACACCCGGTCGCGCAGCAGGTCTTCGCCGATGTCCCGCAGGAAGTTGGTCAGTTGGAACGCTTTGCCGAGCGCGGCGGCGTACGGCGCGGCCTCCTCGGCGCGAGCGGCGCCCAGGATCGGCAGCAATTGCAGTCCGATCACTTCGGCCGACCCGTGAACATAAACGTCGAGCGCGGCGCGATCGGGATAGTCGGTCACGGTCAGGTCCATTCGCATCGATGCGAGGAACGCGTCGAACAGCACCGCGGGTATGCGATAGCGATCGGCGGTGTCCAGCACCGCGGGGAGAACGGCGTCGGCGTCGGCGGCGCGGTCGCGGAAATGCCCGGCGAGCGCCTCCAGTCGCAGGGACCGTTCGGCCACATCGCGACCCGGGTCGAACTCGTCGAGGATGTCGTCGGCGCGGCGGGCGAATCCGTACAGGGCGTGTACCGCGGGGCGCTGATCCGGCGCGAGCAGGCGGGTCGCCAGGAAGAAGGTCTTCCCGTGGCTGGCGTTGAGCCGGCGGCAGTACCGGTAGGACCGGTGCAATCGCTCGTCGCCGGGCCGGGTGGTGTCGAGGTCGGTGCGGGCCATCTGGATTCCCATCACAGTCGTTCATCGATGCGGCTGGTGGCGAGCGCGGAGACGATGCGGCGCGGGCGCGCGGGGCGCGGGCCCGTGACGCGATCCGCGGCCAATCGGCCGGAGATCAGCACCGGGGGGATTCCCACTCCCGGCACGGTCGAGCCACCGGCCAAGACCACATTGTCGATGCCGCGAAGCATGTTGGCCGGTCGGAACGGACCGGTTTGGGAAAACGTGTGCGCCAGCGCGAACGGGCTCCCGGCGAGCATGCCCCGGCGCGCCCAGTCGGCGGGTGTGTCCACGCGCAGGATCTCGACTTCGCCGAATCGTGCGCCGAGACGATCCTGAGCGACCTCCAGCATCCGCGCGGCATAGCCGGTTCCCGACCGATCCCAATCGATGCGGCCGCGCTCGAGGTTCGGCGCCGGCGCGAGCACGGACAGCAGGTCCCGTCCCGCTGGCGCCAGCGACGGGTCGGTAGCCGTGGGCCGGGTGACCAGCAGCGAGGGATCGCGCATCACCTGGCCGCGGACGATGATGTCGCGGAACGACTCCTCCCACGCGCCGCCGAACAGCAGGCTGTGATGCGACATCTCGATCGTCGGCGCGCAGCCGAGATGGGCGATCACCGCCGACGGCGCGGCGGTCAGCGGCGCCGGACGCCGGGGTGTGCGCGTGACCAGGCGATAGGTCTCGTGCAGCTCCGTCGTCAGCACCACCGTGTCGCACGGGATGCGATCGCCGTCCGTGGTGTGCACCGCGGTGATCCGCGAACCGGCGCGCTCCAGCGCGGTCACGGCGGCGCCGTAGCGGAATCGGACACCGGCCCCGGTCGCCGCGTCGGCCAGCGCTGCCGGGAGCGCGCGCATCCCACCGCGCGGGAAGAACACACCGCCGATGGTGTCCATGTAGGCGATGACCGCATAGGCGGCGAGGGCCCGGCTGGGCGCCACACCCGCGTACAGCGATTGGAACGTGAAGACCCGCCGCAGTTCGGGGTCGCGAATGTAGCGCGCGACGGCGCGATCCCATCGCCCGAAACCACCGAGGGCGATCAGCCGGGCGAGCGCCGGCGTCACCATGGACAGCGGTGAGTCGAAATTCGCGGCGATGAACCGGTCCATCTCCACTCGGTACAAGCGCGTCAGCCAATGCCGCAGGCGACGATAGCCGTCCGCCTGCTCAGGGCCGCAGAACCGGCGGATCTCCTCTTCCATGCGCTCGGCATCGGCGTGCACCTCGAGCGTGCGCCCGCCGGTGAAATGCGCCCGATACGCCGGTTCCACCGGCTCGAGCCGCAAGTGGTCGGCGGTGCGTGCGCCCGCGGCCGCGAAGACATCGTCGACGATGTCGGGCATGGTCAAAACCGTCGGGCCGGTGTCGAGGCGATAGCCCGCCGGATCGGCGTACCCGGCTCGGCCGCCCGGTACCGCTTCGCGTTCCACGACGATCACTTCGCGAGAGCGGCCCGCCAGATGCGCGGCCGCGGACAACCCCGCGAGTCCGGCTCCGACCACCACCACCCGGTCGGTCGCTCCTTCGACGATGCGCATGTGCAACCTCCTGGTCATGCGACGCGTCCGGTGCAGGCGAAGGCCATGTGCGCCAAGGCGGCGCGCAGCGGTGCGGTGAGATCGGCGGTGCTCAGGGCGTCCACCGCGCGGGCGACCAAGTCGGCGATCATCGTCTCGATCCGGTCGGGCGCCCCGGACTCGATGATCAGGGTTCTGGCGCGGTCGATCTCCACGGGGCGCAGCCGGGGGCGATGCAGCAGGAAGGACAATTCGGCCCGCGCCGAGTGGGTCGCCATCTCCCGCGCGAGGACCACCACGCTGGTCGCGGTGCGTTCCGCGAGGTCGCCGTCGGCGGGTTTGCCGGTCACGGCCTGCGACCCGAAGATGCCGAGTATGTCGTCCCGCAACTGGAAGGCCTCGCCCACCGCGGCGCCGTACCGGCCCAGCGCGTCCAGGACGGTCGCGGGACAGCCTGCCATCGCGGCCCCCATCTCCAAGGGGCATCGCACCGTGTAGTTGCCGGACTTGATCCGCGCGATCGCCAGCACCGAGGCCAGCGCGGGCTCGGTGCGCGCGTCGTTGAGCAGATCCGCGAACTGGCCGGTCGCCAGTTCCACCCGCATGGTGTCGTAGCGCGGCCACGCCCGCGCGAGCGCGGTTTCGGCGAGCCCGCTGTCCCGGAGCATCTGCTCGGCCCACACCAGACACATGTCCCCGAGCAGGATCGCGGCGGACTCGCCGTACCTGGCGGCGGAGCCGGGCGCCCCGATGTCGCGGTGGGCCCTGGCGAACCGGACATGCGCCGCCGGTGCGCCGCGGCGCGTCGCGGACCGGTCCATGACGTCGTCTTGGAGCAGCGCGAACGCGTGCAGCAGTTCCAGGCCTGCGGCCGCGCGCAGCGCCGCCTGATCGTCCGGCGCGCCGCACCGCCAGCCCAGGTACATGAACGTCGATCGCAGGCACTTCCCGCCCATGGCGTATTGCCGCAGAATGTCCTCCGCGCCCAGGCGGCGAAGCGGCGCGGGGCAGGCTCGCGGGACGAAATCGCCCAACTCGGCGAGCACCGCCTTCCGCACCGTCTCCCGCCACAGCGAGATGGGGGTGGTTGCGAGGGCCGGCAGGTCACCGGCCGGTTCGCGCACTATCGATTCCGACCACACGATGTTCATTCGCGCTTTCCTTCCACGCCTCGGGCAGCCACCCGCACGTCTGACATGCTGCACATAACGATGCATTATCGAGGCGAGAAGCAGGCCTGGCCTGTCTGGAAATCGCCCGCGAACCCGAATCCGCCGCCGCAGGTCGGCGCGGTGACGCCGGTGACCGCGACCGTCGCGCCAGGGCCGGCGATGCCGATCGACAGTCCCGGGCGCACGCCGCTGGTCGTGACTCTCGCGTCGGGTCCGACGGCTATCGCGGCCGGACCCGACAGGAACGTCGAGTTCGAGGTGGCGACGCCGCCGCCCTGCGCGATCGCCAGGGAAAGGCTGCTCGGAGCTGCGTCTGCGCTGGCTGCCGCCTCGATGCCGTAGGCGGCCGCAGCGCCTCCCGTGTCGCTGCGCGCCGCGCACGATGCCGTGCCGTCGGTGCTCTGGGTGGCGGCGGGGCCGGGTGCGGGGCACGCCGCCGGAGCGGCGGTGGCGGCTGGTGCGGTGAACCACATGCCCAGCCATGCCGCGCCGACGGTGGTCGTCAGCCCGAGTGATCGGGTGAAAGTGCGTCGGTTCATGGCGCGTCCTCCTCGGGAAGTTCGGCTTGTCAGGCTTCACGCTACGCCAGTAATGATGCAAAATCGATGCATCAGCTCGAGCTTTTTCGAAGGAGTGGAACTCGTGTGCCGGATGCGGTCCGACGATGGTTGACGAGGAGTCCGGCCGATACCCGGTGGGCGCGGTGGCGAGGCGGCTGGGCATTCCGGTCGCCACGCTGCGCAGCTGGAACCAGCGCTACGGGATCGGCCCGCCGCGCAGGCAGCGGGGTGCGCACCGCCGCTACAGCGAATCAGACATCGCGACTCTGCGGCGCATGATCGACTTCATCGCGGCGGGCGCGGCGCCGGCGGGAGCCGCGCGCCAGGCGCTCGCCCAGGCTGCGCGCGCGTCAGAAGGCCGCAGCGCGCTCTTGGTCGCCGCCGACCGGCTCGAACCCGATGTCGCGCTCACGCTGATCATGGCGCGGCTCGCGCGCGACGGTGTGGTGGCGACGTGGAACGGTTTGTGCCGGCCGGCCTTCGCGACCATCGTTGCGGAGCAGGCCGATGGCGGCGGCCTGGTCGAAGTGGAACACCTGTTGTCCTGGGCGGTGATCGCGGGGTTGCATCGGATGTTCCCACCGGTCCGGCGGCCGCGCGGCCAGCCGCCGGTTCTCCTGGCGTGCACGGCGGGGGAGAACCATGTGCTTCCCCTGGAGGTGTTGCGGGCCGCGCTGGCCGAGCAGGGCGTCGTCGCCGTGCTGCTGGGTGCGGCGGTGCCCGACTCGGCGCTGAGCGACGCCTTGGCGCATTACGACGAGCATTGCTCGCTCGTGCTCTGGTCGCAGTTGCCGCCGAGCGCCACGCCGGAAACCCTTCGGGCCGTGCGGCAGCCGACGGTGCGGGTGCTGGTGGCCGGGCCGGGCTGGTCCGCCGTTGCGCTGCCGCCCGAGGTCCCCTACGTCACCACCCTCGAGAACGCTCTCGCGACCCTGCTCGAACTCATCTCCGGCCCTGTCTGATCCCGGCTTCGCGGCCGGACTCGTCTCGACAACAAGGCCACCCGGCCGCCCGCCACACAGGCATCGACCGGCATCCGCTGCCGGGAGGGCCAGTGGGCCCGGCAGCGGACGCCGGTCGATAGGACGTGCGGACGACCGCGGCCGAACTCAGGCGTCGGCCGGCACCGCCTTCGCCGAGCGCACATCCGGCAGGCCGAGATTGTCGCGCAGGGTGGTCCCCGCGTACTCGGTGCGCAGCGCACCGCGATCCTGTAACAGCGGCACCACCTTGTCGACGAATTCGTCCAGGCCCCACGGCACCAGGTGGGAACCGAGGATGAAACCGTCGGAGCCGTCGTTCTGCACGAAAGCGTCGATCTGCTCCGCGACCTGCGCGGGGGTTCCGACCAGGGGGCCGCGTTCGAACTGGTCGATCACCACCTCGCGCAGCGAGAGCTTCTTCGTCTCGGCGACCTGGCGCAGACGTTCGGCGGTGGCGAAGCGGTCCTGGTGGACGAAGGCGCGACCCTGGATGATCGGCGGGGCGTCGGGGTCGGGATCGATGTCGGGGACCGGCCCTTCCGGGTCGTAGCCGGACAGATCGCGGTTCCAGATCTGTTCCAGCAGAATCAGCGCGGTCTGCCCGGTGACCTGCTCGTCGCGGATGGCGTGGTATTTCTCGATCGCCTCGGCCTCGGTGTCGCCGAGCACGAAACTGGCCGACGGCAGGATCTTGATGTCCTCGGCGGCCCGCCCCGCCGCCACAGCGCGCGACTTGATGTCGCGGTAGAAGTCCGCGGCCTCCGGCAATTTGCCGTACGGGGAGAAGATGGCATCGGCGTTGGCCGCGGCGAAAGCGCGTCCCTGTGGTGACACGCCCGCCTGGAGGATCACCGGCCTGCCCTGAGGGCTGCGCGGCACGGTGAAGCGACCGGAGATGTCGAACTGGCTGCCGTGGAAGGCGAAAGCGCCGGCGTCCGGCCTGGCCAGAAACCGCCCGGAGTCCTTGTCGGCGACGATGTCGGCCGCGTCCCAGGAATCCCACAGCGCCCGAACGGCGTTCAGCGTCTCCTCGGCGCGCGCATAGCGGTCGGCGGGATCGAGGAATCCGCCGCGCCGGAAGTTCCGGCCGGTGAAGGCGTCGAACGAGGTCACGACGTTCCACGCGGCGCGGCCGCCGGAGAGATGGTCCAGGCTGGCAAACTGCCTGGCCAGTTCGTAGGGCTCGTTGAAGGTGGCGTTGATGGTGCCCGCGAGCCCGAGATGCTCGGTGACCGCGGCGATCGAGGCCAGCACGGTGAAGGTGTCGGGGCGGCCGATGATGTCCTGATCGAAGATCTGGCCCGCGCGTTCGCGCAGGACGAGCCCTTCGGCGAGGAAGAAGAAGTCGAACTTGCCGCGTTCGGCGGTGCGGGCGGTGTGCTCGAAACTGCTGAAATCGATCTGGCTGCCCGCCTCGGGATGCCACCAGGCGGTGTGATGGTTGACGCCGCCGAGGTAGGCGCCAAGGATGACCTGCTTACGGGGGGTGCTCATGGTGACCTCGCTCAGGCAGTCGCGTAGCGGTTGGGGACGTCGGTGGGCAGGCCGAGCAGCGCGCGCAGCGAGCCGTCCGGGTAGCCGGTGCGGAACACACCGCGGCGTTGCAGCGCGGGGACGAGCCGGTCGGCCACTGCCGCCAAGTCGTCGACCGCGACGCCGGGCCGCAATCGGAACCCGTCGACCCCCTGCTCGCTCCAGTCGGTGAGCAGATCGGCGAGCTCGTCGGCGCTTCCCGCGAAGACGGCGGCGTCGGAACCGAATTCGGCACCCGCGAGTTCGCTCAGCCGGGACAGACGCTGCGGACCGGACTGCTCGTCGGTATCGAGGAAAACGGTGATGTCGGCATAGACTCGCAGCGGCTCACCGGCGCGTCCCACCCGCGCCGCGGCGGACGCGACTTGTTTCAGGATCGGGCCGGGGCCCTCGTCGCGGGTGGGCGTGACGAAGACCAGATCGGCACCGCGGGCGGTGAATTCGTAGATCAAGGGGCCGTGCGCAAGAGCCGCCACCACCGGCTGCCCTTGCGGCGGACGCGGCGTGATCGATGGCCCGCGGACGCTGAAGAAGCGGCCCTCGAAGTCGATGTAGTGCAGTTTGTCGCGATCGATGAACCGGCGAGTGGCCACATCGCGGATCTCCGCGTCGTCCTCCCAGCTGTCCCATAGCCGCCGCACCACCTCGACGGCGTCGGCGGCTTCGTCGAAGAGATCGCGCACCCGGTCGGGGAAGACGCCGGAGGCGAGGGCTTCGGCGAGTTCGGCGGGAGTCAGGTCGTGCACCGCACGGCGTCCGAAGTGGGCGGCCTCCTCGGCGGTACCGGACACCCGCGCTTGCCAACCCGCCCGGCCACCCGAGGTGTAGTCGAGGGTGGCGATCGACTTGGAGACGTGGAACGGCTCGGTGTGCGTGGTCGTCACGGTCGGAATGAGACCGATACGCCGGGTGACCGGGGCGATCCGTGCGGCGATCAGATGCGCGTCGATCCTGGCCCTGACCTGATCGACGGCGTCGTCGGACGGTGCGTGCCCTCCACCGGGGATCCGCAGACTGTCTTCGATGCTCACGAAATCGAGCAGTGCCCGCTCCGCGGTCCGGATCAGGTCGGTCCAGTAGCCGGGGCCGAACAGTTCGGCAGGACGGGAGTTGGGCTCCCGCCACGCGGCCGGATGCCAGCCTGCCCCGTCGAGCGCGACGCCGATATGCAGTGGGTTCGGTGCCATCGTCTCCCGTTTCTCTCCATGCGCGAATATCGTGCGGTGCAACGCCCGAAACCGCTCTGCGACGGACCGGACGGGGGCTGCGAGCACGGCCGAAGACGGGCTGTGTCACCGGGCTCGACGGACCGGGAAGGAATAACGCGTGGCCACGGCGGAGAATGTGCGCACACGCTCGCCATCGCACGCGGAGTGTCAACGATTCAGATCAGCTCGATCGATGGGAAATACGGCGGCGCGACCGGTGTGCTGCGGCCCGGAACGGGGCCGAGCTCTCACGCGAAAGCCCGGCCTGCCGAACGTGCGCAGCGTTCAGCGCGGCGGACGCAGAAGGTATTCTCCGGCGAGTTCGACGGCTTCGCGAGTGGTGTAGCCGGGGTGGTCGGCGACGATGAAGTGACGGCCGATCGCGAGGGCGAAGGTCAGGGTGCTGCGTGCCTCGACCTCGTCGGGGTCGGTGATGAAGGCCCCGAACATTTTGCGCAGGAAAGTCATCCGCTCGTTGTCGATGCGCCGCAGGCGCGTGGCCACCGATTCGTCGTGGCGGGCCCAAGCGCGCACCGCGAGATCGATGCGGTGCAGGTCCTCGGTGAAGGTCAATCGTCCGGCGCGCCGGATCCGGTCGGCGGCGTCGCCGCCTTCGGCTTCGGCCTGGGCGAGGACGGCTGTCGTGCAGCGGCGTTCCCACTCGTCCAGCATTTCCGTGAGCAGCGCGGGACGGCCGTCGAAGTAGCCGTAGAACCCGCCCTTCGTCACGCCGAGCTGGGCGGCGAGCGTCTCCACGCGGACGGCATCGGGTCCACCGCGGGCGAGTGCTTCCAGACCCGCCTCGATCCAGCGGTCGCGGGTGGTGCGGGGCACGGCAGGAATCTGGCCACCTCCATTGATCGGACTGATTCTGTACGTTACCGTATAGATCAATTGTACGGAATCGTATAAAAGCGAATGTCGCGCCGCGATACGGGAAGTCGACCTCGCGATCGTCGACCCCAGCGTGAGGGGCCCCGGCGGAACCGTGACGACGCCGGAACTTCGTCGGAACAGGAAAGGTCACGAGATGAAGGACAGAAAGCGATTGCTCCGCTGGTCCGGTGCGATCCTGCTCGTGCTGGGCGCAGGGCACCTGATCCTGCTGGCACTCTCCTCCGGGGGAAACATCACCGGCTGGGCCGAGCGCGGTATATGGGCGGCCGTCCCGCTCACGCTCGGAGATGAAGACATCGTGCAGACGGCGGAGTCCTTGGAGAACAAGCTGACGTTCTGGGCCGGCCCGGGCAGCTTCGCCGTGCCGTTGATGCTGTTGGGTCTGCTGATCTGGCACCTCGCCGGACGCGGGGTGGCCGTGCCCGCTGTAATCGGCTGGGGCCTCGCGGCATGGTGCTTGCTGGGCGGTGTCCTGCTCGTGCCGTCGCCATTCTTCGTCGGAATCGTTTCCGGGGCGCTTGTCATCGTGGCGGCACGGAAGGACGATCGGCCCCCGGTGAGTGCGACAGCTTCGAGCGCGGAGAGCCGAGGCTGATCGGTCCGGCGGGAGGCGCGGCACGCGGGGGGCGGCATGGCACGACGGGTTTCGATCAGCGTGAGCCGACCGGTCGCACCGGAGGGGGCCGAAGTGGTGCACTCTCGGTGATCACGCAGCGAAAGGAAGACACGCACAGATGAGTTATGGCCCCTTCGATCCGACCTATGCTGCCGCGGCGGACCGGTACGAAAAAGTCCCGTACCGCCGCACCGGTAACTCCGGCCTCGACCTTCCTGCCTTCTCGTTCGGCTTGTGGCAGAAGTTCGGCACCGATTACCCGTTCGCGACGCAACGCGAGATCATCCTGCGCGCTTTCGATCTCGGCATCACGCACTTCGACAACGCCGACCGCTACGGACCGCCGCATCGCGCCGCCCAGAAGAACTTCGGCGCGGTGCTCGGCAAGGACCTCGCTCCCTACCGTGACGAACTCATCCTCTCGACCAAGGCGGGCAACCCCATCGGGCCGAGCCCCTATCTCCGGGGCGGTTCGCGCAAGTCGATCCTCACCTCGCTCGAGCACAGCCTGCGCGACCTCGGCACCGACTACGTCGATATCTTCTACCATCACAGCCCGGATCCGAGCACGCCGTTGGAGGAGTCGGTCGGCGCGCTGGTCAGCGCCGTGCAACAGGGCAAGGCGCTCTACATCGGCCTGTCCAATTACGCGCCCGACCGCACTCACGAGGCCGCCGAGCTGCTCCGGCAGGCGGGCGTTCCGCTGTTGATCCACCAGGCCCGCTACTCGATTTACGACCGCAGCCCCGAGCGCGGCGGCCTGCTGGAGACCGCCCGCGAGGACGGCTTCGGCGTGATCGTCTACTCGCCGCTGGCGCAGGGCCTGCTGACCGACAAGTACCTGGAGACGATTCCCGACGGGGCGCGGGCGCAGAACAGCAGCTTCCTGTCGCCGGATGTCATCGACGAGACCTACCGGCAGCGCACCGCCGCGCTGAACAAGATCGCCGAAGCGCGCGGCCAGTCGCTCGCGCAGCTGGCGCTGCAATGGGTGCTGCGGCGCCAGGAGGTCACCTCGGCGCTGATCGGCGCGAGTTCCACCGCACAGCTCGATCACAACATCGCGGCGCTGAGCTTCCCCGCCCTCACCGACGACGAACTCGCCCTCATCGACGAGCACGGCGTGCACGGGACCGGCCTGAAACTCTGAGCCCGCGCCACGCGGATCGGGAGGGGCAGCGCACGCGCTGCCCGTCTCACTCCCGCAGCAACGGCAGCAGCTGCTTGCCTTGACGCTCGATCTCGGTCAGATACGGGGTGTCGGACAGCACGAAATGCGTGATGCCCAGGTCCTGATACTTGCGCAGCGATTTGGCGACGTCGTCGGGGGAGCCGACCAGCCAGGTCGTCCCTGCCCCACCGCCGCCGAACTTCCCCGGCGTGGTGTACAGGTTGTCGTCGAGCACCTCGCCCTGCGCGGCCAGCTCCAGCAATCGCTGCTGGCCCACCGCCGTTCGGCGATGCGGGTTCGGCACGGGCGCGTGGTGGTGGTCGGCCATCGCCGCGACCTTCGCCTCCGCCTCCGCCCAGGCCTGCTCGGTGGTGTCCCGGACGAAGGTGGTGACCCGCAGGCCGAACTCCAGTGGCGGGTGCTCGCGGCCGAGTTCCTCACTCAGCGACCGCAGGCGCTCGATCCGTTCCCTGACGCCCGACAGGGGCTCGCCCCAGAAGAGCTGGACATCGGCCTCGGTCGCCGCCACCCGCTCCGCGGCCTCCGAGGCACCGCCGAAGTAGAGCTTCGGATGGCGGCGCTCGCCGCGCGCGACGATCCTCGGCAGCGCGGTGGAATCGATGACCTGGTAGTACTGGCCCCGATAGGTGACGTTCTCCTCCGTCCACAGCCGGCGGACGAGTTGCAGGAACTCTTTGGTGCGGGCGTAACGCTCGGCCTGATCGCTCTCGGTCTCGCCATAGGCCGCGAGATCGTCCTTGCCCGACACGATGTTCACCCGCACCCGGCCGCCGGAGAGGTGGTCGAGGGTCGCCGCCGCCGATGCGAAGTTCGCCGGACGCCAGTAGCCCGGCCTGATGGCGACCAGCGGCTCGAACGTCGTGGTCCTCGCGGCGAGAGCCGTGGCGACGGTGAGGGTGTCCGGGCGGCCCCACCCGGTGCCGAGCAGAGCGCCCTGCCAGCCGTGTTCCTCGAGTGCCTTCGCCTGGGCGGTCAGGGTGTCCAGGCTGTTGTGATCGGCCACGACGGTGTCACCGCGATGTCCAGGCGTGACCTGATTCGGGATGTACCAAAGGAATTCGGAACTCATCGGCGCTGAATCCTGTTCGGTGGGCGTGATCAACGGGCGAATCACCCGGCTGGCGGGTCGGCCAGCCGTCGGGCACCGAAATTATCGACCGCACCCGGCGCCGTAAGTCCTTCGCCGCCCGCGCCATTCACCCTGAGGAACCGGCCCTGAACTGCGGTGATGCGCTGTGATGAGACATAAATTCATCCAGATTCCAGCGACGGCCGATGCGCCTGTCGCGATACCGGTGCGCGGGTGGACTTAGAGGCCGAGACTTCCCGTCGCGGGCCGCAGGCAGTGGAATCGCGCCGCTGCGCGAGGAAGCGAACGATAGGAGCTGATGCGAGCACACGCGCCGAGGCGATCACTGCTCGCGCTGGAATCGATGGGCCGCTCGCGGGGCGAGCGGCCCCCGACTGATCGTTATCGGATCGGCACGATCGGCTTGCCGGAGCCCGGTCCCGGCGCGGGAGGAACCAGTGCACCGGCGGGTGTGCCGGTATTGGGAGCCGACCTCCCGGGCGGGGGCGCGAGCACTTGCAACGGCAGTGCAGGTGGCGCGGCGGGCGCGCCGCGCGTCGCGGGCTTGTCGTCGCCGCAAGCCGTTGCGGGGGAGGGTGTCTCGCCGCAGCTCGGTCCGACCGGCACGATCGGCTCGGCGCAGGTGGTGGGGGCGGCGATGATCAGTGCGGCCGACACCCCGATCGGCGCCAGCCAGCGTCGCAGCGCAGGCGCGGGGATCACAGCCATATCGGATCACCGTAGACCGCGACGGAATTGTCGGCCGTCGCGGTGGATATCGATACGATCGCGAACGAGCGCAGGCTCACCGCGCCCGCACACGCATCGATCTTGATCTGGATCTGATCGACGGAGATCGAGCCGTGCGGCCCGGCAAGCGGTTTGGTCCCCAGCGTGATGCTGTTGATGGTGCCCGGCTTGATGGTCGTCGACATGCTCGGCAGGGCCAGCGCGCTGCCGCCGACGGCGAGGCCGGGCGACGGGGCGACGGTCACCATGGCGTTCGGGCCGATGGCGGCGGACAGGCCCATGGTCAGGCCGTTGGAAACGTCCCCCTGGCAGCCGATCTGGTATCCCAGCTGCAGCGTCCCCGAGTTCACCGCCTCCCGGCCCTCGCCGGCGATGTCGGCCGCCGCCGACAGCGTGACGAACCCTTCCCTGGTGAACGGCGTCGCGGCCAGATTGGGCACGCGCTGCACGTCTTCGGCGGTCTTGCTGATCCGCAACTGCCAGCCGTCCTCGGTGTCGACCACGCGAGACTTGTCTGCCACCGGATCAGCGGTCGCGGGGGCGGCCGTCAGGCCGAATGCCGCGGTCGCGGCGATGCCGAGCATCGCCATCGTCGAGCCCTTCAATGAAATCCTTAGTCCTGTTAACAGTCGAAGGCGATAGTACTGAGTCCGCCTCCGCGGCGGCACGAAAGGGCGCCCACCGTTGGGGTGCAGTGGATTTCACCGGCCGGGTCAGCGGTGGATGTACCCGCGAGTGAGCGGTGCGTCGTCGAGCCGCGGGGCGATCGATTCACCGCCGAGTGCCTGCCGCAGGAGCGCTTGCTCGTCCTGGATGACGTGCATGACGGCATTGATCAAGGCGAGGTGGGTGAACGCCTGCGGATAGTTGCCCCAGTGCCTGCCGGTGCGGGGATCGATCTCCTCGGCGTAGAGGCCGAGCGGGCTGGCGTAGCCGAGAAGTTTCTCGCACAACTGTTTGGCCTTCTTCTTCTCGCCGATCTCCGACAGCGCCGACACCAGCCAGAACGAGCAGATCGTGAAAGCGCCTTCCTCACCAGCGCATCCGTCGTCGGTCTCCGCGACGCGGTACCGCAAGACGAGGCCGTCTTCGGTCAGTTCCTCTGCGATGGCCAGCACGGTGTTGCGTACCCGGTCGTCGTCGGGTGGCAGGAAACGCACGAGCGGGATGAGCAGGGTCGAAGCGTCCAGCGACGTGCTGCCGTAGTACTGGGTGAACACCCGCCGGGAATCGACCGCGTGTGCGCAGATGTCGGCGTGGATCTCGTCGGCGGCCTGTTGCCACCGGTGCGCGCGGGCGAAGTCCTGGTGGATACGGGCCAGCCGGGCGCCGCGGTCGGCGGCGACCCAGCACATCACCTTGCTCGAGGTGAAGTGCCGGGGCTGCCCGCGCACCTCCCAGATGCCGTGGTCGGGCTCGCGCCAGTAGGTCAGGGCGCTCTTGACCGCACGGCCGAGCAGCGGCCATGCCCGCGCATCGATCTGATCTTGATGACGGCCGTAGAGATAGACCGCGTCCAGCGCCGCGCCCCAGACATCGTGCTGCCGCTGCCGGTACGCCTCGTTACCGATGCGCACCGGGCCCGCGTTGTCGTAGCCGCGCAGGTGGGGAAGGGTCTGTTCGGCGAGGTCGGTCTCGCCGCCGATGCCGTAGACGATCTGCATGTCCCCGGCTTCCTCGGTCAGGTCGAGGATGTAGGAGAAGAAGTCGTTCGCCTCCCAGGTGAACCCCAGCGTGTACAGGCCCCACAGGGCGAAGGCGGAGTCGCGGATCCACGAATAGCGATAGTCCCAATTGCGCTCCCCGCCAGGGGTTTCCGGTAGCGAGGTGGTGGCGGCGGCAGCGACGGCGCCGGTGGGGGCGAAGGTCAATCCCTTGAGGGTGAGGGCGCTGCGGGTGAGTTCCGCGGTCCACGGATGGTCCGGGAATCGCCCGCCGGCCAGCCAGTGCCGCCAGTGGTGGATCGTGCGCAGCAGTCGCTCTTCGGCCTCCGCGACGTCGCCGGGCGCGTCCCGACTGCCCCAGGCCAGCGCGCAGAACCGGGTGTCGCCCTTCTTCAGCAGGGTCCGGGCGACCGCGTGCGTGCCCTCCAGCCCCAAGCGCATGTCCGTGCTCAAGGTCAGTTGCAGATCGATCCCGTCGGCGCAGGCCTGCGCGAGGTGATAACTGCCGAGGTACTCCCATCGCGCGCGATGCCTGCCGTAGTCGAAGGCCGGTTGGCAATCGAGCCCGAACTGGATCTGGCCGGTCTCGCAGTGCACCGTGCGCAGCAGGATGTGCTCGGCGTCGTAGTCCGTCGGCGTCCGCCGGTGCGCGCTGCGGCCGGGTTTCTGGTGCCGCCACGGCCCGACCAGCAGCACGTCACGGACCGTCGCCCAGCCCTCGCCGCTGCGCCAGCTCGTCTCCATGACCATCGTGCCCGGGATGTAGCGGCGATCGGTGGGCACCACGAAGTCGGCGGGAGCGAACCGGAACGAACCCGCGGAGCGATCGAGTATCGCGGCGAAGACGCTGGGGGAGTCCATGCGCGGCAGGCACATCCACTCGATGGCTCCGCTGGGCGCGATCAGAGCGGTGACCTCGCAATCGGAGATGAACCCGTAATCGTCGATGCGCGGGAAGGCCGTGAGCCGCGGCGTGCAATCGATCTCGTCCATGCGTTTCTCCGTCGTCGTCTCGGGGCTTACCGGCCGGTGGCCGTGCACCGGCGAGTACCTGCTGCGCCGCCTTTCTTCGGGGGAACACTGTGCGCGGTATCGAGGCGTGAGATGCAACGCTGCCACCAGCCCACCACCTGGTGGGCCGGCTCGGCAAGCCCTGCGAGCTAACGACCGGCTTCGGCGGCGGACGCCTCCGGGCTGACCAGCCGCCGGGCGGCCAGAACGGTCGCGGCGCGGCGTTCGGTGATGTTGTGCTGGGTGGTGCGGGTGGCGTGCATGGCCGCGGTGCGGGCGAGGTCGGTCAGCATGACGATCAGGGTGATGGGCGCGAACGCCTCGGTGATCAATCCCTGCTCCTGGCCGCGGCGGATCTCGGCGAGCTTTCCCGCGATGATCCGGCGGATGGCGTCCTCGGCGGCGGCGATGTGGGTCTGCTCGATCTCGGCCCACGCCTGCAACCGGGCGTTGTCGGGATGGGCGATGTAGTGGTCGAAGAGCCGGCCCACGTAACCGGGCAGGTCCGCGGCGTCGAGGGCGGTCTCCTCCGTGGTCTGGGCGACCCACTCCTCGGTGACCGCGGCGTACAACTCGTCCTTGCTCGCGAAATACGCGTATAGCCGGTCCTTACTGGCCTTGGCCGCGTCGGCGATGCGATTGATGCGCGCTCCCGCGATGCCGTACCTGGCGAACTCCGCTTTGGCCGCGACGAGTATTCGTTCGCGGGTGGCCTGACCTGCTGCGCGCATGGCCGCATCCTATCTTGCCGAACCTTTTGGTTCGGATATACAGTTGCCGAACCAAAAGGTTCTGGAAACCGCATCGGAAACGAGGATGGTCATGGGCGCTGTGGGGACTGGCTGGCGAGAATTCCTCGCACGGGAAGGCGGGGTGACGGCGGCGGAGCTGGATGCGCTGTGGGCCGGTCTGCCCGTGGCGCGCGCCGAGGACATCCTGGGCGAATGGAAGGGCGCGGCGTTCCCCACCCGGCATCCGCTGCGCAAAGCGCTGTCGGCGAGCCGCTGGCACGGCAAGACGTTCCACAGCGTGCTGGACGCCAAGCCGTTGATCTGCCGCGCCGAGGACGGATCGCTGTTCTCCAACGTCGAACTCGGCGGCGGCGGGGAAGCGACGCTGTGGAACATCGAGTTCCGCGGTGAGGTGACCGCCACCATGGTCTACGACAAGCGACCGGTCTTCGACCACTTCAAATGGCTCGATGAGAACACGCTGATGGGCATCATGAACGGCAGGCCGGAACTGGTGCTGGCAGATGGCGAGTACTTCTATTTCCTGCTCGAGCGGAGCTGAGCGATGGTGACCACCACCGCCGTGCTGTCGCGCGACCCCGCCGCTGCGTTCACCGTCGAAGCGGTCGAGATCGACGGCCCGCGTGCGGATGAGATCCTGGTCCGGGTCCAGGCCACCGGCATCTGCCACACCGATCTGGTCACCCGGGCGGCGGGCGCCGCCGATCGTCCGGTCCTGCTCGGGCACGAGGGCGCCGGCGTGGTGGAGGTTGTCGGCGCGGCGGTGACCGGCGTGCGGCCAGGCGATCGGGTGGTGTTGACCTTCCGGCACTGCGGAACATGCCGCAACTGCCGGGCGGAGCGCCCGGCGTATTGCCTGCGAGCGGCGAAACTCAATCAGTTCGGCGCTCGGGCCGACGGATCGGCTCGGGTCACCGTCGCGGGCACTCCGGTGCGGGACGGTTTCTTCGGTCAGTCCAGCTTCGCCGCGTACGCCTTGACCACCGCCGACAACACGGTGGTCGTCGACACCGAGGTCGATCCGGCCGTCCTCGCCCCACTGGGCTGCGGTTTCCTCACCGGAGCCGGGGCGGTGCTCAATGTGCTGCGGCCGGACCGGGACGCCCGCGTGGCGGTCTACGGCGCGGGCGCGGTCGGCATGGCGGGTGTGCTGGCGGCACTGGTGCGCGAGGTCGCCGAGCTGGTCGTGGTGGAACCGTCACCGGCGCGACGGGCACTGGCGCTGGAACTGGGCGCCACCGCGGCCCTCGATCCCGCGGCAGACGACATCGTGCCCGCGATCCGGAAGCTGACCGACGGCGGGGCCACCCACGCCATCGACACCACGGGATCGTCGCGTGTGCTCGCCACCGCGGCCGCCGCATCGGCGATCGGAGGCACCGTGGTCGCGGTCGGTCTGGGTGCCGGGGTCCCCGAGATCGATCTGCGGGATATCGTCCTGGGCGGCAAAGCGATTCGCGGCTGCCTCGAAGGCGACGCGGTGCCCGCGACTTTCATCCCCCAGCTGCTGGAGCTGCATGCCGCCGGACGATTCCCCATCGACCGGCTGATCACGAGGTATCCGCATACCGAGATCAATGCCGCGCTCGCGGAGCAGCGGGCGGGCACGGTCGTCAAACCGGTGCTCACCTGGTGAGGTGACCGGAACGAGCGAACTCGACACGCTTTCGCCCGTCGGGCTGAGACCGGCACCCACGTGTCCGGGCGCATGACAGCTCCGCCGCGGCGGCAGCGCCGGTGGCGCCCTGGTTGGCGCGGCGCAAAGGGGATACCCCGCTCGAGAGCCGACGTGCGGCGCAGGCATGCGGCTCCCGAGACCGCAGGAAGGGGCTGCCATGGTGTCGAGCACGCTCGCGGCGCTGTCCCAGGCGTCGGCGGAGGGGCCACCCGGTCTGCTTCCCGCGCGCCAGCAGATGGCGTTCTCGCTGGGCTGGCACATCGTGCTCGCCTGTTTCGGGGTGGCCTTTCCCGCCATGATCTACGTCGTGCATCGCCGCGGCATCGTCCGCACCGACCCGGTCGCCTCGGCGCTGGCCAAGCGGTGGGCGACGGTATCGGCGATCCTGTTCGCCATCGGCGCGGTCTCCGGGACGGTGCTCAGCTTCGAGATGGGCCTGCTGTGGCCGGGGCTGATGGGCCGCTACGGTGACGTGCTCGGCCTGCCGTTCGCCTTCGAAGGGCTGTCGTTCTTCATCGAGGCGATCTTTCTCGGCATCTACCTCTACGGGTGGGGTCGCATGGCGCCGCGCAGGCACCTGGCGATGCTCATCCCGATGGGCGTGGCGGGGGTGGTCGGCACCTTCTGTGTGGTCAGTGTCAACGCGTGGATGAACAACCCGACCGGCTTCCGCCTCGTCGACGGGGAGGTGACCGACGTCGATCCGTGGCGAGCCATGTTCAACGACGGTGTCTACCTGCAGTTCGCGCACATGTGGGTCGGCGCTTTCATGGTCGTCGGCTTCCTGGTGTCCGGTGTCTACGCGGCCGGTCTGCTGCGCGGCCGCCGCGACGCCAACCACCGGCTCGGATTCACCGTTCCGTTCGTCTTCGCCACGGTCGCGGCGCTCGCGCAACCGCTCATCGGGCATGTGCTCGGCATGCGGGTGCACGACACGCAGCCGGCCAAGTTGGCGGCGTTCGAGCTGGCCGCCACCACCGAAGGGCCTGCCCCGCTGCGACTGGGCGGCGTCCTGGTCGACGGCGAAGTCAAGGGAGCGCTCGAGATCCCCCGGCTGGGTTCGATCATCGCCCGCAATTCCCTGACCGCACCTGTCCCCGGTCTGGACTCGGTGCCCATCGGGGACCGGCCGCCGGTCAACGTCACCCATCTCGCTTTCCAGGGCATGGTGGCCATCGGCACCCTGCTCGCGCTCCTGGTGATCGTGTTCTGGCTGCTGCGCTGGCGGCGCCGTGACCCGCTGACCGAACGCTGGTTCCTGGGCGCGTCGGTCGCCGCGGGCCCGCTGGCGATCCTCGCGCTGGAATGCGGCTGGATCGCCACCGAAGTGGGCCGTCAGCCGTGGACGGTGTGGCAGGTGCTGCGCACCACCGACGCCGCCAGCACGAGCACCGGCCTGTGGTGGAGCTATGCCAGCGTATTGCTGGTGTACGTCGGGATGACGGTGGGTGCGATCGTCGTCTTGCGTTCCATGGCTCGCCGTTGGCGCGCCGGCGCCGCGACCATCACCGCCCCCTACGGACCGGGAGCATCGCCGGTCGACCAGGCGCAGCGGGCCCGCAGCGTCGGAAAGCCGTGACCGATGGATCTCTCCGACGTGGTGGCGACGGCGATGTTCACCGGGGTTGTCCTCTACGGGCTGTTCGGTGGCGCGGATTTCGGCTCCGGATTCTGGGACCTGACCGCGGGCGGTGCGCGGCGCGGCAGCCGCCTGCGGGTGCTCATCGATCACAGCATCGGACCGGTGTGGGAAGCCAATCACGTCTGGTTGATCTACATCCTGGTCTTCCTCTGGACCGCCTACCCTGCGGTGTTCGCCGCCGTGATGACCACCTTGTTCATCCCGATGAGCCTCGCGCTGCTGGGAATCGTGCTGCGCGGCGCGAACTTCGCGTTCCGCAAGTACTCCGCGACCCTGCGCCAGGCGCGCCTGTTCGGCGCGTTGTTCGCCGGCGCGTCGCTCATCACGCCGTTCTTCTTCGGCACCGTGGCCGGCGCGATCGCGTCCGGGCGAGTGCCCGCCGAGGGGTACGGCGACCGGGTGGGGTCATGGCTGAATCCGACCTCGCTGATCGGCGGCACGCTGGCCGTCGGGACCTCGGCGTTCCTGGCCGGAGTCTTCCTCACCGCGGACGCCGCGCGCTCGGGCGACGACGCGCTGGCGGGATACCTGCGCATCCGCACGCTGATCGTCGGCGGCGTGACCGGGGCGGTCGCGATCGCGGCGATCGCCCCGATCCGTCACGACGCACCGACCCTGGGCGCCGGACTACTCGGGCGTGCCCTGCCGCTGATCGCGCTCTCGGCCGCCGCGGGCGTGCTCACCCTGATCATGGTGTACCGTCGCCGCTTCGCGTGGGCGCGCGTCCCCGCGGTGATCGCGGTCGCCGCGATCGTCATCGGATGGGCGGTCGCGCAGACGCCGTGGATCCTCGTCGACGAGACGCTCATCGCCGACGCGGCAGGGGCACGCTCGACCCTGATCGGGCTGCTGACCGTCGTCGCCGTCGCCGCCGTCACGGTGCTGCCCGCTCTGGCCTACCTGTTCTGGCTGACCCAGACCGATGCGTGGGTCCGCGACGAGCCCGCGCAGATCGGGCAGCCCGAGAAGGCGTAGGACTTCGGGTATCACTCGACACGCTCCGCCATGGACCTGGCGACCCTTGCCCGTACAGACGGACACGAACCGGGGTCAACTCCGCACGTGCAGGCCGAAACCCGTGCGGCCTGCGGACTCCAATCCCTCCTTCAGTTGCAGCGAGGGGATCTCGTAGTCGCCGAAGTTCTGCCGGCGAAAGGCGATCGGCTCGGTCGACTCCAAGGTGAGCAGGCGCTGCTCCCAAGCCTTGGCGACGTCCGCGTAGTCCTCGCCGGTCATCCGGTCGGTGCCATACAGCACGAACGGCGGCAGCACTTCGATGCCGGGGTAGAACAGGATGCCATGGTGGATCGGGAACAGCAGATCCTCGATGGGCCCGTTGATCCCGCGCGCGGCGTAATGCGGCTCCGGGCCGCCTACGGTCACCGACAGCAGAGCCTTCCGGCCCGTGAGAGTGCCTTCGCCGAAGCGCTCGCCGTACCTGGTGTCGCTGTGCTCGCCGACGCCGTAGGCGAAGTGGTAGGTGAACACCCGGTCCACCCAGCCCTTGAGGATCGCGGGCATCGTGTACCACCAGAGCGGGAACTGGAAGATGATCGTGTCGGCCCACAGCAGCTTCTCCTGCTCGGCGCGCACATCCGGGGTGAGCGTCCCCGCGTCGAAGGCCCGCCCCGAGTCACGGGCGACCCGTAGCGGACTCGAGGCTCCGGGGCCGTAGTCCGTGGCGTCCACGACCGCCTTCCACTGCATCGCGTACAGATCGCTCACCCGCACCTCGTGCCCCGCGGCCTCCAAGGCGGACACCGCGAGATCCTTCAGCGACCCGTTGAGCGACTTCGGCTCGGGATGGGCGTAGACGATCAATGTCTTCATCAGAACTCCTCGGGATCGGGTGCCTTCGATCCTGGGCGGCACGGCGCCCGGCGTTCAGGGGCTCCGCTTCCGTCGGACGGGACTTCCTGGTAACAGCAGGACCACCTTCACGGGCACGGCCGCAGCCATACTGGGGGCATGGACGATCTCGCGGGCTTCTTGCGAACCCGGCGTTCCCGGGTCGATCCGGCGACCGTCGGCATCCCCACCGACAGGCGCCGCCGGGTCGAAGGGCTGCGCCGCGAAGAGGTCGCGCACCTGTCCGGGGTCAGCGTCGACTACTACGTACGCCTGGAGCAGGGCCGCGCGACCGAGCCGTCCGAACAGGTCCTCGACGCGCTCGCCCGCGTCCTGGGTCTCGACGACACCGAACGCGAGCATCTCTACCGGCTGGCCCGCCAGCGCCGCCGCCGGGCGAAGGCGCCGGGCGGGCGAATCCGGCCGGAACTGTTGCGCGTGCTGGACCTGGTCACCGACGCGCCCGCGCTGATCATGGACCATCGCTTGGACGTGCGCGCGGGGAACCGCCTCGCCGGCCTGCTCTACGGCCGGCCCATGCCGGGGCTGAACACCGCCAGGCACATCTTTCTCGAGGAGGCCGAGCGCGGCCTCTACGCGGACTGGGAGACCTGCACCCTCGACGTGGTGGGGCACCTGCGCCTGGCCGCGGGCAAGTACCCCGAGGATCCCCGGCTTGCCTCACTCATCGGCGAGCTGGCGATGGGCAGCGAGCGCTTCCGCCGGCTGTGGGCTCGCGCGGACGTGCGCGCCCGCACCCATGGACGCAAGGCGTACCGGCACCCGCTGGTCGGACTGCTGGAACTGCACCAGGAGAACTTCGCCCTACCGGACGCCTCGGGCATGGAGCTGCTGGTGCTGTCGGCGGCCCCCGGCAGCCCCGCCGAGGACGGGCTGCGCCTGCTCGCCGGCCTTGGTGCGGACAGCGGCGCCGCGCATCCCACAATCGACGCCCAGGTCCACGAGTAGCCTGCGCCCGGCCGGATCGCGGCCGTGTCGGCACCGAGAACTCGGCCGCGCGCGAACGGCGCGGCATGTTCCGCGAAGCGGTACCGAAAGAACGGTTTGTTTATGGTCGCGAGTGGTACCCGGTGCACGTATCGGCTCGACAGCGCGGTCGTGCCGGTACGCGATTCGGGGTATCCCCGCTGCTCGACCACCGGCCGGTTGGACAACGATGTCATGAATAGCTTGCGCCGCACCCGAGGACGAGGGCCCCATTCCGAGGTTGGACGGCGCAAAGGAACTACATCGTGATCGAGGACGCGAACATGCCCAGCACCGACGACGAGGATCGAGACCGGATCATTTGGCCCGAGTCCCGTTTGAGCGCATGGTGGGCGGATGTCATGGGTCACCGCTTCCCCCGAACCCAGGCCACATCGAGTTGATCCCCCTCTCCGCGCACGATCGCACCGGTCAGCGGAGGGTAGTCCGGATGCGCCGATCACGCCGCTGAGGTGTCGCGTCGTGACCGTGCGCTACGCGCTGTCGGGCTGGGGTGTCCTGCGCAGCGCGAGGAGCTTGTCGACGATCTCGATCGCCGTCAGCGGAGCCGATGCGGTGCTGCCCGCGGCGGCGGCGCGAATCCGGGCGGCGAGGCCGGCGGGGCAGCCGGGCCCCGGATTGGCGGTGGTGGCGCAAGCCGAGCAGTTCTCGACGGCATCGGCGAGATGAGCTTCGACATTGCGCACATCCAGTGCGGCGATCAGATCGAGCCCGCTCAGGAAATTGATCGGCATGTCGATGGGTTCCTCCAGCTGAAAAGTCCGATCGGGGCGGGGCGTCGCCACGAGTGTTCCGGCGTGCCGCGCGGCGCGAATCGGCCCGGATATCGGACGACCGGGCGGGCGGACGTCGACCGATCTCGGGCCGTCGCATGCGAGGCACGGGCGGGCTCGCGGCGATTCGTGATGTGTGGATCCGTTTGCGGCCGACGCCGTTGTCGGCCTGCCGACGTCTTTGTCGGGACGGATGTCCGCTGACTGCGTTGTCGTCCGGATGGGGAGCAGCACGGCTTTATATAGGCTCCGCATCGGTAATGTAACAGATGGATATACTCGCTGGGAACCCGTCAGCGAACGGCAATCAGCCGGGATTTCCGCCTGCCCACGCCTGCTTTCCGGGGTGCGCGGCGGGTGGGCGGCCGCGGTTCAGCGAAAAATACGCAACGGTATGGTGTTGCAGATTTTGGTCCGGCCTGTGGACCGCCTGGTTAGTTGGAGGCGCTCGACTATGCAATCGGTACTCGGCAAGGCAAGGTTGCTGCTGGAAGCCTTCGACGCCGAGTCGGTGGCGTTGTCGCTCACCGAACTGTCCCGCCGCAGCGGAGTCGCCAAGGCGACGACGTACCGGCTGGCGAACGCCCTGGTGGAGTGGGGTGTCCTCGAACGCTCGGGGACGAAATACCGCCTCGGCCTGCGCCTGTTCGAGCTCGGGCAACTGGTGCCGACGCAACGGGTTCTGCGCGATGCGGCGCTGCCGTACCTGCAGGAACTCCATGCCGCGACGTCCGCGACGGTCCATTTCGCCATCCGCGACGGTCTCGACGTGCTCTACATCGACAAGCTCTCCGGCCACGGCGCGGTCGAGATACCGTCCCGGGTCGCGGGACGGCTGCCGCTGTACGCGACCGCGACGGGCAAGGCGATTCTCGCGTTCTCCGCGACCGATGTGGTCGCGCAGGTGGTGGAGAACGGGCTGTCGGCGTTCACCCGACGAACGGTCGCCTCGGCGGCGCATCTGTACCGCCAACTGGACATCGTCCGGCAGAACAGGCTGGCGGTGGAAGCCGAGGAGATGTCCCTCGGCGTGGTGAGCGCGGCGGTGCCCGTGTTCGGGCCGCAGTCGGTTCTGATCGGGGCGGTCGGGATGTCCACGACCACCGCTCGGATGAACCTCGACCGGATGTCCGGCCCGCTGAAGTCCGCGGCCATGGGGATCAACCGGACACTCGCGCGTTCGGCATAGCGCGCGGCGGACGCATACCGAAGAGTCGAGGCGTGCCCCGGATTAGCAAATCCGCGGCGAAGATCTCGCGAATTTTTCGATCGGTTGGTCAGCTGAGTGGACCGAATCGGTTGACCTGGCCTGACGCGCTCAGGCACCGTTCCACTACTTCCCACACGGAAGTGACGTGGGTCGCACCGACACCACACAGCACATCATCAACAACCTGCCGGGCGCTGTCCGCGCTCGGCATCCGGTGCACTCGGCGCGCCGACACCCAGGAAGAGCCGAGAGGAAAGAAAACAAGGATGAGGAAAATCGTCACGGTGGCCGCGGGTCTCGTCGCCGCGGTCGGGATCGCTTCCGGCTCGGCCGGCGCCCAGCCCGAAGCGGAGGACGCGGTCGGTTTCACGGCTCGCGCCACCGATACCCAGTCCATCATCACGACCGATGCCGGTTCCATGGTCGTCGAGGATGGCGTGTTCAAGGTCAAGGCCGCCAACGGCACGGTGCTCACCGGCATGCCGCTGACCTTCCGGGTCGATGACTTCGAGTTCCCGATCGCTGCCGAGATCGCGGACCACACCGCCACCCTGACCCCGCAGTTCGACCTGGCGCACGCCACCTACAAGCCGGTCGCCCTTCCGTTCGAGGACAAGGCGCCCTGGAAGACCGACTACGACCGTGAGCAGGCGGCCTGGACCCGCATGACCAGCACCATCACCATGGGCGCCACCCTCGGCACCCTGGTCGGCGGTCTCGGCGGCGGCGCCGTCGGCTGCATCCTGGGTGGCATCGCGGGCGCGACGGTCGCGGCCTCCACGATCGTCGGCCTGTTCGGCGCGTTCATCCCGGCCGCGGCCATCGGCTGCCTCGGCGGCATCATCGCCGTCGGCGCGCTGGGCACCCTCGCCGGTCAGATCCTGGTCACGGCTCCGGTGGCGCTGGGCGCCGCCATCCAGTACTTCGCCACTGTCAATCAGCCGCCGATCGCACCGGCCAAGTAGGTAGTGGGGGAGCAACCCCGGCGAGCGTTCGCTCACCCGGCCCCGTCCGGCATCCGTGCCGGGCGGGGCCTTCCTCGTGGCTCAGGAAGGAGGCGCGGACAACAACCGGGCCCGCCGGGTCAGGGTGGCTCCGATGCCGTCGGCGGCCGCGCGGACCGATGCCGCGTGGGTCTCGGGCTGGAACCGATGGGACGGGCCTGCCACGCTGATCGCGGCGACCACGTCCTCCGACTCGCGAACCGGGGCGGCCACGCAGACGATGCCGGGCGCGGATTCCTCGAATTCGAAGGCGACGCCGTCGGCCGCGATCCGATCGAGCTGGTTGCGCAGCGTGCCCGGCTGGGCCATCGTGCGCGGGGTGTAGCGGCGCAGCGGTCCGGCCAGCACCTGGTCACGAAGCGCCGCGTCGGCGTTGGCGAGGAGCACTTTGCCGATGGCGGTGCAGTGCACCGGCATGCGGCCACCGATGCGGGAGGGGGCGCTGGCCTGCCTGCGTCCGCCGATCTTCGTCAGATACACGACATCCGTGCCGTCGAGCACGCCCAGATGCACGGTCTCGTGGATCCGTGCGTTGAGTTCCTCCAGGAACGGAATGGCCACCTCGAGCAGACTTCGCTCCACCGAGGCGCGCATCCCGAGTTCGAACAGGTACCCGCCGAGCCGATACCCGGCGTCGGTCCGGTCCAGCAGCCGGACGCTCACCATGTCGGCGAGGACCCGGTGCAGGGTCCCCTTCGGAATGCCGGTCCGCCGCCCCAGCTCGGCCAGGGTCAAGGTGGTGTCGTCGATCGAGTACGCCTCGAGTACGGCCATGATCTTGCCCAGCACGGTCGAACCGTCTACCGCACGGCCAGTGAACGCGGATGGCACCGCTCACCTCCTTCGCCGCGCCGACTCTATCGCGGCGGCGTTCGGCTCAGTGGAACGCGATGCTGGCGGACGGATTCCTTCCGCGGCGACAGTGAGGTCACCGTTCACTTCTCACGAGAGCCGGGACTTCCGATGCCGCTACCTCCAGACCTCGACCAACGCTCCGCGGACACCGCCACGATCGCCGCCGCCGACCTGCTCGGCGCGGCCGCCCGCTCCGGCACCCCGTGCGCCCCGGTACGCGATCTGATCGGTTCCGGCGACGTGGCCGCCGCCTACGCGGTGCAGGAATTGCTGACCGCCGAGCGCATCGCGGCGGGCGCCGAGGTGGTCGGCCGCAAGATCGGCTTGACCTCCCCGGCGGTGCAGCGGCAGCTCGGTGTCGATCAACCGGACTTCGGAGTGCTGTTCGACGACATGCGCTACCGGCAGGACACGCCCGTGCCGCTGAGCCGGTTGCTGCAGCCGAAGGCCGAAGCCGAGATCGCGTTCGTGCTCGGCGCGGACCTGGCCGACGGACCACTCGACGACCAGCAGGTCCGCGGCGCGGTCGACTACGCCGTGGCCGCGCTCGAGATCGTCGACAGCCGCATCGCCGGTTGGGACATCACCTTCGGCGACACCGTCGCCGACAACGCTTCCAGCGGTTTGTTCGTCCTCGGCGACGAACGCCGCACCCTCGATTCCTTCGAGCCCGTTTCCACCAGGATGCGGATGTCGATCGACGACGTCGAAGTCTCGACGGGAACCGGCGCGGCCTGCCTCGGCGATCCCCTGCACGCCCTGGCCTGGCTGGCGCGGACCACGCGCGAGTTCGGTCGTCCGCTGCGCGCCGGGCAGATCGTGCTCTCCGGAGCGCTCGGACCGATGGCCCCGATCGAGGGCCCTGGAACCGTCACCGCGGACATCACCGGACTCGGTTCGGTGACCGCGACCTTCATTCGGGAGTGAGACCATGAACGACAACCCCGCCACCCTCGAAGTCGCGGTGATCGGATCGGGCAACATCGGCACCGATCTGATGATCAAAGTGATCCGGCACTCGACCGTCCTGGAGATGGGCGCGATGGTCGGCATCGACCCGGAATCCGACGGTCTGGCCCGCGCGCGCAGACTCGGCGTCCCCACCACGTCCGACGGCGTCCAGGGCCTGCTGGAACTGCCGAACTTCGACGAGATCGACGTGGTCTTCGACGCGACTTCCGCCAAAGCCCACGCCGCCCACGCCGCGGTGCTCCAACCACTCGGCAAACGCCTGATCGATCTGACACCCGCCGCGCTCGGACCATTCGTCGTCCCCGCGGTGAACCTCGACGAGCACCGCCACGCGCCCAACGTCAACATGGTCACCTGCGGCGGGCAGGCCACCATCCCGATCGTCGCGGCCATCTCCCGCGTCGCACCGGTGGCCTACGCCGAGATCGTCGCGTCCATCGCCTCGAAGTCCGCCGGTCCCGGCACGCGCGCGAATATCGACGAGTTCACCGAGACCACCGCGCACGCGATCGAAACGGTGGGCGGCGCGGCGCGCGGCAAGGCCGTCATCATCCTCAATCCGGCCGATCCGCCGCTGATCATGCGCGATACGGTGCTGTGCCTGATCACCACGCCGGATCCCGGCGTGCACGCGGCGATCCGGGAATCCGTGGAGCAGATGATCGCCGACGTGGCCACCTATGTCCCCGGCTACCGCCTCAAGCAACAAGTCCAGATCACGGCCGTCCCGCGAGACCAGCCGGTGCACACCCTCCTGGCGCCGGGCACGGCCGCGGCGCCCACCCATCAGGTCACGGTGTTCCTCGAGGTCGAAGGCGCCGCCCACTACCTCCCGGCCTACGCGGGAAATCTGGACATCATGACCTCGGCGGCGGTGCGCTACGCCGAATCCATCGCCGACACGATCGCCGCGGCCCCGGCGGGACAGGAAGCGCTGCGATGACCACCCGACTGTTCATCCAAGACGTCACCCTCCGCGACGGCATGCACGCGGTGCGCCACCGCGTCACTCCCGCCGACGTCGGCCGGATCGTGGCGGCGCTCGACGCGGCCGGTGTCGACGGCATCGAAGTCGCCCACGGCGACGGTCTCGCCGGCGGCAGCCTGAACTACGGTCCCGGGAGCAACACCGACTGGGAGTGGATCGAAGCCGCCGCCGCCAACCTCACCCACGCCCGGCTGACCACGCTGCTGCTGCCCGGCATCGGCACCATTCGAGAACTGAAGCACGCCTACCGGCTGGGCGTGCGATCGGTGCGCGTGGCCACCCACTGCACCGAAGCCGACGTGTCCGCCCAGCACATCGCGACCGCGCGGGAACTCGGCATGGACGTCTCCGGATTCCTGATGATGTCGCACATGGCCGAACCCGCTCGCCTGGCCGAACAAGCGAAACTGATGGAATCCTATGGGGCGCAGTGCGTCTACGTCACCGACTCCGGCGGCCGGCTGACCATGAACGGCGTCCGTGACCGGGTCCGCGCCTACCGGGATGCGCTCGACCCCGGCACCGAGATCGGCATCCACGCGCACGAGAATCTCTCCCTGTCGGTGGCCAATTCCGTGGTAGCGGTCGAAGAAGGCGTCACCCGGGTCGACGCCTCGCTCGCCGGCCACGGCGCCGGCGCGGGCAACTGCCCGATCGAACCTTTCGTCGCCGTCGCCGACCTGCACGGCTGGAAACACAACTGCGATCTGTTCGCGCTGCAGGACGCGGCCGACGATCTGGTGCGCCCGCTACAGGACCGCCCGGTGCGCGTGGACCGCGAAACACTCACGCTCGGCTACGCCGGGGTCTACTCGTCCTTCCTGCGGCACGCCGAAACCGCGTCCCGGCGCTACGGCATCGACGTGCGCACGATCCTGCTCGAAGTGGGACGTCGGGGGTTGGTCGGGGGACAAGAGGATCTCATCGTGGACATCGCCCTGGACATGCTCGCCGAATCCTCCGGCGCCACCGCCTGAGCGGCATCGACCTCGCCGACAGTGGTTTTCACCGTCGGCGAGGCCGACTCGCGTGTCCCGGTCATCACCCCTCCTCGCCGCGTCGGAACCGTCGCGGCGACTGCCGGGAGAGGCCCGCACACAGTTGCGTTGCGCGCGTGCGAGACTCGCAACGATGCTCACATACTTTCAAGCGACTGTGATCGGGGCGGTACAAGGGGTCACCGAACTGTTCCCGATTTCCAGCCTGGGGCACTCCGTGCTGGTCGCGGCATGGCTCGGAGGCGATTGGGAGAGATTGACCGGCCAGGGCGAAGCCGATTCCGGCACACCGTATCTGGCGTTCGTGGTGGCGCTGCACGTGGCCACCGCGCTGGCGCTGCTCGGGTACTACTGGCGCGACTGGTGCGTCATCGTGGCGGGCTTCTTCACCACGCTGCGCACCGGGCGCCTCGACACCATCCCGCAGCGGCTGGCATGGTTGATCGTGATCGCCACCATTCCGGTCGGCGTGCTCGGCTTCCTGCTGGAACATCCGCTGCACGCGCTGTTCGGCACGCCGTTCTACGCCGGAATCTTCCTCGCGCTCAACGGTGTCGTGCTGATCATCGGTGAGGGTCTGCGCAGGCGGAACGAGCCGTCGCTGGCCGAATACGGCCGGCGGTTCGCTCGGCAGGAAGCGCGCAGAGGCACCGTCACCGCCGTGGCGCGGACTCCCCGCCAGTCCGACCGGCCGCTGGCCGCCCTGGGGACGGCCGACGCCCTCGGTATCGGCTTCGCCCAAGCCGGTGCGCTGCTGACCGGTTTCAGCCGGGCGGGCCTGACCATGGTCGGCGGCTTGTGGCGCGGGCTCGCGCGCGAGCACGCGGCCAAATTCGCGTTCCTGCTGGCCACTCCGGCGATTCTCGGCGCCGGAGTGCTGGAGCTACCGGAACTGGTCGGCCCGGAGACCGAAGGCATCCGTGGACCGGTGCTGTTCGGCGCCGTGGTTTCCGGGGTGTCGTCGTGGCTGGCAGTACGGTTCCTGGAGCGCTACTTCCAGACTCGGACCCTACTGCCGTTCGCCACGTACTGCATTGCGGCGGGCACGCTCTCGGTGGTCCACTTCAGCTGAGCGCTGCCCGGCCGCGACGATCAACCGGTCACGTCTTCGCCGGTGAGCACCTCGCCCTCGGCGTCGAGGACGACCGCAGCGCCGACCATCCCGGCGGCGACCAGCGCGATCACACCCTCGGAGGATCTCGCTTCGTCGCGGTAGGGGATCTCGGATTCGTAGGTGAGTTCGTCCCGGTCGCGCAATCGCGCGGCTGCCGCGGCGAGGTCGTCGTAGCTGAGGACCTGTTGTCCGGCGAATGCCGGGTCGCTGCCGCGCAGTGGGCGGGTGCGGTGGGCGTAGGTGACCGGTCGTGGTGATTCGGCGGCGATTTCGGCGGTCAGGGCGGGGTCGTCGAGGGCCAGCCAGTCGACCGTGGCGGTCGGGAACGCACCGCCGGCGGTCAGGCCGGTCTTGATCTCGAGGTGGTCGGGTAGTGCGGCGTCGTCAGTGGGGACGGGGACGACGGCGGCGCCGGTCTTGAGCACGGCCCAGGTGGCGACG
Organism: Nocardia sp. NPDC003726; assembly: GCF_053586955.1. NCBI lineage: Bacteria > Bacillati > Actinomycetota > Actinomycetes > Mycobacteriales > Nocardiaceae > Nocardia > Nocardia sp. NPDC003726. The sequence goes on along the minus strand of NZ_JBSFNF010000014.1, from coordinate 344 downwards.
ACGGCCTGGATGCCGCGGTCCAAGCGCAGCGCCACGCCCGCGCCGGGGCCGCAACCACGCGCGATGAGCACCCGCGCCAAACGCGAGGAGCGGGTCTCCAGATCGTGGTAGGACAGCTCGTCGTCGGACAGGATGGCGGGGGCGTCGGGGTCGTCCTCGACCGCGGCGACGAGCGCTTGGGTGAGTGTGGTGCCCGCGGTCGCCGCCGCGCTCGGCGATGGGGTGGCAACCGTTGCGGCCCTTCCCATTTCCCGTTCGGTGTCGTCGAGGATGTCGATGTCGCCGATGGGGGTGTGGGGGTTGGTGGCGATGGTGGTGAGGATGCGTTGGAGGCGGTGGCCGAG